>JBAIWX010000184.1:0-19214 GCA_037916975.1 Gemmatimonadales bacterium
CGGCGGCCTCGCGGGCGGCACGGTCGTCGGTCGGCGCCGGGGCGGGCGCGGGTGCCGGCGCGGGGGCGGGCTGCGGGGCCGGCTGGGGCGCGGGCTGCTCCGGGGGCTGCTTCCCGCCGCAGGCGGCGAGCAGGGCGGCGGCGGCGACGGCGCTCAGGAGGGAACGGCGCATCGGTCGGTCTCCAGACAGGGGGTCAGGGGTTGGGCCGCGCGCCGGGATCCCCCAGGCGGCGCGACCAGGCCGGAAGCCGTGTGGCGCCGGGCGCCACGAGCTGGCGGACACGGCCGGTGTCCACGTCGATGATCCACAGCTGGCGTCGGCCCGTCCGGTCCGAGACGAACGCCAGGTGGCGCCCGTCGGGCGCCCACGTCGGGTCCTCGTTGCGCCCCGACGACGACAGCTGGCGGACGCGCCGCGAGGCCACGTCCATCACGAAGATCTGCGGGCTCCCCGCCACCTCCCGGTGGAAGGCGATCGAGGCGCCGTCGGGAGACCACTCCGGCGCGTTGGAGCTGCCCGTGGCGCCGTAGTCGAAGGGCACGAAGAGCTCCTGCCCCGCCCCGTCCACCCCCATCCCGTAGACCTGCGGCGGGCCCGCGCGCGTCGAGACGAACGCGAGGCGCCGCCCGTCGGGGGAGAACGTGGGCGAGAGGTTATCCGCGAAGCGACCCGTGGTCAACCGCTGCACGCAGCAGTTGTCGGCGACGTTGGCGACCTGGATGTTCGTGCCCTGCTCGCTCGAGTTGGCGTAGGCCAGCAGCCGTCCGTCCGGGGACCATGCCGGCGTGATGTTGAGCCCCGCCTGCGTGCCCGGCACCGTGCTCGTGGCGCCCGTCGCGAGGGTGAGCACCAGCACCGGCCCCCGGCCGTCGCCCAGCCGCGTGAAGGCCAGCCGGGTCCCGTCCGGCGACCAGGCGGGCGAGAGCGAGGTCTGCCCGTCCGGCGTCACGGCCCGGAGGCCGTAGCCGTCCGAGTCCACCACGTAGATGCGCCCGCCGGCCACGAAGGCGAGCCGCGTGGCCGCGACGCCGGCGGTGCCGGTGACCCAGCGCACGATCTCGTCGCTCACCTTGTGGGCCTGCAGCCGGGTGCCCGCGTCGGTCGGGGCCCCGAATGCCGCGTCCACCTGGTTCACGAGCCGGCCGCCCGCCAGGTCCCAGAGGCGCACCCTGGCGCCGAGCGCGGAGGGGACGAGATCCACCGCGTATGCGGCGCCGAACTTCCGGTAGAGCTCCACGTTGATCCCCGCGGGCCCGGCAAGCTCGGCGCCGGCCTTGCCGCCGGGGAGCGGCGTCCCCGCGTCCGGGACGACGATGGTCTCGAAGCGGTCGCTGAAGTCGAGGTCGCGCTTGAGGATCGCGCGCACCGTGTCGAGTCCCGGGCCGGGCACCAGCACGAGGCCCGGCCGCGAGCCCGGCTCGTACTTGAGCACCACCCGCACCCCTTCCGGGGCACGCGTCGTGTCCTGGGCCACCGCAGCGCCCGCACAGAACGCGAGGAGCGCCGCCACCGCCGTGATGCGCCTCACCGGCGGGGCTCGAACACGAAGGTCACGGGCAGGACATTGGCATCCCACCCGTCCGGGAGGGGACCGAATGCCTGGGCGTTGCCGGCGGCCTCGATGGCGCCCTGCGCCTCCAGGTCGAAGGCGAAGTTGCCCGAGCGGGTCACGAAGCGGATGTCCTTCACGCTGCCGTCCTTCAGGATGAGGAACGCCACCTCCGCGCGCAGCGCGCGGTTCTGTGGCTGGGTCCAGCGGCGGAGCACCTGGTTCATGATGTTCCGCAGGTACTCCGGGAACGGGAACGCGAGCCCGGGCGTCTTGATGGTCGCGACGTCCGTGCCGGTCGAGGGCGTCTCCCCCGGGAGCGGCTGGGCCTGCGAGCGGGTGACCGGCGTCGGCTCGCGCGAGGCCTGCGGCTCGACCGCCTTCGGTTTCGGGGCCGTCCGCTCCGGCGCCTTGGGCTTCGGCTTCGCCGGCGCGGTCTTCGTCGGCTTCGCCTCGGGCTTCGGCGCCGGCGCGAGCTCGGGAGCCGGGGGCCGCGGCACCGCCTCGGGGGCGGCACGGCGGACGTCCGTGGGAAGCGGGGCCGCCACCAGTTCCACCGCGTACACCGGCGGGCCGCTCACGTGGTGGGGCAAGGCCGCGATCGCGAGGGCGACGAGCGCGCCGTGCACGAGGAGCGTACCGGCCATCCCGGCACGCGCCCCCGCGCGGTCGGGAAGGGCGAGCGCCCGGCCCCTCACGGCGCCTCCTCGTCCTCCGCGACGAGGCCGAGGCTGTTCACCCCGGCGGTGCGCACCACGGCGATCACGCGCGCCACCTCGCCGTAGGGGACGCGGCTGTCGGCCCGGAGGTAGACCGCGTCCGGCTTCCGCGTGGCGACGATGGAGCGGAAGGTCGCGCGGAAGTCGCGGTAGGTCACCGGCGTGTCGTCGATGAAGATGCGCCCGGTCCGGTCGAGCGAGACGACCATCCCCTCCTTCGCCGTGAGGGGGCGCGCCTCCGCCTTCGGCAGCTCGACGTCCACCCCGCCCTGCATGATCGGCGCGGCGATCATGAAGATGATGAGCAGCACGAACGCCACGTCCACGAGCGACGTGACGTTCACGTCCGCCGTGAGGGGGAGGTCCCCCTGCTCGCCCAGCCCGCCCAGGCCCGCCACCCTAGACCAGCCCCTCGCGCGCCATCGTGCCGATGAGCTCGCTCGCGAAGCCCTCGAGCTCGCCGGCGATGAGGCGCACGCGGCTGACGTAGATGTTGTACGCGATGACCGCGGGGATCGCCGCAGCCAGCCCCGCCACCGTCGTGACGAGCGCCTCGGCGACGCCCGGCGCCACCGCGCTCAGGTTGCCCGACCCCTTGGCCGAGATGCCGATGAACGCGTCCATCACGCCGAGCACCGTGCCGAGCAGGCCGAGGAGCGGGCTCACCGAGCCGATGGTGGCGAGCCACGGCACGTAGTGGCTCAGGAGGTCCTTCTCCGCCGAGACCTCCTTCGCGAGCACGAGCTTGAGCGCCTCGAGCTGCGTCGTCGTGAGCGACGCCTTCGGCGCCGCGTCGTCCTTGAGCGCGCCCGGCCGGAGCTCGGTGTAGAACGTGAGCGCCTCGCGGAAGAGCCGGTTGTACGGCGAGGGGGGCTGCTTCATCACCGCGTGGTAGGCGTCCTGCAGCCGCGTGGTGCGCTCGAGCTCGGCGAAGAAGCGGTCCGCCTGCCGGTGCACCGCCCGGAACTGCCACCACTTCATGACGATGAGGAACCAGCCGACGAGCGAGAAGAGCGCGATGACCGCGAGGACGACCTTCGTCTCGGTGCTCGAGATGAGGATGAGCTCGAGCGGCGTGCGCGCGACGGCGCCTCCCGTCTGGAGCATCACGCCGCCTCCCGGCGGAACCACTCCACCAGCGCGGGCAGGCCGTCCTCCACGCCGTGCCGGGGGGCCCAGCCGAGGAGCGACTCCGCCTTGGCCACGTCCAGGCAGCTGCGCAGGAGCTCGCCGGCGCGCGCCGGGGCGTGCTCCACCGTCACCGGCTTCCGCAGCACGCGGCCCGCGATCGCGGCGAGCTCGAGCACCGTCGTTTCCCGGCCGGTCGCGATGTTGAAGGCCCGGGCCTCGTGGGCGTCGGCCGGCGGGAGCGGGACGGTGCTCGCGAGCAGGTTGGCACGCGCCACGTCGCCGACGTAGACGTAGTCCCGCGTCTGCTTCCCGTCCCCGAAGACGGTGAGCGGGCGTCCCTCGAGGAGCCGCGAGACGAAGATGGACACCACCCCCGCCTCCGACTTCGGGTCCTGCCTCGGCCCGAAGACGTTGCTGTAGCGGAGGGCCACCCCCTCGAAGCCGTGGAGCATCCCGAGCATGCGGAGGTAGTGCTCACCGGCGAGCTTGCTCGCGCCGTACGGCGAGATCGGCGCGTTGGGGGCCGTCTCCGGCGTGGGGACCTGCGCGGGGTCGCCGTAGACGGTCCCGCCGCTCGAGGCGAAGACGACGCGCTTCACCTTCCCGGCCGCCGCCCCCTCGAGGAGGTTCACGAAGCCGACGACGTTGATGGTCGCGTCGAACGAGGGGCGCTCCACCGAGACGCGGACGTCGATCTGGGCCGCGTGGTGGTTGAGGACGTCGAAGCCGCCCCCGGCGAGGAGGGCCCGGGCCTCGTCGGAGCGGATGTCGGCCTGCACGAAGCGCGCGCCGCGCGGGACGTTCCGTTGGTGGCCGCGGGAGAGGTCGTCGAGGACCGTCACCTCCCACCCCTCCGCGAGGTACAGCTCCGCGATGTGGGAGCCGATGAACCCCGCCCCGCCGGTGACGAGCACCCGTCCGCGCATGTGGCCTCGTGGTCTCAAGTTGCGCCCTGGCAGCCGCATCGGGCCGCGACGTCCCGCAATATAGACGGCACCCCCGCGAGCGGAACCGCGCAGTACCCCCGAACGACTCGCGGCGCCCCGGCCGATCGCCGGGACGCCGCGCGGGGCTCGAAGCCGGACGCCGGGTCAGCTGGGCAGCTTGGCCACCTGGCGCGCCCGGGTCCCCACCGGGATGTCGCCGTAGCGCTCCGTGAGGACGATGGCCGTGGCGCTCCGGTCCCGCACGTGCACCACCTGGAGCAGGGCGATCGGCTCGTCCGTCGCCACGGTGCCGTCCTTCAGGAGGCCCGGCTTCCGGCGCAGCTCGACCAGGTCGCCCTTCGCCAGCCCGTCCTTCCGGCCGCGGTCGAGGAAGAGGTACTTCTGCGGCGTGGTGAGGTCCATGCGGTCCTGCCAGCCGATGACGCGGCCCTCGACGCCGTCCGCGACGGGCACCGCGCGGGCGTTGCCGCCGTCGGCGTATGCCTCGAGCGGCAGGACGTACTGGCCGAGCGTGATGGCGTCGAAGGCCTGCACCACCGAGCCGATCGGCCGGCCGGCGTCGACCCGGATGACGCGCACGACGCCGGTGGGGTGCACCACGTCGCCGTAATCCTCGATCTCGCTCGGCAGCGTGGCGAGGAGCAGGCTGTCGCCCACGTTGTACTGGGCGCCCGGCGGGGGCGAGAGCGCGACCTCGTCGTAGAGCCGCATCCAGCCGTTGTTCTGCCGCGCATTGATCTGCGACGGCGCGGTGCGCCCGAGCACCCGGCCGAACGGCAGGCGCTGGCCCTCGGTCAGGAAGCCCGCGCGGTAGAACTCGCTCCGGCGGAGCGGGCGGTAGTTGCGCTCGGTGTAGGCGCGCAGCGTCATCTCGACCGAGTTCACGCGGCGCCCCGAGGGGAAGATCGCCGCCTGGTCCTCGGCCGGCTCCTCGGCCGGCATCGCCGCCGGGGCAGCGGCCTCGGGGGCAGGCTCACCCGCCGCGGGAGGGGCCCCGGCGGGCGCTTCGGCCGGCGCCGCGGCGACGGGCGCGGGCGTGTCCTGCGCCGGGACGGCCGAGACACCGGCCGACGGGTTCAGCCGAAGCACCTCGCCGGGATAGATCCAGTGCGGATCCTCGACCACGTCGGTGTTGAGCCGGTAGATCTCCGGCCACAGGAGCGGATCGCCCAGGTACTGCTGCGCGAGCGACCAGAGCGTGTCGCCCGGCTTCACCGTGTGGGTCTGCGGGGTGGCTCCCTGCGCGAGCGCCAGGCCCGGCAGGGCCAGCAGCGAACCCACGAGAAGGGTCCGGAGCGACCGGGCGACGGACCGCGGCGCGGCGGAGTGAGGACGCGGCATCGATGTCTCCGAGCTGGGTTCGGAACGGACGCGCTCGGGGCGGCAAATCGCGACGATTCGCCACGCCCGACGATCGAATGTATGAGAGAAGCAAGATCAGCGCCATGCCTTGCACGCCCAGGGCATCGGCCTAAAGTGCCTAATGGCATGGCTTTGGGCGCCAGCCGCTGGTCCCGTCCCCACCCGGGAGGGGTCGCGGATGGCGCAATCTCTGGCAGACTCCCCAGCCCGCGCCCTCGTCAGCTCCCAGCCTGAGCCGGGCCCCCCCGGAGAAGACGGCCCGGCGCGCGCGCCCGGAACGGAACCGGCCAGCGAATCCCGGAAGGGATCCACTGGCCGGTGGGTGGGCTGGCCCGTCCTCACGACACGGCGATCCTCGACGGCGCCGCCGCGGGGCGACCGCCCCGATCAGAACGGCAGGTCGTCGTCGCCCTCGTCGAGCGCGCTCGGGAAGTCGCCCATTTCGTCGTCCGACTTGGCCGCGGCCTTGGCCGCCACCGGCGCCGAGCTGCGCGCGGGGGCGCTGAACGACTCGCCGCCGCCGTTGCCGCCTCGGCCGCCGATGAGGATGAGCTCGTTCGCGCGGATCTCGGTGGTGTACTTCGTCTGGCCCTCGCGATCCTGCCAGGAGCGGTACTCGATGCTCCCCTCGACGTAGACCTTGTCGCCCTTCTTGCAGTACTTCTCGGCGATGTCGGCGAGCTTGGAGTAGTTGGAGTTCCACAGCACCACCCGGTGCCACTCCGTCTTCTCCTGCATGTTGCCGTCCTGCCCCTTCCACTGCCGGCTCGTGGCGATCGAGAGCGTCGCCACGCGGCCGCCGTTCTGCGTGCTGCGGACCTCGGGATCGGCGCCGAGGTTCCCGATCAGCATCACCTTGTTCAAGCTGCGGCTCACGGATGCCTCCACGGTACGGATGATGAGTCAGTTGCGCCTGCGGACTCGTCCACGATCGCGCCGCGAGCGGTCCGTGCGTCCATCAATCGAGCGCCGGGACGCCCATAGCTACGCCCGGCTGCCGAGTCCCAGCCGGAGGACCAGCGCGTCCTCGCGCGGGTTCCGGTAGTAGTCGGCGCGCATGCCGGTCGGGCGGAAGCCCGCGGCGACGTAGAGCGCCTGCGCGGCCTGGTTCGAGACCCGCACCTCGAGGAAGACCTCCCCCGCCCCGCGTGCGGACAGCACCTCGAGGCCCTGGTCCAGCAGGGCCCGCGCAACGCCCCGCCGCCGCCACGCCGGCGCGACCGCGAGGTTCAGCACCTCGCCGGTGCCGGCCACGTCCCGCCCGACAAGATAGCCCGCGAGTCCACCCGCCGCCTCGGCGACGAGCCCGAACGACCACGGGCTCTCGAGCGCCTCCCGGAAGGAGGTCTCCGACCACGGATCGGAGAAGCAGGCCCGCTCGAGCGCCGCGATCGGCGGCGCGTCAGCCGCCTGCGCGCGCCGGATCAGGAAGCTGGCGTCCGTGCCGGGCTTCCCAGCGGGCCTGTGCTTCGGCGGGGCGGCCATAGTCGGGTTCCCATTCCTCCGGTCGGTCGATGCGGACGGCACCGCCGTCCCTGCCCACGAGGTCGAGCAGCCAGCGCGCCTCGACGGGCCGGTCGAGGACGACCTGCGGCGCCCAGCCGGCGGCTTCCTCGCGGAGCGCCGGCGGCAGGAGCCCCACGACGGCCGCGGGTCGGGGCTCGAGCCTGCGCAACGCCGCCACGGTGCGGGCGGCGGGCGGCACGCGCGTGGAGACGCCGGCCGGGCCGACCTCGTACACCGCCCCGTACGCCTCGCCGCGGAGCGCGTCGGCGAGCGCGACGACCGGCCCGGCTCCCGGCCCGAGCGCCGCGGCGCGCGCCATGAGCGACGGGGCCCGCCACGCGGCGATGCCGCGCGCCGCCACGAGCGCCTTGAGCACGCTCGCCGCGACGCGGAGTCCCGTGAAGCTCCCGGGACCGTCGGCCACGACGACGCCCCCGACCGCGTCGAGGCTGACGCCCGCGTGATCGAGGAGGCGCTGCACCGCCGGCAACACCTCCGCGGCGTGGCGCCGGGCGCCGTCCACGTGGGCGGTGAGCGCGTCCGCCGCCGTGGCGCCGAGCGCCACCGAGAGGCGGTCGCTCGCGGTGTCGAGGGCGAGGATCACCCGACCACCTCGAGCCCCCGCTGCCCCTCGTCGGCGAGGTGGTGGAGCCGGAGCCGCAGCGTGGCGGGCGGCACCCAGCCCGCCGCGCGCTCGGGCCACTCGATGAGCAGCGCGTCGCCCTCCCGCTCGAGCCCTTCCCAGTCGAGGTCGGCGGCCTCGTCCGGCGCGCGGAGGCGATAGCAGTCGAGGTGGAAGACGGGCCCGCGGCGCCCCTCGTAGCGGTGCACCAGCGCATAGGTCGGGCTCGAGACCGCCTCGTGCACGCCGAGCCCGCGCGCCAGGGCGCGCACCAGCGTCGTCTTCCCGGCGCCGAGCTCGCCCTCGAGGTGCACGACGGCCCGGGGCGGGAGCGCGCGGCCGAGCCGTTCCCCCTCCGCCCCGAGCTCCGCCTCGGTGAACGGCCGGATCATGCCCGCCCGCGCGCCCGCGCGCCACCCCGGCGCGGCGGCGCGGCCGCCCCGCCCCGGCGCACGTCGGGGGCCTCGAGGGCCCGCAGCTCGTTGAGCTGGTCGCGGAGCAGCGCGGCCTCCTCGAAGTCGAGGTTGGCCGCCGCCTCCCGCATCCGGCGCTCGAGGTCGGCCATCAGGGTGCGGCGCTGGGCCGGGTCGTGCGCGTCCAGTGCGGCCTCGCGGCCCTTCGCCGCCTTCGGCTTCTCGGTGCGGGCGTCGGCGACGCGGGTCGAGAGCTTCACCTCGTCGAGCGACTTCACGATCGACCGCGGGACGATCCCGTGCTCGGCGTTGTACGCCTGCTGGATCGCGCGGCGCCGCGTCATCTCGTCGAGCGCACGCTGCATCGAGCCCGTGACCTGGTCCGCGTACAGGATGGCGCGGCCGTTCACGTTGCGCGCGGCCCGCCCGATCGTCTGCACCAGCGACCGGTCGCTCCGCAGGAACCCCTCCTGGTCGGCGTCCAGGATCGCGACCAGCGACACCTCGGGGAGGTCGAGCCCCTCGCGCAGCAGGTTGATGCCGACGAGGACGTCGAAGTCGCCGAGCCGCAGGCCGCGCAGGATCTCCATCCGCTCGATCGCGTCGATGTCGGAGTGCAGGTAGCGCACCCGCACGCCCGCCTGCTGCAGGTAGTCGGTCAGGTCCTCGGCCATGCGCTTGGTGAGGGTCGTGACCAGGACCCGCTCCCGCCGCGCCACGCGCGCGCGGATCTCGTGCAGCAGGTCGTCCACCTGGCCCTTCACCGGGCGCACGTCCACCTCGGGGTCCACGAGCCCCGTCGGCCGGATGATCTGCTCCACGACCACGCCGCCCGAGAGGCGCAGCTCGAGCTCCCCCGGCGTCGCGGAGACGTTGATCATCCGCGGGACGAGCCCCATGAACTCGTCGAACTGGAGCGGGCGGTTGTCGAGCGCGCTCGGCAGCCGGAAGCCGTACTCCACGAGCGTCAGCTTCCGCGCCCGGTCGCCGTTGAACATCCCGCCGATCTGCGGCAGCGAGACGTGCGACTCGTCCACCACGACGAGGAAGTCCTCGGGGAAGTAGTCGAGGAGGCAGGCGGGGCGCTCGCCGGGGCGCCGCCCGGTGAGGTGCCGCGAGTAGTTCTCGATGCCGGCACAGGTGCCGACCTCGAGGAGCATCTCGATGTCGAAGGTGGTGCGCGACTCGAGCCGCTGCGCCTCGAGGAGCTTCCCGGCGGCGCGGAGCTCCTGCAGGCGCACGGCGAGCTCCTCGCGGATGGCCTTGACGGCGCGCTCCACGGTCGGCCGCTGGGTCACGAAGTGCCGCGCGGGCCAGATGGCGCACTGGTCGAGCACGGCGATCGTCGAGCCCGTCAGCGGGTCGATGCGGCTCACCCGCTCCACCTCGTCGCCCCAGAGCTCCACCCGGTAGGCCTGCTCCATGTAGGCAGGGAAGATCTCGACCGAGTCGCCCCGCACCCGGAAGGTGCCGGGCTCGAAGCTCACGTCGTTCCGCGCGTACTGGATGCGCACGAGCTCGGCGAGGATCGCGTCCCGGCCCCGCTGCTCGCCGCGCTTCACGGTGACCATCAGCCGGCGGTATTCGGCCGGGTCGCCGAGGCCGTAGATGGCGCTCACCGTGGCGACGATCACCACGTCCTCGCGCTCCATGAGGCTCGACGTGGCGCGCAGGCGCAGCTGCTCGATGTCCTGGTTGATCGACGCGTCCTTCTCGATGTACACGTCGGTCGCGGGGACGTACGCCTCCGGCTGGTAGTAGTCGTAGTACGAGACGAAGTACTCGACCGCGTTGTGCGGGAGGAACTGGCGGAGCTCGCCGTAGAGCTGCGCGGCGAGCGTCTTGTTGTGGGAGAGGACGAGCGTCGGCTTCCGCGCGGCGGCCACGACGTGCGCGAGCGTCATCGTCTTGCCCGAGCCGGTCACGCCGAGGAGCGTCTGGTAGCGCTCCCCCCGGGCGAGCCCCGCCGAGAGCTCGGCGATCGCCTTGGGCTGGTCGCCGGCGGGGGCGAAGGGGGCGACGACCTCGAAGACTTGGCTCGACATGGCGGCAATATACCCGGTTCGGGGTCTGTTCGGGAACCGGGGCGATGTCCCGTCGCGGGGGGCTAGCCCTCCCCGGCCATCGCGAGGAGCCGCCGCCACATCGGGGGCGGCACCGGCACCACCGAGAGCCGCGACTGCCGGACCAGCCCGAGCTCCCGGAAGGCCGGGTCGGCCTTGATCGCCGCGAGCGGCACCGGCTGGGGGAGCGGCGCGCCGGCGGCGACGTCCACCGCCACGAGCTTCGGGTCGTCACGGGCGGGATCGGGATAGGCCGCCTTCACCACCGTCGCCCGTCCCACGAGCGCCTTCTCGCCACCGGTGTGGTAGATGAGGCACTCGTCCCCCACCGCCATCGTGCGGAGGTGGATGAGCGCCTGCGCGTTCGTGATGCCGGTCCAGGCGGTGCGCCGGTCGGCCCGGAGCTGCGCGAAGGAGTACTCGGACGGCTCCGTCTTCAGGATCCAGTGGGCCATGCGTCAGTGTCGTCGGGTGAAGTCGCCGCCAGGCCCGCGCAGCAGCTCGTCGAGCGCCGCGCGCACGGAGTCGCGCTGCGGGACGAGGGCCGGGTCGGGCCGGAGGCGGAGGTCGAGGTAGCGGCGATACGCGGCGATGGCGCCCTCGCGATCGCCGAGGGAGGCGGCGAGGCGGCCCTCCTCGCGCAGGAGCGTCGTGAGGCCGGCCGCCTCGCCCGGGTCGTTGCTCGCGACGAAGCGCCGGCGGAAGACGCGGAGCGCCTCGCGCGGCTCGCCGATGGCGTCGTAGAGCCGGCCCACGACCGGCGTGTAGTACCACCAGACGGCCGTCAGCGAGTAGACCCAGATCGAGTCGGCCCGCGCCAGCAGGAGGCGGGCGTCGGGCCGGTGCGCCGCCACCGCGAGCGCCGCGTCGAGCACGCTCGCGCACAGCCGCCGGTCGCCGTCCATCGTGGTCGCCCGCGGCGTGCGCGGGAGGAGGGCGTCAAAGCGCCGGCGCGCCGCGCGCACGGCGGCGGAGTCCTCGGTCCCGATGCCGTGGATGCCGGCGGCGCACGCGGCGAACCCCGGCGCGTCCCGGCGGAAGTCGGCGGTGTCGGCGGGCAGCACGGCGAGCCGCGCGCGCGCCGCCGCTCCCGTCGCCGCGTCGCCGTCCCACAGGTCGGCCGCGAGCGCGTCCATGTAGGCCACGAGCGCGGGCGGCGACCCTGCGGCGACCTGGCGCTGGCCCGCCTCCGCGGCCCGGAGCGGATGCCCGCCGGCGTACGCCACCATCCGCGCGCGGTACTCCGAGACGCGCGTCTCCTGCTCCGTGCCCGCGCGGCGCAGCAGCTCGGCGGAGGCGGCCTCGGCGTCCTCGATCGTCCCGCCCTCGAGCAGGGCCAGTCCCACGATCCGGTCGAGGCTCGGGCTCGGCATCTTCGGGACGTCGGCGCGGGCGCGCGCGAGTGCCGCGGTGTCGCGCGTGGCGACGGCGAGGAGCCACTGGTACGCCCCCGACCAGTCCCCGCGGCTGCCGGTGCGCTCGTACAGGGGCGCGAGCGTCCGGGCCGCGGCGCTGTCGCCCTCGTGCAGCGCCAGCATGAGCAGGTGGTCCACCGCGATCGCGAGCGAGGAGTCGAGCGCCAGGGCGCGCTGCAGGTTCTGCTTCGCCCGGCCGAGCGCGTTCGGGATGTCGTTGACGAGCCCCTGATGCAGCTGCCGGTCACCCAGCTCGAACCAGGCCTCGGCGCGGTCGGGCGCCACCTGCGTGATCCGCTCCCAGTCGTTGATGTTCTCGACCTGGGTGCGGACGTCGGGGAAGCTGGCGCCGAGGTATCCCACCAGCATCGCCGAGTCGGCGCCATGCAGCCGGCCCCGCAGCCGGAAGGCGCGCTCGGCGATCGCCCGGTTCACGGGCTGGTCCGCCCCGCGCCACGCCGACGGGATCGCCGCCATCGCGGCGAGGGCGAAGGTCGAGTCCTCGCGCAGCGCCGCGTCGAAGTGCTGGAGCGCCTCGACGTACTTCGCGGCGCGGTGCGCCTGCAGGCCGGCGAGGTACTCGCGGAGCGCCGGCACCGAGGTCATCCCGGCGAGCTGCTGCGTCGTGACGCCGCCGCGCCCGGCGAGGAGGGCGACCACGAGCCGGTCCACCAGCGCGGGCAGGCTGTCCGCGGGCCCCGTGACCTGGCCGGACCCGGCAGTGCTCCCGGTCGCCGCGTCGCGCAGCGCGCCGGTGAGCGTGAGGCGGCCGGCTGTACCGACGACGCTGCCGTCGAGGACGAGCCCGGCCTGCAGGCGCCGGGCGACGGCGCGGGCCGGGTCGCCGTCGCCGCTTCGCGTCTCCGAGCGCCAGGCCGCGAGCGTGGCCCGGGGCGCCACGGCACGGAGGCCGCCGCCGCCCGGGAGCTTCGCCGCGACCAGGTCCACCATTCCCTCGCCGAGGTAGGTGAGCGAGGGGTCGGCCCCCTCCACCCGGAACGGGACCACCACCACCGCGTCGGGGTCGAGCCCCGACGGCCGGGCGCGTCCCCGCACGAGCCACCAGCCCGCCGCCGCCCCCGCGACGATCACGGCGAGGGCCGCGAGCGCCCGCACGCCGCGACGGCCTGCGCCGCGCCGGGCCGGGGACACGGCGACGGTGTCGTGCGCGGGCGGGTGCAGCAGCGCGTCCACGAAGTCCGCCATCTCGGGGAAGCGGTCCGCCGGCAGCTTGGCGAGCGCCCGCTGGAGCGCGCGGTCCACGTGCTCCGGCACGGTCGCGCGCGTGGTGCGGACGGAAGGCACCGGCTGCGCGACATGCTTGGCCGCCACCGACTGCGCGGTGGGCCCCGTGTACGGCGGCTCCCCCGTGAGGAGCTCCCACGCGAGCGCCGCGAGCGCGTACTGGTCGCTCCGCGCGTCCACCGCGTCCCCGGACACCTGCTCGGGGCTCATGTAGGCGGGGGTGCCGAGGGCGAGGCCGGTCTCCGTGAGCCGCTCGCCGCCCGCCGCGCGCGCGATCCCGAAGTCGGCGACGAGCGCATGCCCGTCGGCGAGGAGCACGTTCTCCGGCTTGACGTCGCGGTGGACAATCCCGTGCCGGTGCGCATGCGCGAGCGCCCCGCCGATCTCGGCGACGAGCCCGAGCGCCTCGTCCACCGGCAGCGGCCCCGTCCGCGCGAGGTGCGCACGGAGCGTCTCGCCCGCGACGTACGGCATCACGTACCAGAGGCGCCCCGCCGCCTCGCCCGAGTCGTGGAGCGGCAGGATGTTGGGGTGCTGGAGGCCGGCGGTGAGGCGGATCTCGCGGCGGAAGCGCTCGGCGCCGATCGCCGCACCGAGCTCCGGGCGGAGCACCTTGATGGCGACGGGGCGGTCGTGGCGGAGGTCGCGGGCGAGCCACACGGTGGCCATGCCGCCCCGGCCCAGTTCGCGCTCGAGCGCGTAGCGGCCGGCGAGCGCCTCGGCGAGGCCCTCGGGGGGCGGGGGCACGGTCATGTCGTGCGGTCGGGGCGGCGCCGGTGCGCGCGGGAGGTCAGCCGGCCCGGGCCTGGGCGTGCCCTTCCTCGTGCCGGTCCACGAGGGAGACGCCCTTCACGCGGCGCATCGCCTTGATGACCTTCTCGAGGTGCGGAAGGTTGTCCACCTCCACGAAGACGTTGCCGAAGACGGCGCCGTCCTTCGTGTGGATGTCGGCCGCCTTGATATTGGTGCCGGAGGCGCTGATCGCCTGCATGAGGTCGGCGTAGAGGCCGCGGCGGTCGTTCCCGTTCACGATGAGCCGCACGACGAACGACTCCCCCTCGTTCTCGTGCCAGTCGATCTCCACGCGCCGGTCGTCGCCGGCGAGGGTGAGGAGGTTGGGACAGTCGGCGCGGTGGATCGAGATGCCGCGCCCCTGGGTCAC
Source organism: Gemmatimonadales bacterium (assembly GCA_037916975.1). Classification (GTDB taxonomy): domain Bacteria; phylum Gemmatimonadota; class Gemmatimonadetes; order Gemmatimonadales; family GWC2-71-9; genus JAGGAG01. The sequence continues at coordinate 14,136 of JBAIWX010000184.1, forward strand.
GTAGCCGACGACGTTGTCGCCCGGGACCGGCTGGCAGCACTGGGCGTAGCGGACCATGAGCCCGTCCACGCCCTGGATCTTGATGCCGCGCCCGAGGCGGATCCGGTCGATGACCCGCCCGAAGACGGTCGGCTTCGGCTCCTGCAGCTCGTCGTGCGGGAGGTCCGGGTAGAGGGCGCGGATCACCTGCCCCGTCGCCACCTCGCCGCGGCCGATGGCGATCTCGAGGCCGCGCGCGTCGGCGAGCGAGAGCGCCTGCGCCGCCCGCTCGAGGCGGTCCTCGCCCGGCGGCTCGAGCCGGCGCCGCTTCACCTCGCGCTCGAGGATCTCCACGCCGAGCTGGCGGCTGACGACCTCCTCCTCCTGCTTGATCCACTGCTTGATCTTGTGCCGGGCGCGCGCGGTGCGGACGTGGTTGAGCCAGTCGCGCGAGGGCTTGGCGTTCGGGTTGGTGAGGATCTCGACCGTGTCGCCGTTCTTGAGCTCCCGGTGGAGCGGCGCGATGCGGCCGTTGACCTTGGCCCCCGCGCACCGCTCGCCGACGCGCGTGTGCACGTGGTAGGCGAAGTCGATCGGCGTGGCGCCCTTCGGGAGCCGCTTCACGTCCCCCTGGGGCGTGAAGACGAAGATCTCGTCCTGGTAGAGGTCGATCTTGAGGAACTCGAGGAACTCCTCGGCGCTGTGCGTGTCCTGCTGCAGCTCGAGGAGCTGGCGGAACCAGCCCAGGTGGTCCTCGATCGCGTCGCGGGAGCCGTCCTTCTTGTAGATCCAGTGGGCCGCGATGCCGTACTCGGCGGTGCGGTGCATCTCCTGGGTGCGGATCTGCACCTCGAAGAGCTGGCCGCCCGGGCCGAAGATCGTCGTGTGCAGCGACTGGTAGCCGTTCGACTTGGGGCTCGCGATGTAGTCCTTGATCCGGTCCTGCAGCGGCGTCCAGTTGTGGTGGATGATCCCCAGGACGTGGTAGCACTCGGGCACCGAGCGCACGATCACCCGCACCGCCATCAGGTCGTAGATCTCGTCGAACGGCTTGTTCCGCTTCCGCATCTTCTGGTAGATGGACCAGAGGTGCTTCGGGCGGCCCGTCACGTCGAACCACTCGAGCCCGGCGCGGCGGAGCTCGTACTCGAGCGGCGTCTTGAGCTTGAGGATCATCTGCTCGCGCACCGCCTTCTTGGACGCCACGGTGCCCGCGAGCTGCCGGTACTCGTCCGACTCGAGGTACTTGAAGGTCAGGTCCTCGAGCTCCGCCTTGATGCGCGCCATGCCGAAGCGGTGCGCGAGCGGCGCGTAGATCTCCCGCGTCTCGAGCGCGATCCGCTGCCGCTTCTCCGGGGCGAGCGGGTCGAGCGTCCGCATGTTGTGCAGGCGGTCGCAGAGCTTGATGATGATGACCCGCGCGTCCTTCGCGATCGAGAGAAGGAGCTTCCGGTAGTTCTCGACCTGCTCCTCGGTCGAGGAGCGGAAGGTGAGGTGGGAGATCTTCGTGAGCCCGTCCACGATGCCCGCGATCTCGGGCCCGAACTCCCGCGCGATGTCCTCGACGCGGACGTCGGAGTCCTCCACCACGTCGTGGAGGAGTGCCGCGGCGATCGAGGTCGTGTCGAGGAGCTGCTCGGCGAGGATCTGCGCGACGGCGATCGAGTGGGAGACGAAGTCCTCCCCCGACACCCGCTTCTGCCCCCGGTGCGCCTCGATGCTGAACCGGAGCGCACGGTCCAGCAACGCCAGGTCGAGCCGCTCCGCATGCGGCTCGAGCAGGCGGCGCAGCTCCGGCGCGGCGTCGGCGAGTTCCGGTCGGGTGACCGTCACGGGGGCTCCTCCCCGGCCCTTGGGGCCGAACAGGTAGGATGCCCCGGAAGCTCCCCGGCGTCAACGTGATGCGTCCTGCCGGGGGTCCCTCCCCCCTCCGGCCGGGCCCCGCCCCCCCCCGCCCACGTGCACTGGGGCGCGGGCTACAGCAGCCCCGCCTGCGCCAGGGAGGTCCAGCGGTCCCCCGCCACGATCACGTGGTCGTAGAGCGGGATGTCCAGCAGTTGGCCCGCCGCCCGCAGTTGCCGGGTCACCGCCCGGTCCTCCGCCGAGGGGGTCGGATCGCCGCTCGGGTGGTTGTGGACCACGATGACCCCGGCCGCCGCCTCCACGATGGCCGGCCGGAACACCTCCCGGGGGTGCACGAGGGAGCTGTTCAGGAGCCCCCGGGTGACGAGGACCGTCCGGAGCACCTGACTCTGGCTGTCGAGGGCGAGGAGGTGGAACTCCTCGACCGCGAGGTCCCGGAGCCGCGGCGCCACGAGGCGCACCACGTCGGCCGGGTCGTGGATGCGGGGGCGGAGGGGGCGCTCCTCCTGGGCCGCCCGCACGCCGAGCTCGAGGGCGGCCAGCAGTCGGGCGGCCTTGGCCGGACCGAGCCCCGGGATCCGCTGCCATTCCACCGCCGGCCGGGCCGCGAGGTGCCGGAGCGACCCGCCCGACTCGGCGAGCAGGGCCTGCGCAACGGCCATCACGTCCTGACCCGCTGACCCCGTACCAATAAGTACCGCAAGGAGTTCGGGCGTCGTGAGCGCGGCCGGACCGAGGGTACCGAGCCGCTCGCGGGGACGGTCGGCGGCGACGAGCGATTCGAGGAGGATCGCCATGCCGAAGGGTCGCTCCAGGCCGGCGATCGGGCCGGACCGGCTTCGCGCGGACGGGCGCCGCCGACTGCAGGATGGCGTGGTGACGATTTGAGGACGGGGGGTTCGTAGAATCGACCGTGGATTCCCACGCCACATCCACTGCCGAGGGCCCTTCCATGCGCGCCTTGCCACGCCTCCTGAGGGGGCTGCCGCTCCTCCTGCTTGCGGCCGCCTGCTACAAGGGGTCCGAACCCGACACGACCGTGACTTCCCCTCCCCCTCCCCCGACCGGTTACCGGGTGCTCGGGGGGGCCGTCACGTGCGACGGATGCACCCAGTTCACCTTCGACGTCGCGGGGCCCGACGTCGGGAAGGTGACCGGGGCGGATTTCGTGAGCGGGAGCGCCAGCGCACAACCGTTGCCGGTGCAGATTGGGCTGCGCCAGTTCACCGGCGACTCCGGGACCGTGCTCCTCGCGACCGCCGCCTTCACCGACACGGTGACCGCGGGCGAGTACACGCTGCGGCTCCAGCTCCGGGGGAGCACCGGCGCGTCAACCCAGGTGCTCGTCGCGAAGGCGCTGCGGATCAAGGGGACCGGCAACCGGCCCGCGGGGCCGCCGCCGGATACCTCCCGGACGCCACCGCCGCCGCCACCGCCACCGCCACCGCCGCCCGCCTCCGGCACTCTCCGGGTCACCATCGCGGTGACGGGCACCGACGCGCCCGCGAGCTTCTCCGTGGCGCTGCGCGCTGGCTCCGCCAACCTCGAAGACGTCCGCCTCCTCACGGGCACCAGCGGCCAATTCACGGTGCCGGCCGGCCTCTATTCGGTCGGGCTGTCTTCCCTCCCGGTCAATTGCCGCGCGATCGGTGCCGGCCCGGTACTGGCTGGAGTGGTCAAGGACTCGACCACGGATGTCACGCTCCCGGTCAAGTGCGAGGTCCCGGCCTACCTGCGCGTGAGTGTCACGGTCAGCGGCTCTCCGCTGGACGCAAACACCGGTATCGACGTCGGCTGCTCCGGCACGGTGTGCAGCGGCGACCTCGCGTTCGGCCCGGCCGGTGGTTCGGACGTGATCCAGGCGCCGGCCACACCGCTCGCGCTCTGGGTCTCCGTGCCCGGCAACTGCTCGGTCGGAGTCCCCACGCCGGTCTCGGTGACGCCGATCGCCGGGCAGACCGTGGAGGTGAACGTCCCGGTCACCTGCGTGCCCGCCGCCATGGGGGTGCTGCGCGTGAGCCTTCGAGGCCCGGCGGGCCTGACCGGCTCCTACATCTACGGCTACCCGGGCTGTGACTTGTTTGCCGACTGCAGCCCGGTCACGCAGCTGAATTCGGGGCTCACGCAGGAAATCACGGTCGGATCCGGCTCGTACACGGTGCGCTTCCTCGACTTCGCACCGTACCTGCCCGCAGGGTGCACCCTCACGAGCCCGAGCACCGTCACGGCCGACGTGCGAAGCGGCGGTACCGCAGAGGTGACCTTCGACCTGAGCTGCCCGTGAACGGGCCGACCGAGGACCACGTGAACCACCATCGACCGGAGGGACGCCGCATGCGCAGTCTTCCCAGCCCGTTCGCGCTCCTGCTGCTCGCCGCGTGCGGCTCGGGCAGCGAATCGACCAACACGCCGACGCCGCCGCCACCGCCGTTCGCCATCGTGGGCGGTGCCGCCGAGTGTGATGCGTGCACGAAGTTCGCGTTCCAGGTGACCGGCGCGGGCCTCTCCCGGGTCGTCGCCGGGACGTTCCTGGGGCCCAGCGGGCAGCCCCTGCCCGTGCAGGTGGATTTCCGCCTCGAGGCGGGCGCCAAGGACACCGTACTGCAGGGCCTGACCGGCATCATCACCGACACGGTCGGGGTCGGCGAGTACGACCTGAAGCTCGTGCTGGCCCTGCCGGGCGGTGGCGGCTCCACGGCGACGATCGCCAAGGCACTCCGCGTGACGACGCGGGCCGGCCGCGTCCCCCCGGCGGCGCCGCCGCCCACGCCGACCGGGTCACTGAGCGTGTCCCTGGTCGCGAGCGGTCCGAGGGCGCCGGGGTCACTGCTGATCGAGTGGGGCCGCGTCGGCTGCTTCGAGCAGTACGACTGCGGCGGCGGGCTGGTGTCCTTCGGCACGACCGTCCAGGCCTCCGTCGACGCCGGCGACACGTGGGTGGGCGTCTACGACCTCGCCGAGCCGTACTTCCCGGCTGGCTGCCGGGTCACGAGCCCGAATCCGGTCGTCGCGAACGTGCCGGAGAACGGGACGGCCTCGGTCACGTTCAACGTGTACTGCGAATAGCAGCCTGACGTCCCTCAGAACGCCCGCGGGCCGGTGACGATTCACCGGCCCGCGTCGCGTCTCATTTCCCGACCCCGTGCAATTCCGGCGCTTCGCGGATCGCCAACGTGAGGGTGACCTGGCCGTTCCGGCCGCGCCTGCGGCCGGTCGTCAGCGTCGGCAACCTCTTCG
>JBAIWX010000185.1:0-13995 GCA_037916975.1 Gemmatimonadales bacterium
TCGCGTCCGGGCCGGACCTCGCGCGCCGGCGGCGGCGCGCCGGCGTCAGGGCGCGCTCGCCGCCGGCGTCCCCCCGCCGGGCGCCGCCGCCAGGCCGTACCGCGCCGGGTGGCTCCCCACGATCGCCGCCGCCAGCACCCGCGGGACGTACTCCCGCGTCTCCTCCGGCAGCTTGCGCAGCCGGTAGAGGTGCCAGAAGTCCCGCTTGTCCTTCCGGAACCCGCCCGGCTCGGCCGCCACCTGCCGGAGCGCGCGCCGCACGCCCTCCTCCCCGCGGTTGTAGCTCGCCATCGCCAGCATGAACGACTCCTCGCCGAACTCGGCGAGCAGGTTCGCGAGGTGCCGGGCCGCCGCGCGCGTCTGCCGCGCCGGGTCGGTCCGCTCGTCCACCGCGCCGTCCACGCGCAGCCCGAGCGCCTGGGCGGTGGTCGCCGTCATCTGCCACATCCCCTTCGCGCCCGCGTCGCTCGCCGCATCGGGATCGAAGTTCGACTCCGCCCACGCGACGTAGGCCATGTCCTCCGGCAGGCCGAGGCGCCCGAACTCGGCGCGGATCATCGGCCAGAGCCGCTCCTTGCGGCGGAAGACCATCGGGGTGCCGGGATCGCGCCGGAGCACGCCGATGTGGTACTCCACCCGTTCCCGGAACACGGGCGGGATCGCGTAGGTGGGCGCGTCGAAGCGCGCGAGGATCGCGCGGATGTCCTGGTCGAGCGAGTCGCCCGCGCCGGCGGCCTTCCGCGCCTGGGTCGAGTCGGCGCGCCGGAGCGCGGCGAGCGTGCCCTGCGCCCGCGCGGCGAGGCGCTCGAGCTCGTTCCCCAGCGCCTCGAGCCGCGCCGGGTCCTCCTCGGCCTGCATCGCGAGGTCCACCCGGCGGATCTCGGTGTCCAGCTCCGCCTTCGTCGCGAGGAGCGCGCGGATCTCGCGGTGCTGGACCCAGATCACCGCGCCCATCCCGGCCAGCACCACCAGCGCGAGCCCGGCGACCCCCGCCACCACGCGCACCCAGCGCCGGCGGGTGTCGAGCCGCACCGATTCCGCGAGCTCGCGCATCGCCTGGCGAACGAGGGTGACCGTGTGGCCGCCCTCGAGGGCGCGCTCGGCGCCCGGCCCGAGGGCGGGGAGTGCCAGGCTCGCCCGGAGGCCACGCCGGAGTCGGGCCGCGAGCGACTGGGCCATCGCCTCCGCGTGGGCCGTCACGTCCCCGGCCGCCGCCGTCGGCACGGGGCGCTCCACCGTCGGCGCCGGTACCGGCACCGCCCCGGTCCGCTCGATCAGGACCTCGAGCTCCGGGCCGTCGAGGCCGCCCAGCCGGATCCGGTCCCCGCTCCGGAGCGGCGCCCGCCCGTGCACCCGCTCGCCGTTGAGCCAGGTCCCGTTGGTGGAGTGCGCGTCCACCAGCACCCAGTCGCTCCCCTCGTTCACCACCTGCGCGTGGTTCGCCGAGACGAGGGTGTCCCGCTCCGCATCGAAGCGCACGTCGCAGCCGGGGGCGCGGCCCAGGGTGACGGGACCGTGGCCCGCCGTGTAGGCGGCACCCTGCTGGCTGCCCGCGCGGTGGACCAGACGGATCACGCCGTCGCTCCATGGCTCGGTGGGGGAGGGCTCGCGAATGGCCGCCCGGACGGGCGGCCCCGAGGAGGATAGTCCGGGCTCACATCTCGGCAAGTCCGGCCGGTTCGAGCCCGGAAGTCTCTGCCGCCGGTCCGGCTCCGCCCGCGGTTGCCTGTCGGCGACGACGATCGCCATAACGCTTTTTCTGGCAAGGTCTTGCGTTGCCGGATCGAGGCGCCGTCAGCGTGGTACGGCCGTTGCCTTTCCCCCCGCCGGACGACCGCACCATCCGGCGGTCCCTGCTGCCCCTCAACATCGGAGTACGAGAACGATGGCTGCCCAGCCGGCTGAGACCACCCAGGCCACCCCCGAGGGGGCGCCGCCCGCCAAGGCGGGGAAGGGCGTGATGCTCGGTGCGCTCGCCGGCGGGCTCGTGGTTGGCGCCCTGCTCGGCGCCTTCGTGGTCGCGCCGCGGTTCACGCGCGTCGCGGAGGCGAAGGAGGCGCCCGGCGCCGAGGGGAAGGCGAAGGAGAAGGAGAAGGGGGGCGAGGCGGCGAAGTCGGTCAAGCTCGAGAACATCATCGTGAACCCGGCCGGGTCGCAGGGCACCCGGTTCGTCATGACGACGGTGGTGTACGAGGTGCCCGCCGCCGACGAGCCCCGCCTGCGCGAGAACGAGGTCAAGGTCCGCGACGCCGTCGTGGACGCGCTCTCCGCCCTCACGCTCGACGGCTTCACCGCGGCCGACTCCCGGCCCCGGCTCAAGGCGACGCTGCTGCAGGTGGTCCGTCCCTTCGTGGGCGAGTCCACGCACGTCGCGGTCTACGTGCCGCAGTTCGTGATCCAGTGACGATGCTCGACGGCCTGTCCCAGAAGGACATCGACTCCCTCCTCAAGGGGGCGATGCCGGCCGCGCCGGTCACCACGGCGGCGCCGGAGGTCCTGCCCTACAACTTCCTGCGCCCGCCGCGGATCTCGCGCGACCGGCGCGCCACGCTCGAGGGGATCTACAGCCGCTTCGCGGTCGCGATCCAGCCGTTCCTCGCCTCGCGCCTCCGCCAGCCCACCGACGTCATCGCGGCCAGCGTGGAGCAGGCGACGTTCGGCGAGTTCATCATGTCGCTGGGCAACCCGTGCGCCGCCTTCGTCTTCGACCTGGGCCACGGCCACGCGCAGGGCGTGCTCGACCTGAGCGTGGACTTCTCGTACTACCTGGTGGACCGGATGTTCGGCGGGCCCGGCGAGATCCGCCCGATGGCCCGCGCGCTCACGCAGCTCGAGCGCCTCACGGTGAAGGGCGTCGCCGACCGCGCGCTCGCGCTCCTCAACGACGTCTGGCGCGACTTCCTGCCCTTCCAGTTCCAGCAGACCGGCTTCGAGTCGGCGCCGGAGGCGCTGCAGGTGGCGAACAAGGAGGACAACGTCCTCGTCGCCAACCTCGACGTGCGGACCGGCACCTTCAACGGGGTGCTCACCGTCTGCCTCCCGCTCGACGCGCTCGAGGCGTTCCTGCAGGAGAAGCCCGCCGCGGTCCGGCAGGCGGCGCGGGTGACGCCCGAGGAGCAGGTGGAGGCGCGCCGCCACATCTCGGCCGCGCTCCAGGTCTCGAGCCTCACCGTCCGCGCCTGCTTCCCGCCGCTCACCCTGCGCGCGCGCGACCTCGCCGCCCTCCGGGTGGGCGACGTGATCCACACCGGCTTCCCCGTCGACACGCCGATCGAGGTGCACGTGAACGGCCGCCGCCGCTTCCAGGGCGTGCCGGGCCAGGTGCGCCGCACGATCGGCGTGCGCCTGACGCACCTCTACCCATCGGGCCAGCCGGAGCCTGCCGGCCGCGCCCGCACCGCGAGAGTCGTATGACCCAGCCCATGCTTCCCGACGACGCCCGCCACGCCGAGCTCGACGAGCTGGGCGGCGGCCAGCGCGCGGCCGGCACCGCCTCGCTCGACACGCTCCTCGACGTGTCGCTGCCGGTGGCGATCGAGTTCGGCCGCACCTCGATGACCGTGCAGGAGGTGCTCGAGCTCGGCACCGGGTCGGTGATCCAGCTGAGCCGCATGGTCGGCGAGCCGATCGACATCTACGTCAGCGACCGCAAGCTCGCCGAGGGCGAGGTGGTCGTCGTGGGCGAGCACTTCGGCGTCCGCGTCACCCGCATCCTCCCCGCGGCCGACGGCCCGGCGGCCGGGAACTGAGCGTCCCGATGCTGCAGGCCGCCTCGGCGCTCGCCATCACCCTCGGGCTGCTGCTCCTGGCGCTGCACGCGCTCCGGCGGCTGCAGCGCGTCTCGGCGTCGTCCGGTGCGCTCCCGCTCGGCGTGGTGCAGCGGCTCACGACGGGGAAGGGGCAGGGGGTGACGCTGGTCCGCTGCGGCACGCGCGTGCTGGTGCTCGCGGAGAGTGCCGGGCGGCTCGAGCTCCTGACCGAGCTGGGCGGCGCCGACCTGGCGCAGGTGCTGGGCGGGGACGCCGGGACCCCGGCGCCGGCGGGCGCGCCGGTGCCCGAGGCGGTGCGGCGCGCGCTCCGGCTCGCCCCGCTGGCGCTGCTGCTCGCGCTCCCCGCCGCCGCCCGGGCGCAGCAGGCGGACAGTGCCGCCCGGCCCGCGGCGCAGGTGCCGGCCCCGGCCCCGGCCCGTCCTGCTGCCGCCGTGCCCGCCGGCACGGCCCCGCTCCCGCTCCCGCCGGCCGTCACGCAGGCGCCGCAGCCCACGGGCGTGCGCATCGGCCCGCCCGTCGGGCTCCCGCGCGCGACCGCCGCGACGCGGGGCGGCGGGCTCTCGGTCGAGGCGCCGGCGGCGCCCGGGATCGAGCTCACGATCGGCGGGCCGAAGGACGGGCTCAAGCTCTCGGGGGCGGTCGGCCTCGTGCTCTTCATGGGCGCGATGACGCTCCTCCCCGCGCTCTTCCTGCTCACGACGAGCTTCACGCGGATCCTCATCGTCCTCCACTTCCTGCGCTCGGCGCTGGGCACGCAGACCTCGCCGCCGGGCCAGCTGCTGGTGGCGATCTCGGTGCTCCTCACCGGCGTCGTGATGCACCCCACCCTCGAGGCGGCGAACGCGCGGGCGCTCCAGCCCTACCTGGCGGGCCAGCTCACGCAGGTCGAGGCGTACCAGGCGGCGGTGGCGCCGCTGCGGGAGTTCATGCTGGCCAACACGCGCGAGCAGGACCTCGCCACGTTCACCGAGCTCGCCGGCGTCCGGGACGCGAAGACGGTGGACGACGTCCCCACGATGACGGTGATCTCGGCCTTCGTCACGAGCGAGCTGCGGACCGCGTTCCAGATGGGCTTCGTGATCTTCCTGCCGTTCGTCATCGTGGACCTCGTCGTCGCCTCGGTGCTGATGAGCATGGGCATGTTCATGCTCCCGCCCGTGATGGTGGCGCTCCCGTTCAAGCTCCTCCTCTTCGTCCTCGCCGACGGCTGGTCGCTCGTGGTGCGCAGCCTCGTCGCGAGCTTCCACTGACCATGACCGCCACCTTCGCCCTCGAGCTCGTGCGGCAGGCGCTCCAGCTCGCGCTGATGGTGATGGCGCCGCTCCTCGTGACCATCCTCGCGGTGGGCGTGGTGATCGGCCTCCTGCAGGCGGTGACCCAGCTGCAGGAGCAGACGCTCACCTTCGTGCCGAAGCTCGTGGCCGTGGCGGCGGTGCTGCTCTTCACGCTCCCCTGGATGCTCCGCGAGCTCGTGCAGTTCCTCGCGCAGATGCTCCGGACCCTGCCGACCCTCGCCACATGACGACCGACGGCCTCGTCGAGCTGCTGGCCCCGGTGGCCTGGCCCACGTTCGTGCTGGTCTCGGCGCGCGTGGTCGGGCTCATGCTGGTCGCCCCGCTCTGGTCCATGGCCGGGATCCCCGCGACCATCCGCGGGGCGATCGCGGTGGCGCTGAGCCTCGCGCTCGTCCCGACGGTGCGCCCGGTGACGCTCCCCCCCGACTTCGTCGCCTGGCCCTTCCCGCTCGCCGGCGAGCTGGTGCTCGGGCTCGCGATCGGCCTCACCGGCGCCTTCCTGATGCACGGCGTCGCCCTCGCGGGCGAGGTGGCCTCGCTCCAGATCGGCCTCAACCTGGGCCAGGCGATCTCGCCGATGGCGGAGGTGGGCGCCGAGGGGCTGGGCGAGCTCAAGAGCCTCGCGGTGCTCGCGCTCTTCGTCACGCTGGGCGGGCACCTCGCGCTCGTCCGCGGGCTCGGCGAGAGCCTGCAGGCGATCCCGCCGGGGACCGCGCTCGACCTGCCGCGCGGCGCCCGGGCGATGGTGGACATGGCGGGCGGCGTCTTCGCGACCGCGGTCCGCGCGGCGGCCCCCCTCATGGTGGCGCTGCTCCTCGCGAACCTCGGCCTCGCGATCCTCGCGCGCGCGGTGCCCCAGATGTCCGCGATGACCGTCTCGTTCCCGATCACGGCGGCGGTGGGCTTCGTCGTCTTCGGGGCCTCGCTCCCCTTCCTCGGGCGGATGGTGGCGGGGTGGACCGGCGGGCTCGACGGCCGGCTGGCCGCCGTCCTCGCCGCCTTCGCGCCCGCCGCGGGGCGCTGAGCCATGGCGACCCAGGGGCGGCCCGGCGGTGGCGACGACCAGGAGCGGAACGAGGCGCCCACACCGAAGCGCCGGGACGAGGCGCGCAAGGAGGGACGCGTCCCACGGAGCCTCGAACTGTCGGGGGCGGTCACCCTCCTCGCGGCGGCGCCGGCGCTCGCGGCGGCGGGCGGCGGCGTGATGGCGCGGGAGCTGACCGGGTTCCTGCGGGCGGCGACGCGCCAGCTCGCCGCGGGTCCGCTCGGGGCGGGCGACGCGGTGGCGCTCCTCCAGCTCGCGGGGCGCGCCTTCCTGCTCGCCGTGCTCGCGCCGGTGGGCGTGGTGCTGCTCGCGAGCACCGCGGTGGGCCTCGTGCAGGGCCGCGGCGTGGTCACCGCCGAGCGCCTCAAGCCCAATTTCGGCGCCCTCGACCCCGTCGCGGGCTTCGGCCGGATCTTCAGCCTCCAGGCGGTGGCCCAGCTCGTCCGCGCGCTGGTGAAGCTCGCGGTGCTGGGCACCGTGGCGTACGTGGCGCTGCGCGACGCCTGGCCCGCCGTGCTCGCCGCCGGCGACGCCGGCCCCGCCGGCGTCGTGACGCTCGTCCGGACGCTGGGGCAGACGCTCGCCGTCCGGACCGGCCTCGCCTTCCTGGCGCTCGCCGCCGCCGACTACGGCTACGAGGTCTGGCAGTACGAGAAGGGCCTGCGGATGTCGCGGAGCGAGGTGCAGCAGGAGCAGAAGGAGACCGACGGGAACCCGCTCGTGAAGAGCCGGATCCGGTCGCTGATGCAGAGCATGGCGCGCAAGCGCATGCTCAGTGACGTCAAGAAGGCGGACGTGGTGGTGACGAACCCGACGCACATCGCCATCGCGCTCCGGTACGACCCGGCGGCGGGCGGCGCCCCGGTGGTGCTCGCGATGGGCGAGCGGAAGCTGGCCGAGCGGATCAAGGCGATCGCGAAGGCGGCCGGCATCCCGATGGTCGAGAACCGGCCCCTCGCCCGCGCCATGCTGGCGACCTGCAAGGTCGGCAAGCCGATCCCGGTGGACCTGTACACTGCCGTCGCCGAGGTCCTGGCGTACGTCTACCGCCGCCGCGGCTGGAGGCCCGCGTGACCGCGCCCGCGCTCCCGCGCCCGGCGGCGCTCCAGCTCCGGAGCGAGTCGTGGCTCGCCCTCGCGGTGGTACTGGTGGTCGGGCTCCTGGTGGTGCCCCTCCCGCCGGTGCTCCTCGACGGGCTCCTCGCGCTCTCGGTCGCGCTCTCGGTCGTGGTGCTGCTCGTCACGATCAGCACGAAGGACCCGCTCGAGTTCTCGATCTTCCCGAGCCTGCTGCTCCTCCTGACGCTGCTGCGGCTGGGCCTCAACGTGAGCACGACGCGGCTCATCCTGTCGAAGGGGCAGGCGGGGCACGTGATCGAGGCGTTCGGCAACGCGGTGATCGGCGGGAACTTCGTCGTCGGGCTGATCATCTTCCTCATCCTCATCGTGATCAACTTCATGGTGATCACGAAGGGCGCGGGCCGCATCGCCGAGGTGGCGGCGCGGTTCACCCTCGACGCGATGCCCGGCCGGCAGATGAGCATCGACGCCGACCTCGGCGCCGGGCTCATCGACGAGCGCGAGGCCCGGCGCCGCCGCGAGGAGATCGCCCGCTACGCCGACTTCTACGGCGCGATGGACGGCGCCGCCAAGTTCGTCCGCGGCGACGCCGTCGCGGGCCTCATCATCACCGGCATCAACCTGGTGGGCGGCTTCGCCATCGGGATGCTGCAGCTCGACATGTCCGCCGGCCAGGCGGCGGAGACCTTCGCCCGGCTCTCGGTGGGCGACGGCCTCGTCAGCCAGATCCCGGCGCTCGTGGTCAGCACCGCGGCCGGCATCATCGTCACCTACGGCTCCTCGACCAACAACGCCGGCGCCGCGATCGCCACGCAGCTCACCCGCTATCCCGACGCGCTCTGGATCTCCTCCGGGATCCTCGGCCTGCTGGCGCTCCTCCCCGGCTTCCCGTTCCTGCCCTTCATGGCCCTCGCCGGCACCACCGGCAGCGTCGCGTGGGTGGCGCGCCGCAAGGCGCAGCGCCCGGCGCCCGCCGACGCCGCGCCGAAGGGCCCCGAGAAGGCCCCGGCCGCCGACCCGGCGGCGCAGATGCGCGAGATGCTCCAGGTGGAGCCGCTCGAGGTCGAGATCGGCTACGCGCTCGTCCCCCTCGTGGACGAGGCCCAGCGGGGCGACCTGCTGCAGCGGATCGGGATCATGCGGAAGCAGGTCGCGATGGAGCTCGGGATCATCGTCCCGCCCGCGCGGATCCGCGACAACATCCAGCTCCCCGCCACCGAGTACGCGATCAAGCTGCGCGGCATCCGCGTGGCCGGGGGCGAGATCATGCCCCGCTCGCTCCTTGCGCTCAACACCTCCGGCATGGCGCTCCCCGTCGAGGGGGAGCCGACCGTCGACCCGAGCTTCGGGATCCCCGCGGTCTGGGTCCAGCCCGAGCGCCGCCTCGAGGCGGAGACCGCGGGCTACAGCGTGGTCGAGGCCGGCACCGTCCTCTCGACCCACCTGATGGAGACGATCAAGCGCCACGCCGCGGACCTGCTGACGCGGCAGAACGTGCGCGAGCTCCTGGACACGCTCAAGGAGACCCACCCGGCGCTCGTCGAGGACGTGATCCCCACCAAGCTCTCGCTGGGCGTGGTGCACCGCGTCCTGCAGCGCCTCCTCAAGGAGGGCGTCCCCGTGCGCGACCTGGTCGCGATCCTCGAGGCGCTCTCGGATGCCGCCGACCAGACGAAGGACCCGGAAATGCTCACCGAGCACGTCCGCCGCGCGCTCGCGAGCGTCATCGTGCAGCTCTACGACGAGGGCGACGGCACCGTCCGGGGCATCACGGTGGGCCCGCGGCTCGAGGCCGCGCTGCTCGCGCTCTTCAGCCCGCGCGCCGCCCAGCAGGGCGGGCGCACCCTCGACCCCGACGAGCTCGCCGGCGTGCTGCGCCTGCTGGGGGACCTCGCCCAGCAGAGCCGGCGCGACGGGATGCCGCGGCCGCTCATCACGCCGCCGCACCTGCGCACCGGCGTCCGCCGCCTCGTCGAGCCGATCCTGCCGCGCCTGCCGGTCGTCTCGCTGGGCGAGCTGCCGGCGCAGACGCCGATCCAGAGCCTGGCCACCTGGGAGCTGCCACGTGCCGCGTAATACCTACCGGGGCTCGACCGTCGCCGCGCTGCTCGCGCGGGCCCGCGCCGAACTCGGCGCCGACGCCGTCATCCTCCGCGTCGAGGAGCGCCGCAACGCCCTCGGCGAGCCGTTGCTCGAGCTCGAGGCCTGCGATGCCGCGAGCGCGCCCGTGACGCCGGCCGTCCCCGCGGCGGCCCCGCGCCCCGCGCGGCCGGCGGCCGCTCCCGCCGCCCGCCCCGCCCGCGACCCCGGCCTGCCGGGCGAGGGCCGGCTCGTCCTGGCGTTCGTCGGCCCGACCGGCGCCGGCAAGACGACCACCGTGGCCAAGCTCGCCGGCATGCGCGGCGTCTTCGGCGAGCGCACCGTCGGGCTGCTCGGCCTCGACACCTACCGGATGGGTGCCGTGGAGCAGCTCGCCGCCTACGCGGAGCTCCTCGGCCGCCCGCACGCCGCCGCCTTCGAGCCGGCCGACCTGCCGCGCGCGCTCCGGGCGCTCCGCCGCTGCGACGTGCTGCTCGTGGACTGCCCCGGCCGCGGGCCCCGCGCCGCGCAGGACGACCAGGCGGTGCGCGCGCTCCTCGCGGCGCTGGCGCCCGCCGAGACGCACCTCGTGCTCCCGGCAGGGCTGCAGCCGGCGCTCGCCGAGCGCCTCGTCGAGCAGCACGCCCGCGCCGGGGTGACGCACCTCCTCGCGAGCAAGGTGGACGAGTGCCCCGACGACTGGAGCCTCTTCGACCTCGCGGCGGCGCGCGGGCTCCCGATGCGCTGGCTCGCCGACGGGCAGCGCGTGCCCCAGGACCTCCGCAGCGCCGAGGCGCGGCTCCAGGCCGCGCGGGCGAGCGCGCGCGGGCGGGCGCAGCGCGCCCGCGGGGCGGTCGCATGACCGCGCGCCTCCTCACCGGCGCCGCCGAGGGCCCGCTGACCATCGTCGTCGGGAGCGGGAAGGGCGGCGTCGGCAAGTCGCTGGTGAGCGTCCTCGTCGCGCAGGCCTGCGCCGCGGCGGGGCACCGGACGCTCCTGTTCGACGCCGACCACAATCTCGCAAACCTGCACGTGCTGCTCGGCGTCCGGCCGAAGGCCCGCCTCGAGTCGGTGCTCCTCGGCGAAACCGCGCCCGAGGCGCTGGTGCAGGAGGTGGCGGAACACCTCGCGCTCCTCCCCGGCGACTCCGGCGCCGAGACGCTCTACGGCCTCGACGGCCGGGACCGCGCGCGGCTGCACCACCGCCTGAGCGCGATCTACGAGCGGTTCGACGTGGTGATCGTGGACGCCGGGGCGGGCCTCGAGGGCGTGGTGCGGGCGTGCAGCATGCGCGCCGGCCGGCTCCTCGTCGTCACCGCGCCCGAGCCCGCCGCGCTCACCGACGCCTACGCGCTGATGAAGATCGTCCACCTCCAGGTCCCCGACCTGCCGATGGACGTGCTCGTGAACCGTACGCTCGACGCCGACGAGGGCCGGGAGGCGTTCGACAAGCTCGCCACCGCCTGCGAGCGCTTCCTCCGCCGCGGGATCCGCTACCTGGGCGCGATCCCCGAGGAGGAGGCGCTCCGCCGCGCGGTGCGCGACCCCCGGTCCCTGCTCGAGCGCCTCGCGCGCTCGGGCGCCCACCAGCTCGTGAAGGAGGCGGTCCTCGACCGCCTCGACCTGCCCGTCCCGGCACGGAGTGACGCATGACCGCCATCCGCATGGAACACTCGGCGCAGGCCTCGCTCACCGAGGCCCTGTGGGACCGCTACCGCGCCACGGGCGACGCCCAGGCGCGCGCGCAGCTCCTCGACCGCTACCTCGGGCTGGTGCACCACGTGGCGCGCGAGGTCGCGCAGCGCGCACCGATGGCCGAGCTCGACGACCTCGTGAGCGCCGGCACCCTCGGCCTCGTCCGCGCGCTCGACAGCTTCGACCGCTCGCGCGGCCTCGCGTTCAGCACCTACGCGGTGCGCCGGATCCGCGGCGCGATCCTCGACGACCTCCGCAGCCGCGACTGGATCCCGCGCTCGGTGCGCGTCAAGGGGCGGCGGATCACCGCCGCGGTGGCGGAGCTCGAGCGGCGCCTCGGCCGGGTGCCGGAGCCGCGCGAGGTGGCGACCGCGCTCGGCATCCCGCTCGAGACCTACTGGGAGTGGCGGAACGCCATCGAGGGCGGCGCCCTCGTCCCGCTCGGCGGCACCGTGTCGGCGAGCCGGCAGGGCACGCTCACGCTCGAGGAGACCCTCGACGACCCGGACGCGCCGCTCCCCGGGCAGGACGTGGAGCACGAGGAGGAGGTGGACCACCTCCGCGCCGCGATCAAGGGCCTGCCGGAGAAGGAGCGGCTCGTGCTCGCGCTCTACTACTACGAGGAGATGAACCTGCGGCAGATCGCCGAGGTCCTGCACGTGACCGAGTCGCGGGTCTCGCAGATCCGGACCCAGGCGCTCCGGCGGCTGCGCGAGCGGCTCAAGCAGGAGGAGGCGTGATGACGCGCCGTCGCCTCTGGACGCTGACCCTCGCCGCGTGCGCGGCGATCGTGGTCGCCGGCACCCCGGCGCTCCGGGCGCCCCTCGTCGCCGCGGGCCGCCGGGCGATCGTGTCCGAGCGCGAGCTGGGCGCGCGCGTGGCGCCCCTCGTGGCGGCGCGCGTGGCGCCGCTCCTCGCGCGCGTGCGGGCCCTCCCGGCACCCTCGCCCGCCGACCTCTGCCTCGGCGCGGGGGCGCTCGCGCTGCTGGTGGCCCTGGCGCTCCGCATCGCGGCTCGGCGCGACACGCCCGCGCGCCGCGTCCGTCGCCTCGCCCGCCGCGGGCTCTCGCCGGCGGCGATCGCCCGCCGCACCGGACTCCCGCAGGACCTCGTCCGGACCCTGGCGGCGGAAGCCGCCGCCCCCGGCGGCAGGAAGTTCCGACCGGCGGCGGCGAGCGCTGCCCCGGCGGCGCCGTCATTCGCCGACGTGCTCGATCGAACTGCCGTCGGGACAACGGTTTAGCCCCATCGCCGCGCCGGGCATGGCGCTTGCCCTTCGCGGTGGCGACTCGCATCCGCTTCCGCGGCAACAGGGGTAGGCCGATGAGCTCGCTCAAGGGCATCCAGACGACGGCGCACAGCCTCAGCTACTACAGCCGGCTGCAGGAAGTCGTCGCCAACAACCTCGCCAACGTGAACACCGACGGGTTCAAGGTGGACCGCCTGACCGGGCAGCAGCCCGCGGGCGCCGACTACCCGGTCCCGGTGCAGACCACCGACCTCCGCCAGGGGACGCTCCGCTACACCGGGCGTGACCTCGACCTCGCGCTCGACGGCGAGGGCTTCCTCGTCGTGCGCACGCCGCGCGGCGAGCGCCTCACGCGCGGCGGCGCCTTCCGGCTCGACGCGAACGGCCTCCTCACCGACCACGACGGCAACGCGCTCCTCGGCGAGAAGGGCCCGATCGTGGCGCCGCAGGGGACGCTCGAGGTCCGGGCCGACGGGACGGTGCTGCAGGACGGCGAGCCGCTCGACACGCTGCGGCTCGTCCGGGTGCCGGCGGGCACGGCGCTGACGAAGGAGGGGACCGGCCTCTTCCAGGCCGGCGCCACCGAGGCGGCGGGCACCGCGGTCGCGGTGCGCCAGGGCCAGGTGGAGGAGCCGAACGGCGACGCCGTGCTCGGCATGGTGGACCTGGTGACGATCCAGCGGGCCTACGCGGCGAACATCGACGCGCTCAAGGCGATGGACGGCGTCCTCGAGACCGTGGTCTCGCAGGTCGGCCGGGCCTGAGCGACTTCCACGACGACGAGGGTGACGACATGAGTGGCGGCCTCCGGACCTCCGCGAGCGGGATGAAGGCGCAGCAGATGATGGTGGACGTGATCGCGAACAACCTCGCGAACGTCAACACCACCGGCTTCAAGCGGAGCCGCGTGAGCTTCGAGGACGTCCTCTACGAGACGCTCGAGGGTGCGCGCACCGTCAACGGCGCCGACCGCCAGGGCCTCCCGCCGATCCAGGTGGGGAAGGGCGTCAAGGTGAACGCGGTGCTCCGCCTCCACGTGCAGGGCACGCCGGAGCAGACGCAGCGCCCGCTCGACCTCGCGATCGAGGGTGACGGCTTCTTCCAGGTGCAGCGGCCCGACGGGACCCTCGCCTACACGCGCGACGGCAGCTTCTCGATCTCCGACACCGGCGCCATCGTCACGAACGGCGGCTACCGGCTCGTCCCGAACATCACCGTCCCGCAGGACGCGAGCGACCTCTCCATCTCCCCGAGCGGCATCGTGCAGGCCACCCTCGGCACGACGGGCCAGCAGACCGAGCTCGGCCGCATCGAGATCGCGCGCTTCGTCAACGCCTCGGGGCTCGTCGCCCAGGGCGAGAACCTCTACACCGAGTCGCCGAGCTCGGGCCAGCCGCTCCTCGGCTTCCCGCAGGACCAGGGCTTCGGCCGGCTGATGCAGGGGTACCTCGAGTCGAGCAACGTCGAGATCGTGCAGGAGATGACGGACATGATCGCCGCGCAGCGCGCCTACGAGATCAACGCGAAGGCGGTGCGCGCCGGCGAGGACATGCTGCAGGTGACGAGTGACCTCATCCGCTAGGGCCGCCTGCGCGGCGCTCGCCGCCGCCGTCCTCGTCGCCGGGCCCGCGCGGGCCCAGGCGCCCGAGCCGGTCGCGGCGGCGGTGGTGCGGCAGCTCGCCGCGCTCTGGGCCGCCGACCCCGCCCGGGTGCGCCTCGACTGGGGGCCGCGCGGCGAGGTGCCCCCGGACGGGACGCCGGTCCGCGTCGTCGGCCGCGCCGC
>JBAIWX010000186.1:0-41399 GCA_037916975.1 Gemmatimonadales bacterium
ACGTCGTGATGGTGGGTGACGACCTGTGGGGCGACGTCGAGGGCGCCCAGCGCGCGGGCCTGTCGGCGTGGATGGTGCGCACCGGCAAGTTCCGCGAGGACGTGGTGGCCGGCAGCGGCATCGTGCCTGATCGCATCATCGGAAGCGTGGCGGACCTGCCCGGCCTGGTGTGAGTGAACAGCAGGAACGGAGGGCAGAGCCACCACCCCGACACTGGCCTCTCACGTCCAGTCTGACAACCACTCGCAACTTGCCGTCTGGCAACTGAACTGAACCCTGCGTTCTCGACACCGCCCTCTACTGGGAGGGCAGCGTCATTCCCAGATTCCTGACCAGGAAGGCCCACTCGTCCGTCACCAGCTCGATCTGCTTGGAGACGGGCATCCCGCCGCCGTGTCCGGCCCGGGTCTCGACCCGGATCAGCACCGGCGCGCTGTCCCCCTGCGCGGCCTGGAGCGTGGCCGCGTACTTGAAGGAGTGACCCGGCACCACGCGGTCATCGTGGTCGGCGGTCGTGATCAGGGTGGGCGGGTAACGGGTCCCCGGCCGGATGTTCTGGAGCGGCGAGTACCGGTACAGGTATGGGAACTGGGTCGCGCTGTCCGACGAGCCGTACTCGGTCACCCAGGCCCACCCGATCGTGAACTTCTGGAACCGCAGCATGTCCATCACGCCGACCGCCGGCAGGGTCGCGCCGAACAGGTCGGGGCGCTGGTTCTCCGCGGCCCCGACGAGCAGCCCGCCGTTCGAGGCGCCCGCGATGGCCAGCCTGGCCGGCCTCGTCCAGCCCTCGCGCACGAGATACTCCGCCGCGGCGATGAAGTCGTCGAACACGTTCTGCTTGAACTCGTGCATCCCCGCCTGGTGCCACGCCTCGCCGTACTCGCCCCCGCCCCGGATGTTGGCGAGCGCCAGGGTGCCGCCCATTTCCAGCCACACGGCGTTGGCCACGGAGAAGTAGGGCAGGTTGCTGATGTCGAACCCGCCGTACGCGGTCAGCAGCACGGGATTGGCGCCGTCCTTCGCGAGGCCGCGGCGGTGGGTGATGAACATCGGCACGCGGGTGCCGTCCTTGCTGTGGTAGAACACCTGCTCGGTCTCGTAGGCGCCCGGATCGAAGTCGAGGCGCGGCGCCTTCCAGACCGTATTCGCGCCGGTCGCGACATCATAGCGGAAGATCGTGGTGGGGTAGAGGAACGACGTGAAGGCGTAGAACATCTCGGGGCCGTCGGCGCGGCCGCTCACGCCGGCCACGGTGCCGAGGCCGGGAAGCGGGACGTCGGCGACGTGCCGTCCCTGCGCCGTGAAGACCGCGAGCCGGCTGTGCGCGTCCACCAGGTACTCCGCCACGAACCGCCCGCCGATCAGCGTGACGCCGTTCAGCACCTGGTCGGTCTGGGGGAGGATCTCCCTCCAGTGCCCGCGGTCCGCCCGGCGGGTGTCGATCGCGATCAGCCGGCCGCGGGGCGCGTCGAGATTGGTGAAGAAGTAGAACACCGGGCCCCGGTTGCCGACGAAGCCGTAGGTCGCGTCGAAGTCGTCCAGCAGCCGTACCACGCGGCCCGCCACGCGGGGTCGGCGCGCGCTGCCGAGGTCGAGGTCGTAGATCCGGTTGCGCGAGTCGGTGCCCAGCGAGACGGAGATGACGAGGTAGCGCCCGTCCTCGGTGACGCCGCCATTGAAGCCCCAGTCGGAGTGATCGGGGCGCTCGTAGACCAGCCGGTCGGCCGCTTGCGCCGTGCCCAGGCGGTGGTAGTAGAGCTTCTGGTTTTGGACCACTGAGCGCAGCGCGTCGCCCGTGGGCGTGGGGAAGCGGCTGTAGTAGAAGCCGGCGTTGTCGTGCGTCCAGGAGAGGCCGGAGAACTTGATCCAGCGGAGGGTGTCGGGCAGGTCGCGCCCGGTGGCGACGACGCGGACGTGCAGCTCGTTCCAGTCGGAACCGGCGGCCGCAGTCCCGTAGCCGAAGTAGCGGCCGTCGTGAGAGACGTCCCAGGCGGTGAGGGCGACCGTGCCGTCGCTCGAGAGCGCGTTGGGGTCGATCAGCACCCGGGGCTCGGCGGCGAGGGTCGGCTGCCAGTAGGTCACCGACTGGTTCTGCAGGCCGTCGTTCCTCGAGAAGACGTACAGGCCGCCCTCGCGGGAGGGGAGGCCGTAGCGCTCGTAGTTCCACAGCTTCGTGAGCCGCTCGCGGATGCGGGCGCGCTCCGGGATCCGGGCCAGGTACCCGAAAGTCACGCAGTTCTCGGAGTCCACCCAGGCCCTGGTCTGGGGCGAGTCGGTGTCCTCCAGCCACCGGTACGGGTCGGCCACCCGGGTGCCGAAGAAGTCGGTCACGGTGTCCACCGTGCGGGCCTTGGGCAGGGGGCAGCTGTCGGGGCGGGGAGCCGGCGCCGCCTGGCCGGCGGCCGCGGCGGGCGCGGCAGCCAGGGCGAGCAGGATGAGCGGGAGCCGCGCGGGCGATGCGTGCATGGTCGTCCTCCGGATGCCGCGCAATCTACATCGCGCGCTGGCGCGGCTCCTGCCGAGCCGGTTCTGCGGGACCGGCGCCTCCCGGTCCGGGGAGGCATCGCCGTGCCTAGATCGAGCGGGGCCGGGCGCCCTCGTGCTCCAGCAGCCACTCCTTGATGGGCAGTCCCCCGCCGTAGCCGCCGAGCGAGCCGTCGGCGCGGAGCACGCGGTGGCAGGGCACGACGATGGCGACGGGGTTGTTGTGGAGCGCGTTGCCCGCGGCGCGGGAGGCGCGGGGCGAGCCGGCGCGCCGGGCGACCTCGGTGTAGGTCAGGACCTGGCCGGCCGGAATCCGCGCGGTCTCGTCGAGCACGCGGCGGTGGAAGGCCGGCAGGCCACTCAGATCCACCTTCAGGTCGAAGTCGAGCCGGCGGCCGGCGAAGTAGCGATCGAGGGCCCGGCGCACGTCGTCGAGCGCGTCGGAGCGCAGCACCGGCACGTCGCCGTGCTCGGCCAGCAGCCGCTCCACGAACTCGTCCTCGCCGCGCGCGTAGTTGACGTGGCGGAGTCCCAGCTGGCCCGCGGCCAGGCCGAGGACGCCGACCGGCGTGTCGTCCATCATGGCGTAGCGCAACGGCCCGCCGCGGCGGCCGGTCATCGCCTCGAAAGCCCCGAGGACGATGCGCTCCACCGCCTGGCGCTCGGCGGCTGCCTGCTCGACGGTCATGGTTCCCCCAGTGTCAGGCGCAGCTTCTTCGTGGCCTGGTAGACATTGGCGCGCGCCGCGGCGGGCGTGCCGCCCAGGCGCCGCGCGATCTCCTCGTAGTCCAGCTCGTCGGCGAGCCGCAGCGTGAGGGCCAGCCGCTGCCGCTCCGGCAGCCCCGCCACGCGCGCCCACAGCTCGGCGCGCCTGGCGTCCAGGCCCTGGTGGTCGCTGCTTCCCTCCGGTCCGTCGGTCTCCCGCTCCGCGGCGTGCCGCAGCAGCGCGGCCCGCTCCCGGCGGCGCGCGCGAAGGTGGTTCAGCGACGTGTTGGTCGCGATGCGATACAGCCACGCCCTGGTGTTGGAGCCCGCCGCGACGCGCGCCAGGCCGCCGTGGGCCCGGATCATGGTGTCCTGGAGGATGTCCTGTGCCGCGTCGTTGTCCCGCACGATGCGGCGGATGTGGCGCGCCAGCTCGTCGCCGTGCTTGGCCAGCAGCAGCGCGATGTGCTGCGCGCGGTCGGTGCGCTCGGGCATCGTCATGGCTCGGAAAGTGAAACCCCGGGGCGGCCCCTGGCGTGAAACGCCGGCCGGATCAGGTCACTGGCGGCAGGGGGCGCGGGGGTCCTGGCGGCGCCCGTCCACCACCGGCCGGTGGTCCAGGTCGGCAACGGCCAGCACGAAGTCACGCACCAGGGCGGTGACCCGCGCGAGCTGCGCGTAGTCGATGTACTGCGCCTCGTCGGTCACCTGATGGTAGTCCAGGTGCTCGCCCGTCGAGAGCGATACCGACGGGATGCCGTAGCGCGCGTAGCTGTAATGGTCGGCCCGGCAGTAGTACTGCAGCGGGTTGCCCGGGCCGTCGTACTCGTAGTTGAGGTGGAGCGGCGTCGGCTCGCGCGCGGCCACCGTGTCCAGCAGGTTCCCGAATTCGGTCGAGAGGCGGCGGCTGCCGACGACCTCGAGGTAGCCGGCGCCGCCTTTCGGCGTGTCGGTCGCGTCTCCGCGACCGACCATGTCCATGTCGATCTCGGCGACGATGGAATCGCGCGGTACCGTCGGGTGGTCCGTGTACCACGTCGAGCCCAGCAGTCCCAACTCCTCGGCGGCGTGCGACACGAACAGGACCGAGCGCCGCGGTCGCGGGCCGGCGGCGAGCACGCGCGCCAGCTCCGCGAGGGCCACGGTGCCGGAGCCGTCGTCATCGGCGCCGTTGAAGACCGAGTCCCTCCGGTCCGGACTGGCGGCGCGCAGGCTGTCGCGGATGGCGGCGATGCGGGCGGCCTCCGCCGACGACGGCTCCCGTCCGGGCGAGTCCGCCCCCATGGGGCGCATCACGCGGTCGAACGCGCGCACTGAGTCGTGGTCCAGCGGCGGGCGCTGGACGCCGAGATGGTCGTGGTGCGCGGAGACGGCGACGTAGGTGTCGCGGAGCGCGGGGTCGCTCCCCCGCAGGACGCCGACCACGTTGCGCACCGGGTAGGCGGGTGGAAAGCGCCGGAACAGGAGGCGGCCGCGGACCACCGGCCCCAGCCGCCCCGGCGCCGCGGCCTGGAGCGGGGCGCCGAGGAGCGCCGCGGCGCCGGCGGCCGTGACGAACACGGATCCGCGCACCAGCCGGAACACCAGGGTGTCGGGCGTGGGCACGCCCGTGGCGAAGCGCTGCAGCATGTCCGGCGGCACCCGGTCGAGGGCCGCGACGGCGAATCCCGCGACCCGGCGAAACCGCGGGTTGCGGCGCAACAGCAGCAGGGCGTGCATCGTCGCGCCGAAGTCGCCTCCGGGCGGCGGCGCCATGACGACGAGCCGCCCGGTGCACTGGTCCGCGGCGGGCCAGGTGGTGCTGTCGCTCGCGACGCCGCCGAAAATGGCCGTGGCGCTGTCGAGCAGCCAGCTGAAGTTCTGGACGGCTGGCAGGAGGTCCCGGCCCACCCTGAGCTGCGCGCCGCCGGCGTCGAACACCGTGGTGGTGTCCAGGGCGAGCCGCCCGAGCGGGACGGCCTGGAAGTACGTGCCGCTGTCGCCCCGCGGCTCGAGGCCCGCGCGCGCGAACTGCGCGGCCACCCAGGCGGCGGCCAGGTCGTCGCCGCGCTGTCCCGTCGCGCGGCCCGCCATGGAATCGGCGGCGATGGCGAACAGGTGGACCCGCAGCGAGTCGCGGCTCACCGCCGCGGGGGCCCGCTGGGCGGTCGCCGGGACGGCGGCGGCGAGCGCCGCGCCGGCGAGGAGCAGCGGCAGGAGAGGCGGGTGGTGCGCCGCCGTGGGGCTCACGGCTCGTCGCTGATGAGCCCCGACCGGAGCGCCAGGCGCGTGAGCCCGGCGACGGTCTTGATGCCGACCTTGCGCATCAGGCTGTCGCGGTGCGTCTCGACGGTGCGCACGCTGATGCCGAGGGACTGCGCGATCTCCTTGTTGGTGGCGCCGTCGGCGATCTGGCGCAGCACCTCGCGCTCGCGCGGCGAGAGGCGCTCGAGCGCATTCTGCACCTCCTCGCCCTCGAGCTTGCGGCGCAGCAGGTCGGAAAGCTGCTGCGAGACGGCGGGGCTGTAGTACGAGTTCCCCGCGCACACCTCGCGCACCGCCTGCACCAGCTCGCCCGCGGCCGCGTCCTTGACGAGGTAGCCGTGGGCGCCGGCCCGCACGCTCTCCATCAGGTACTCGGGCTGCAGGTGCATCGAGAGGATCAGGATCCGCACCTCGGGGGTGCGGGCGCGGATCTGGCGCGCGGCCTCGAGCCCGCCCCCCTTGGGCAGGGTGATGTCGAGCACCGCGACGTCGGGGTGCAGCGCCGCCGTCTCGCGGGCCGCGGCTTCGCCGTCGCCCACCTCCGCCACCACCGTGATGTCGCCGGCGGCGCTCAGGATGCGGCGCACTCCGTCCCGGACGAGCGTGTGATCGTCGGCGAGCAGGACCGAGATCTTCTCAGCCATCGCTGTCTCCCAGTGGCAACCGTGCTTCGAGCCGCACGCCCCGTCCCGGCTCGCTGGTGACCGAGAGCCGGCCGCCCGCGCCCACGACCCGCTCGCGCATCCCCGCGAGCCCGGCGTGGCCCGCCGCGGCCCGGGCGGCCGGCCCGGCGTCGAACCCCCGGCCGTCGTCCTCGACGGCGAGCCGCAGCTCGCCGTCCGCGGAGGCGATCCGCACCTCGACATGCGACGCCTGGGCGTGGCGCGCCACGTTGGTCAGCGCCTCCTGGAGGACGCGGTACGCCGCGACCTCGACCTCAGGCGCGGGCGGCCGCGGCAGCGGCGCCTCGCGCAGATCCACGGCGACGCCGGTGCGTCCCGCGAAGTCCTCGGCCAGGGCGCGCATCGCCGGCAGGAAGCCGAGGTCGTCCAGGACCGCCGGCCGGAGCCCGCGCGCGGTGGCGCGGATGGACTCGAGCGCCCGGCCGGCGAGGTCGGTCACGCGGGCGATCGCGTCGGTGGACGCCCCCGCGGCCGCGAGCGACCGCTCCAGCTCGGCCAGCTCGAGCTTGATGGCCGTGAGCACCTGGCCGGTCTCGTCGTGCAGCTCCCGCGCGATCCGGCCGCGCTCGGCCTCGGCGGCCCGGAGCAGCGAGGCGGAGGCGCGGGCCAGCTCCGCGCTCCGCGCCTCGAGCTCGGCGTACAGCTCGGCGTGCTGCAGGGCCGCGCCGATCTGGTGGCCCAGCGCCCGGAGGAAGCCGCGATCCATCGAGGCGAACGGATCGCGCGCCCGCGCCACGATCACGAACGTGCCGGCGGAGCGCCCGCCCATGAAGATAGGGAGGAAGGCCGCGTACGGGTGCGGCGCGAGGGCGCCGGCGGGGCCGGCGGCGGCCCGGGGCCAGTGGTGTACCACCCGCGGCAGCCCCTCGCGGGGGGCCGCGACGATCGGCGCCGTGTCCGTGCCCGCCGCGGTGGCGGACGCGAGGTCCGACCGTCCCCAGTCGGCACAGACGCCCGAGCCTCCCTGGAACGCCAGCGTCCCGCCGCCCCCGCCCCCGCCCCCACCGGCGCCCGCATCCCCGCGGTACAGCGCGCACCCGACCACCGGGGGCAGGGCGAGCGGGCGCTCCAGGACGGCGGCAACCACGTCCGCGGGGCGCAGGCTGCGCTGCAGCTCGCCGGACAGCGCCGCCAGCGCCGCGATGCCCCGGTGCTGGTCCTCGAGCACCAGCAGCAGCATGCCGCCGCCGACCGACAGCTCGAAGAGCAGGTCCAGGAAGTAGCCGTACGGCACCCAGGCGCCGCGGGCCCGCAGGAACGTGTAGTCGAGGTGGTGCACGCCCCACAGCAGGAACGCGACGGCCAGCACCGCCGCGCCCTTGGACGCGGCGCGGCGCCAGTACTGCAGGAAGATCACGCCGGTGCCGAGCGTGACCAGGCTCAGGAACAGCACGGCGGGCAGCGCCGCCAGGAGGAAGCTCTGGATCCGGTAGATGGCGATGTACGACCACGCGACCGGGATGAGGAAGGCGGCGTAGTAGCGGCGGTTCCACGGCAGCTGGCGCGCGAAGACCACGGCCGCCCACAGCAGCAGCAGCGCCGTCCACCCGGTCGCGACCTGGTGCCAGAACAGCCAGATCTGGTTGCCGGTCGCCAGGAACAGGGCGATGATCACCAGCCGCAGCGCGTACACGCTCCACGCCCCGCCCCACACGCCGAAGTGGCGCTTGTGGTACGTGGCGGCCAGCGCCAGGAACAGCAGCGCCAGGACCAGCGTGACGCTGGCCTGGAAGACGACCAGCGACAGCTCGAGCGCGGGCTGGCCGGGCGTCACGAGGCGGAGAGCATGCCGTGCCCGACGTGGTCGGCGACCGCCATGATCGTCAGCATCGGATTGACGCCGCTGGCGGCCGGAAACAGGCTGCCGTCGGCCACGTAGACGCCGCGCACGCCGCGCACCGCTCCCGCGGCGTCGGTGACCGAGCGCCGCGGATCCGCGCCCATCGCCGCGGTGCCCATCTGATGGAAGCTGATGTACGACATCCGGCAGCGGCGGTACCCGCGGCTGTCGCACTGGGCGGCGAACCGGTCGAGCCACCCCGGCTCGCCCGGCCGGACGCGGGCCGGGGGCGTGTGCAGGGAGAAGATCTCGCGCGCCCCGGCGGCGGCGAGAATCCGCGCCGCGCCCTTGAGCCCCTCGCGCACGTGCTGCACGTCGAAGTCGGACACCTCGTAGTGCACCCGCGCGCGCCCCTGGCGGCTCACCGCCACGCGGCCCGGGTCGCGGTCGCGCAGCAGGACCCCGACGATGCTGAGGTTCCCGAGGCGGCCGATGTCCTCCCGCGACTGGCGGGCGCTCTCCCAGCCGAAGCCGCTGGCCGGGAGGGCGAAGTGCACGGGAACCGTCTCGAACTTGACGCCGTAGCCCTCGTGCTGGTCGGCGAGCTGGTCCGAGTACCGGGTCTGGAGACCGCCGGTCCACGGCTCGACCCGCTCGGGGAAGATTCCGGCCACGGCCGTGCCGGGATGGAGCCGCAGGCCGCGCCCCACGGCGGGCCCGCCGAGGCCGGAGCGCACCAGCAGCGCGGGCGTGTTGACCGCGCCGCACGCGGCCACCACGGTCCCGGCGCGCACGGTGAGGGTGCGCGTCGTGCCCTCGGCCGCCCGCACGCTCGCCACGACTCCCCGAGCCCGGCCGCCCTCGACGAGGATCCGGGCGACGTCGCAGTGCGCCACCAGCCGCGCGCCGGCGCGCGCGGCGTCGGCCAGGTAGGTCCGCGCGGTCGAGTTCTTCGCTCCGTGCCGGCACCCGTACCCGCAGTAGCCGCACTCCAGGCCTTCCTTGCACTCCGTCACGTTGCGGGGGATGAGGTCCACGTGCCAGCCGAGGGCGCGGCAGCCGCGCTCCAGCAGCGCGTCACGGTTGCCCGGCTCCGTCCAGCGGGTGCCCACGTCGAGCCGGGCACTGACCCGCGCGAACGACTCCTCGAACGCGGCGCTGCCGAACAGGCGCAGCCCGCTCCTCGCGTCCCACTCGGCGCGCGCCGGCCCGGGCAGCGGGAAGCTGGTGGTGTAGTTGATCGCGGTCCCGCCGCCCAGGCAGCTGCCCGCCAGGATCGGCATCGAGCCGCTCTGCGTCATCAGCAGCCCGCCGTCGAGGTACAGCGCCCCGAGCATGTCACCCTCGACCTGCGTCATCTCGCGCCAGCCGGGGTTGGGGCCCTTCTCGAGCACCACCACGCTGCGGCCGGCCTCGGCAAGCAGGCCGGCCACCACGCCGCCGCCGGCACCCGAGCCCACCACCGCCACGTCGCACTCCAGCACGGCGTCGCCCTCGGGCACGACCACCGGCAGCGGCTCCAGGCCGCTCTCCGGCGCGGGCAGCGGGCCGGGATAGCCGACGGCGGTCCAGGCCGGATGGCGACCCTGCTCGAGCGGCCAGCAATAGTACGCGACCTGGGCGAGGCGCTTCAGCGCCTGGAACCCGGCCCGCCGCAGGGGCACGGCGGAGGTCGCCCAGCCCCGCAGGGCGGCCTCGCGGGCCTCCGGGTCCATGGCCTGAAGCGAGGCGAAGCGGCCGGCCGTGGCCAGGTTCGCCAGGGGCGAGCCGAGCGCGGCGAGCAGGACCAGGAGGCGGGTGCGGTCCAGCGGGTCGCGCAGCTGCCCGATCAGCTGCTCGACGCGCTCGGCCGTGTGCGCCGTCCGGGCGCCGGTGGCGAACCGGCGCGATGGATCGTCGCCCGCCTGGACCTCGGGGAGGAAGGTGTCGCAGACCGCGGCGAGCACGGCGCGCTGCCTGGGGGATAGTACGTCGGCCATGGCTCGATCCCGTCCAGAGATGGGGCAACTTAAGTTACGGCCGTCCTTCGAGCGAGGCACGCGCGGTGAGTCGTAGCGATGCGAGGATCGGGCTGCTGTTGCAGGTGCTCGACGAGGCCTTCGCGGCGAAAGGGTGGCAGGGCGCGACCCTGAGCGGCGCGGTGCGGGGGCTCACCTACCGGCAGGCGCTGTGGCGCCCCCGGCCCGGCCGGCACAACGTGTGGGAGCTGGTGCTCCACACCGCCTACTGGAAGCACGTGGTGCGGCAGCGGGTGGCGGGCGAGGCGCACGCGCCCTTCCCGCGCGGCCCGCACAACTTCCCCCGGATTCCCGCGCGGGCCGACGCCGCCGCCTGGAAGGCGGACGTCGCGCTGCTCAGGCGCCAGCACCAGCTGCTGGTCGCCACGGTGCGCGGCCTCCCGCCCTCGC
This sequence comes from Gemmatimonadales bacterium, assembly GCA_037916975.1. Taxonomy (GTDB): domain Bacteria; phylum Gemmatimonadota; class Gemmatimonadetes; order Gemmatimonadales; family GWC2-71-9; genus JAGGAG01. Next base: position 10,308 of record JBAIWX010000186.1, read on the forward strand.
GCCTCGGCGCGAGGGTCGGGAAGTCACGCTGGGTCGTGGCGGAGCAGATCTTCGGGATCGCGGCCCACGATCTCTACCACACGGGCCAGATCCAGCTGCTGAAGACGCTCGCGCGGGGGCGCGGGCGCTGAGGCACGGCGGGCGCGCCTTCAGCGCGCCTGGCTGATCGTGATCTTGAAGCCGTCGGGGTCCACCACGGCGAAGTCGCGCTCGCCCCACGGCTCGGTCTGCACGTCGTGCAGGAGCACGCCGCCGCGGGCCTTGATGGTCGCGGCCAGCGCCTCGACCCTCTGCACGGTGGTGCAGTAGATGCGGAAGCCTTGCCCCTTCTGCCGGTCGCGTCCCTTCCGCCAGTCGTCCTGGCCGAGGTAGAACTCGACGGACCCGGCGCGCATCGTGGCGCCCTGCAGCTGCCCATCCCGCTCCCAGCGGTCCGTCACCACGCACCCCAGCACGTCGCGATACCAGGCGACGCTCTTGTGGATGTCGTTGACCGTGAGGCCGGGTGTGCAGCGGCGCAGCCGCAACGTCTCGGGCTGCTGCCGCGCCTGGGAGGCACGGGTGCGCGGCGCCCCGCGCTTCGCCCGCTTCGGCTTCACGGGCTTGCGGACACTCTTCTTCTTGGCCGGCATACCGGATCTCACCTGGTTGATGGACTCGACGTTCAAGCCTAGCCCTCTTGCCCGCCGCCCGCCAGACACTCCCGCCGGGGCGCCGCCGTCTGCCCCCCGCCCCCCCGCCCCCCCCGCCCCCTGCCATCCGCACTCCGCCCTCATCACCTTTATCAGTTCATCACCTCCTCGGAGCACATCATGCCCACACGGAAAGCATCGGCAGTCTGGGAAGGCGGTCTGCGGGGCGGCAAGGGCAGCTACAAGGCGGAGAGCGGCCAGGTCGGCGGCAACTACGGCTTCGGCTCGCGGTTCGAGCAGGCCCCCGGCTCCAATCCGGAGGAACTGATCGCGGCGGCCCACGCGGCGTGCCTCAGCATGGCGCTGTCGGCTGGCCTGGAGAAGGCCGGCAAGCCGGCCACCCGGGTGGCGACGGAGGCCGCCTGCACCGTGGAGAAGGTCGGCGAGGGCTTCAAGATCACCAGGATGCGGCTGGTGGTGCGCGGCCGGGTGCCGGGGCTCGACCAGGCGGGGTTCGCGAAGGCGGCGGCGGAGGCGAAGGACGGTTGCCCCGTCTCCGGCGCGCTCAAAGGGAACGTCGCCTTCGAGCTGGACGCGAAGCTCGAGTAGCGACGTGGGAGCCGAGGCAGCGGCGCCGGAGAGCCTGGGCCCGGTCCTGCGGCGCGACTTGCGAGCGCTGCTCTTCGATCTCGACGGCACGCTGCTGGACTCGTTCCGCTCCCACCTGGAGATCTACCAGGCGACGCTGGCCCGGTTCGGCATCGCACTCGATGCGGACCAGTTCCGGCGCCACTACACCCCCAATTGGAACGAGTTCTACCGGCGCGTGGGGCTGCCGCCGCAGCGGTGGGACGAGGCCAGTGCGGTGTGGCTACGGGAGGCGGGCGCGCACGCGCCGCGGCCGTTTCCGGGCGTTGCCTCCGCCCTGCGACGCCTGCGAGGCCTGTACCGACTGGGACTGGTGACCGCGGGGTCGAGGTCGCGGGTGCATGCGGACCTCGACCGCGGGGGTCTCGGCGCGCTGTTCGAGGTCGTGGTGACCGCCGACGACGTACACGAGCCCAAACCGGCACCCGAGGGTCTCTGGCTGGCTTTGCACGCGCTGGGCCTGGACGCCGCCCAGGCGCTCTACCTGGGCGACACCGAGCCCGACCGGGAATTCGCCACGGCCGCCGGCGTCCCCTTTCTGTGGGTGGTGAGCGAGTTCGCCACGTGCGAGCAGCGCGGCTCGCATCCGTGTGTGGTCTCGGTGATGAATCTGCCGGCCCGCCTCGGAGTGGCGTGACGGTCAGGAGGCGCCCGCCTCCGGCCGTTCCGGCCATTCCGGGTCGGGGCTGACGGGGTCGGGCTGGTCGCGTCCCAGCCGCTCCGGGTCAATGGCGGCGACGATGAAGTTCTCCGGCGGCACGGGCGAGCCGGCCAGGCGGCGCAGCATCGCCAGCTGGCCGGCGTGCGTCATCGCGTCGGCGAGCGGGCCCTGGAGGAGCTGCTCGGGCGTCACCCCGCGCAACGGGGTGCCGGCCTCGAGCTGACGCCGCAGGTCCATCAGCATGTCGTGGAACCGCTCCATCTCGGCCTCGAGGTCGGGGAGTGGCTCGGGCCGATAGCTCCCGCCGGTGAAGAACGTGCGAGCGTAGCCCAGCACGCTGGTCATGTGCCGCACCAGCTCGGCGGGCGTGCGAACTTGCCGGCCGACCGAGAACCTGCCGAATCCGTGCGGCGGTCCGCGCAAGGCCTTCTGGGTGCGGTAGGCCAGCGCGGCGAGAAAGTGGCGCAGCATGGCACGCTTGTCGTCCATGGCCTGATCATCGCCTCCGGCGGGGGATTGTGCGAGAGGGGCCCGGCTCGCGCCGGGCCCCTCGTGCTTTCTACCCGCGGTGGGCCGCCGCCTAGAACGTGTACCGCAGGCCGGCCTGCGCCCGCCGCGGATCGCCCAGTCCCGAGCGGATCGTGCCGTCGAAGTTGAACAGCAACGCCGGCGAGCCGGGCTTCCTGAGGTTGAATGTGTTGGTGAGATTGAAGATCTCAATCATCGCCTCCAGGGAGCCGTGCGCCACGGGGAACGGCCGCGAAATCCGCAGGTCCCATTGGAAGAAGGCGTTGTCCTTCCGGATCGAATTGCGCAGCAGGATCGTGCCGTTCGAGCAGATCCGGTCCTGCGGCGTTACGGCCGGCTGCCCGGCCGGCGGGGCGTTGGGATTTCCGGTCCACGGCCCGCAGCTAGCGGACGTTGGCTGAGCCGAATACGCGCTGACCCGGTGATTTAGCTCAATCCCATAGGGCAGGTGCTGGAGCATCCACAGGTTGACGCGGTGCCGCTGGTCCCGGTCCGACCAGTTGTACTCCCGGTCGAGGCGATTGGCCACGGCGTAGTACAGCTTGAACGGATCGCGCTCGTTATCGTCATCCGACTTGTCGAAGCTGAGCGTGTAGTTGCCCTGGAACTGCATCCAGCGCCCCAGGCTGCCCGCCAGGGCCAGCGTGAACCCGTAGTAGGTGGACTTCGCGGTGCTCTCCAGCGTCCACAGCTGCCCGATGCCGTTGGTGCCGCCGGGGAACGTGCTCCATGGACCGGAGCCACCGGTTCCGAACACCGGGTCGTTCCGGTTCACGAAGCGGTTGAGGTGCGTGGTGTGCGCGTATGACAGCGTGAGCGACGCGCTCATCCGCTCGCCCAGCCGACGCTCGTAGCTGGCGCCGAGCGCCAAAGTGCGCGGGTTCGTGAAGTTCTTGTCCGTGACATAGACGGTCGGGTGGTCTGGCGTGCCCGTGCCGGGGCTCAGGAGCGTCGGCCCGAGGGGCGGCGGCGTGGCGCCGCAGTTGAGGTAGAACGAGCTGCTGCAGAAGAGCGTCTGCCCCACCGAGCCGTTGCTGGTGCGGGTGCTCGCGAAGATGAGGCCCGGCGAGCGCGCCGAGTACATCCCCGCGTTGGCACGAATCACCTGGCTCGCATCGCCCTTGATGTCCCAGGCCATGCCCAGCCGCGGCTGCCACATGCCGTAGTCGGATGGGATCTTCCCGTCGGAGGGGAACGCCTGGCCATTGCTGGTGGCGCCGATGAACGGCCTGAAGAACACCTGGTCGGGGGGCGTGATGGGCGGAGGCTCGACCTGGGCCTCCCACCGCAGGCCGTAGTTCACCGTCAACCTCGGGTTCGGCTTCCAGCTGTCCTGGATGAAGGCTGCGTACTCATACTGCACCAGGTTCTGGGTGCCAGCGTCGCGCACCGTGCCGGAGCCGACCGGAGCGAACTGGAGGTAGGTGTTCAGCGGGCCCGTGATGGTGGCAGTCCCCGCGCAGGTGCCCGTAGGACTGGTGGTGCCGTCTGAGCACTCTACGAACCGCGGGTTCGCGAGGTACTGCAGGAAGCCTGGAACGTCGGTGAAGATGTACCGGCCGTCGGAGAACCCGATGAACGTCTGATTCTCGTTGGTGCGGTTGAACTCGGCGCCCACCTTGAACAGATGGCGGCCCCGGGCGATGGACACGTTGTCGAGTATCTGGATCCGCTGGTCGTAGGCGTCCACCGGGATGAAGAACGGCATGCCCATCCGGAAGCCTTCGTTGTAGTCGATGCCGATGTCGGGGATCGGCCTGCCGTTGGTGTGCCACAAACTGCCGTCGGTACCGGGGAAGGTCGGGCCCTCGTACGGCCGCGGCCGGTACTCGCGGGCGAACTCCGCCCGGAGCTCGTTGGTGACCGAGCCGCTCAGGAGCGACACCAGGCTGCCGTTCACGGCGTGCGAGTAGTCCTTCTCCACCGCGTTGGAGCTGCGGGCCCAGGTGTCCACGTCGAAGGTGCCGTTGTCCTGCTGCGAGTTGGTGTAGTTGTACTTGAGCGAGGCGCTGTGCTCCGCACTGATGTGCCAGTCGAGCTTCACCATCAGCGCCTGAGCGTCGTTGGTGCGGCGGATGGAGCCGAAGTCACCCCTCAGCACGCCGCCGAACGCGGTGTCCGTCCACGCCTGGAGCAGCCGCGCCGACGTCGTGTCAGACCGGAGAACGAGCCGCTGCGCCAGGGGAACGGTCTGCTTGGTCTGGTGGTAGAGCTGCTGGTCGTACGCGATGAAGAAGAAGGCCTTGTTCCGCACGATCGGGCCGCCGACCGTGAAGCCGAACTGGTTCTGGGCGAAGCTCGGGTTGCCCTGGTTGCGGAACTGACTGGCGGAAAACGCGTCGCTCTGCCCGAAGTAGTGCAGCGAACCCTTGAACTCGTTGGTGCCTGACTTGGTCAGGACCGTGACGAAGCCGCCGCCGGAGCGTCCGAACTCCGCGTTGGCGCCGTCGTTCACCACCGTCATCTCCTGCACGGCGTCTTGGTTGAATGTGAAGGCGGGCCGCTGGCCGCCGCGCTGCTCGCCGAAAAAGGGATTGTTGAAGTCGGCGCCGTCCACCGAGACGTTGTTGTGGATGCCGCGCTGGCCGCCGATGCTGATCACGTCGCCGTCGGGGCCCTGGGCCGTCGCCACGTTCGGGGTGAGGAGCGTGAGGCTCAGGAAGTTGCGCCCGTTGTTCGGGAGCCCCTCGACCACGTCGTCGGCGAGGCGGGTCTCCGAGGCGGTGCGGCCCGGGTCGGTGACCTGGCGCTGGGCCTGCACGGCGAGCTCCTCGAGCTGCACCGTCTGCGGCTTGAGCACGAGGTCCACGGTGGACGGCTCGCCCAGCCGCACGGCCACGCCCTTCCGCTCGGCGGGGGTGAAGCCGACGGCGCGCGCCATCACGTCGTACGTGCCGACCCGGAGCAGGGCGCCGACGTAGGCGCCGCGGGCGTTGGTCGTGATGGACCGGCTCGTGTTCGTCTCGACGTTCCGGAGGGTCACCTCCACGCCGGCGAGCGGCTGCCCGCTGGCGTCCGTGACGACGCCGCGGATGAGGCCCGTGGAGGCCTGGGCCTGGGCACCCAGGGTGCCCGGCCGGGCCAGCCCGGCGGTGGCGAGGAGGAGCAGGCACAACGACGACAGACCGCGCAAGCGCATGGACGGCTCCCGCGTGAGCGTGAGGACGGACGACTTCGTTTGATGTCGAATGAGAGGTGCGGCGGACCGACCCGCTATCGTACGACCCGGGCGGTCCAGCCGCAAGAGGCCTTCACGTAACGGGCCCCGGGGCGCGGATGGCCGGTGGGATGGCGGCGCGGGGCGGGCGCCGTCACCACGTCCCGCCCAGCCGGTCCCGGACGGCGTCCCGGTAGCTCCGGCTGAGCGTGAGCCTGGCGCCGGTGTCGAGCAGGACCGCGTACTCGCCGTTGAAGGTGGGCTGGAGCTCGCGGATCCGCGCCAGGTTCACGATCGCGGACCGGTGGATCCGCGCGAACCGGGCGGGGTCGAGCCGGCCCTCGAGGGCGCGGATGGTCTCGCGCAGCAGGTGCCGCTGCCCGCCGGCGTGGACGCGGACGTAGTTGTCCGCCGCCTCGATCCACTCGACGTCGGCGGTGGCCACGAAGCGGATCCGGCCGTCCGCCTTGACCAGCAGGCGTTCCGCCCACCCCCGCTCGCGCGCCAGCGCCGCGAGGACGTCGGCAAGTTGGCCGGCGAGTGCGGCCTGCTCACCGGCGAGGCGCCGGGCGCGGGCCCGGGCGAGCGCGGTCCGCAGCCGGCTCCGGTCGAACGGCTTGAGCAGGTAGTCCACCGCGTGCAGCTCGAACGCCCGGATGGCGTGCTCGCTGAACGCGGTCACGAAGACGACCGCCGGCCCGCCTGGCGGCACCGCGCTGGCCAGTTCCAGCCCGTCGAGCCCGGGCATCTGCACGTCCACGAACATCACGTCCACCGCCGCGGGATCGCGCTCCAGCCAGGTGAGCGCCTCGAGGCCGTTGGCGCACTCGCCAGCGACCACGACGCCGGGCTCCTCCGCGAGGTAGTCGCGCAGTCCCTCGCGGACGAGGGGTTCGTCGTCCACCAGCAGCACCCGCAACTCAGGCATGGCGCGGCTCCGGCGTGAAGGGGCGCCATGGCACCTCGACCGTGGCGACGACCTCGCCGCCCGCCGCGGCCTCGAGGGCGAAGGCATGCGCCTCCCCGTACAGCTTGGCGAGCCGCCCACGCACCGCGGCCAGCCCGACCCCGGGACGCCCGTGCGCCGGGCGCAGGCCCGTCCCGTCGTTCGCCACCCGGAGGCGGAGCCGGTCGGCGGCGCGCTCCGCGCTGATCGCGACCCGTCCACCGGCCGGGCTGGCCTCGATGCCGTGGCGGATGGCATTCTCGACGAGCGGCTGCAGGAGCAGCGTGGGGACGGCGGCCCGCTCGAGCTCGGCCGGCACCGACCACACCACCCGCAGCCGCTCGCGGAAGCGCGTCTGCTCGATCTCGAGGTAGAGCCGCAGGAACTGCAGCTCGTCGGCGAGGGGCGCCTCCTGCCGCTCCGCGTCCACCAGGGTGAGGCGCAGCAGGTCCGAGAGGCGGAGCACCATCGCGATCGCGGCGTCCGCGTCCCGGCGGATGAGCACCGTGATGGCGTGGAGGGTGTTGAACAGGAAGTGGGGCTGGAGCTGGGCCTTGAGCGCCCGCAACTGCGCCTGCACCAGCTCCGTCTCCAGCCGGGCGACGGCGAGGTCGCGGGCGCGGACCGCCGTGAAGTACTCGTGGACGTACCCCCACGCGAGCACGCACCCGTAGCTCAGGAGCCCGAACTGGAAGCGGATCTCCCACGAGCTCGCAGGCCAGCGGCTCCACGGCAGCACGGCCTCCCAGGCCCGTGGGAGGACGCCCGTCATCAGCGTGGCGTACACCCCCGCGAGCACCGCGCCGCTCGCGAGGTGCCCGGTGAGCGTGCGGCCCAGCCGGTCGCGCCGCAGCGGGAGCGCGGCGCCGAGCCGGAGGATGAGCGGGAGGAGCGCGAGCCAATAGAGCAGCGGCGGGAGGGAGGGCAGCACGGCCGCGAGCGCGGAGCGACCGCCGAGCGCCGCGTCCACGCCCAGGCGGAGGACCGCGACGCTCCAGATCAGCACCCCGGCCGCCACTGGCGGGAGGAGACGCTCGCGGGAAAGGGACGGCACCGAGGAGGCCTCCGGGGGCGCTGGGGATCCTTCAGACTAGCTGGGACGTCCGGCGGCGCAACCGCGCCGGGGCGAGTCGCGGCATCCCGGGGCGGGGCGCGGCGGCCCGCGGTCCGGACGGAACACCCGGCAGGCGGCCCGCATCGCCTCCGCGCGGGCGCGCGGATGGCGCTCGCCCCCGGCTGCCGCGCTTCGCCCCGAAGTCGTTGGCCGGCCGCGCCACGCGGGGTAGGGTGGCCGGGTCGCACGACGCGATCCCGAACCGGTCACCGAGGAAGACGACATGATCCTGCATCACCTGAAACGCGCTTCGCTGCTGGCGCCCCTCGCGTGGGGCGCGCTCGAGGCCCAGTCGCCCGCCCCCGCACGTCCGTTCGTCACGGGCCAGCTCGGCATCTTCGTGCTCAGCACGCAGGCCTACCCGGGGTCATCCGAGCGATGGGTCGTGCCGCTCCCCGCGATCGACCTGCGCATCGCGCAGCGGATCTACGTCGGCAGCGGCGCGGCCGGCGTCTCGGGCGGGGCCGGGGTCTACCTGGTGGAACGGGGCGCCCTTGCGTGGTCCGCCGACCTCACGCTGGTGCCGAATCGCCCCGAGGAGCGGGCCGACGCCTTGGCGGGGATGGGTGATCGCGGCTGGGGCGCGTACGCGGGGACGACGATCGCGCTGCGCGCGGGCGCGCTGCAGGCCTCGGTGTCCGCCGCCAAGGGCGTGGAGGGCCGGATGGGCAGCTTCGCGACCGCCGGCCTCGCACTCCGCCTGCCAGCCCCGCGGTGGTGGTTCGCGCAGCTCGGGGGCCTCACCGTGTTCGGGGACGACGAGAACCTGCGGTGGGACTTCGGGGTGACGCCGGCGCAGGCGGTGCGCATGTCGTCGCGCCCCGTGCCGTCGCGAGCCGGCCCCGTCGAGGCCTACGCACCGGGCGCAGGGCTCCGCGAGTGGCGCGGGAGCCTCACGGTCGGGCGCGCGCTCGGGACGCGCCTCGCGGTGAGCGCGATCGGCACGCTGCTCCGCTTCGAGGGCGACGCCGCGCGGAGCCCGCTCACGCTCGACCGAACCTCGTGGGAGGCGGGGGTGGGGGCCACATGGCGCTTCTGACCGGTCCTTCGCTCGAACGCCTGCGGCCCGTGCTCGAGGCGTCACGTGCCGCACTCGAGGCTCTCGACGCGACCCCCGGGTCGCCGCTGGCCCGGCTCGAGCTGGCGCGCCAATTGACGACCCACGCCGCCTGCCTCTCGGCCGCGGCCGCGGCGCTCGCCGCGGAGGCGCATGGCGACCTGGGCCGTGTCGCGGCGGCCGCCGTGGCGCGAGCGGCCTCGCTCGACGACCCCGAGGCGGCCGCGGAGGCGGTCGCCGAAGTGTTCCTCGGGATGGTGGCCGCGGCGGTGCCCGGCGAGGCTGGTGCGAGACCCGAGTGGACCGGAGCAGGAGGGCGAAGAGAGGACGCCGCACCCTCGGCCGGGGCAGCGAGGGCTCGCTCCTGACGCGCCGGAAGCGATCCGCCCCGCCGTGCGCTGAGCACGGCGGGGCGGGAACTCAGGTCGATGGGCCCGGCGCGATTCGAACGCGCGACCTTTTGCTCCGGAGGCAAACGCTCTATCCAGCTGAGCTACGGGCCCGGTCCCTTGCGGGGGCAGAAAAGTGGCCCCGGAGGGGCGTTTCCGCAACGGGAACGGCCGCCGGCCGCCACCTGCCCGTGACATGCACCGCCCATATTGGACCGAAAGGTCGCCCGGCGGCCCGGACGGCTGTCCGGACCCCACCAAGCCCGGCCGAAACGCCCTCCACCCGATGACCGATCCCGCCCAGTTCCACCCCCTCGCCGAGGCCGCCCACGCCGCCTTCGCCGGGGCGCGAAGCCGGTTCCGGCGCGCCCGGAAGGCCTTCCTCGACGAGGGCGGTGCCGAGCCGCTCCACGACGTGCGGGTGGCCCTGCGGCGGCTCCGCGCCGCGCTCGCGCTCCACGGACCCTTTGTCCGGCTCCCGCGCCGCCTCACCCCGGCCCGGCTCCGGAAGCTGGGCCGGCGACTCGCCGCCCTCCGCGACCTCGACGTGACCCTGATGCTGCTCGCCGAGGTCGAGGCGCCCCCGGCCGAACGCGAGGCGCTGGCCCACCTGCGTGGCGAGTTGGCGCTCCGGCGCGGTGCCGCCACCGCGCGGGCGCAGCGGATGCTCGCCGGGCGCCGGACCCGGCGCTGGCGGCGGGCACTCGCCCGATGGGTCCGCCGTCCCCGGTTCACCGACGCGGCCGTCGGCGGGCGCGAGACGCTGGTGCGGGAGGGCATCGCGCTCGTCGAGCGGATCCGGGCCCACCCGGGCTGGTCGGTCGAACCCGCCCCCGACGGCACGCTGCCCCCCGCCGTCGAGGACCGGCTCCACGAGCTTCGGCGGCGCGCCAAGCAGGCGCGCTACCAGCTCGACCTCGTGACCGAGGCGGGATGCGCCGGCTTCGGGCCGGCGACGCACTGGCTGGAGGAGGTGCAGGTGGAGCTCGGGCTGCTGCAGGACCTGCGGGTGGCGCGGGCACTGGTGCAGGAGGTCGCCGGGCCGTGGTGGCGGGCCCGGCTGCCGTCGGTCGTCGCGCTCCTCGAATCGCGGCGCGCCGCCGCCTGGGCGGCGTGGCTCGCCCTCCGGGTTCAGCGCGTCACGCTGCCCGGCCCGATGCCGGCACCGGCGTAGCGCTCCACTCCCTCGGGGCCGCTCCTGGGCCGCCACACGGCGCGCGCGTCGATCCCCTCCGGCACCGGCACGCCGAGCCAGTCACACATCGCGGGGAAGAGGTCCACCGTGCGGAGCGCCGTGGCGGGCAGCGGACGGTTGCTCCACGCCGGGGTGAGCATGTGCGCGCGGAGCAGGCTCCCGTGCCCGGACCTGTGCTCGGGAAACTCGAACCGCCGGCGGAAGTCGTAGCCCTCGCGGGCGATCACGACCATGTCCCCGGCGCGCGCGCTCCGGAACTGGTCGAGGAGCTGCGCCGGCGCGTCGGGATAGGGCGTCTCGGCCGCGCCCTCGAGCCAGGCCGCCACGTCGCCGCGCACCGCGCCCCCGAGTTCGAGCGGGTCTCCGTCGAGCGGCTCGTAGCGGATCTCCTCGCCGGCGAGGCGCACCCGCGCCTCCCCGCTCGCAGAGGCGAGCCGGAGCCCGCCATCCTCGTCCTCCCCCGCCACGAACGCCACCGCCGGCTCCGCGACGAGTCGCGCGACCAGGTCGTGCGGGGCACCGAACGCCTCCGGGCGCCGGAGCGCGGCCAGCGGGTACCGGTGCGCGCGCCGCACGCCGGGTCGCGCATAGACGGCCGCCGAGGCGTTGCCGGCGACCATCACCGCCGCGCGGGGCTCCCGCGCCCAGAGGACCGGATGCGAGAGCGTCGGGACGCCCTGCGCCCGGAACCAGTCGGCGAGGTCGAGATGCGTATGCATCGGCGAGGCGCCGTGATCGCTCACGAGGAGCAGGAGCGTCCGGTCGAGCTCGCCGCGCGCAGCGAGCGTCGCCGCCAGGCGTCCCACCGTCGCGTCCACGCGGCGCAGCGCCTGGAGCACCCGGGGCCCCTCGGGGGTGGACTGGTGGGTGTAGCCGTCCACCGCCGGGAACTGCGCGAAGACGAAGCGCCACGGTTCCGCCGCCGCCGCGAGGAGCCCGCGCGCCACGCGGTCGTCGCCCGGCTGGTGCCACTCGGTGACGTGCGAGACGCTCCCCCAGAACTTCCGTGCGCCCTGCGCGGGATCGCGCTCGGGGGTGAGCCCGCGGGTGATCATCGTGAAGAGCGCCAGGCTCTCCGGCACCAGCTCGAAGATCGTCCGCACGTCCGGGGCGATGTCCCGGTCGAGCATCCCCGCCTGGTAGCCGCAGTAGCTCCGCACGTGGTGCCGCTCCGCCCACCATCGCCCGCCGTAGGCGGCCCGATCGAGCCAGCGGATGGAGGGGACGTTGCACCGCCCGGGGAGGCAGCCGGTGAGGAAGGGGAGGTAGGCGACGCTCGTCGTCGAGGGGAACGCCGTGACGGCGCGCGCGCGCCCGCCGGCGGCGGTGAGTGCCGCAAGGTGCGGCAGCCGCCCCGCGGCGAGCTCGGCCTCGGCGACGTCGGGCCGGAGCCCGTCCACGAGGAGGAGGAAGCAGCGGTTCACGCGCCCTCGCCCGCCGCGCGCGCCGCCTCGCGCCGGTTGAGCTGCCGCATCTTGAGCAGCATCACGCCGAGGAACAGGAAGCTCGCGACCACGAGGAGCATCGGCGGCACCTTGAGCGCGAAGCCCAGCACGGCCAGCCAGGCGTAGCGCGCGCCCCGGCCGAGGACGACCGAGAGCTGGTACTTCCACATCGGGTACTGGGCCAGCGTGGCGAGGATGCGCATCGGGTAGTGCGGCACGATCGGCACCACGCCGGTGAAGACGAGCGTCCAGAACGGCGCCTTCCGGTACCAGTCGAGCGTCCAGCGCGTGACGTGATGGCCCCGGAAGGCCCGGGTCCCCTTCCGCGAGAGGAGCCGGGCGAGCAGCTCCATGTTCCAGTACTCGACGATGACCGTCCCGATCACGCCGATCACCACGATGAGCCAGACCGGGTAGCGCGGCCCCAGGTACACGACGGCCGGGTCGTAGGGCAGGGGTGCCAGCGAGTTGCCGAGGAACGAATACGGGAGGAACAGCCACAGCCGGTCGTGCTGCGGCATCTCGCGCGCGCCGTAGAGCGCCACGAGCGAGAGCACGATCATCACGGCCGGCCAGATCCACGGGGCGATCGTGGGCGGGGCGGCGATGGGGGCGTCGTCCAGGACCTCGGTGATGTCCGGGGCGGGGGTGGAAGCCACGCGTGTCGGTCGGGTTGAAGTGGGCGAACCCTAGGACCCCGGCCGGGGTGGCGCAAGACCGGACACCGGGGCGGCGTCCGGGGCGGCGGGGCGCCCCGAGGCCCCCCGCCGTCCGCGGGTTCAGGCCGCCGGCGCCACGGGCGGCGCGAGGAGCCGGTAGAGCACCGGCGTGACGAGCCGGGCGAGCAGCGTGGACGAGACGAGCCCGCCGATGATCACCCACGCGAGCGGCGCGTAGAGCGCCGTCCCCTGGAGCGCCACCGGGAGCAGGCCGCCGATCGCGGTGAGGGCGGTGAGCACGATCGGGAGGAAGCGGACCTCGCCCGCCTTCTGCACCGCGGCGTCGAGGTCCATCCCCTCGGCGCGCAGCTGGTTCGTGAAGTCCACCAGCAGGATGGAGGTCTTGATCTCGATCCCGATGAGCGCCACGAAGCCGATCATCGCCGTGAAGGACAGGGTGTTCCCCGAGAGGAAGAGGGCCACGAGCCCGCCCACCACGCCCAGGGGGATCACGGAGGCCACGGTGAGGGTGCTCCGGAAGGTCCCGAACTCGAGGACGAGGATCGCGAGGATCGCGAACGTCGCCACGATCACCGCCGTGCCGATCCCGCCGAAGCTCTCCTGCCGGCTCTCGATCTCGCCCCCCGGCACCACGCGATACCCGGCGGGCAGCGGCAGCGCCGCCACGCGCGCCAGCACGTCGCGCGTGACCCTGTCGGTGTTGTAGCCGGTGCGGACGTTCGAGGTCACCGTGACCGTCCGTTCCTTGTCGTAGCGCTGGATCTCGGTCGGGCTCGCCTTGAAGCGGAGGCTCGCCACCTGCCGCACCGGCACCTGCGCGCCATTCGCCCCGGTGACCCAGATCCGGTCGAGTGCCTCGGGACGCGGGCGGCCGGCGTGCGGGAGCCGCACGACCACGTCGCGCGCGTCGCCGTCGGCCTCGCGGAGCGTGCCTGCCGGGACGCCCGCCACCGCCAGCCGCACCGTCCGGTCGAACTCGACGCTCGGCACGCCGAGGAGGCCCGCCTTCTCGCGGTCGAGCGCGAGCTGGAGGTCGGTGCGCCGGAGCCGGACCGGGTTGAGGACGTACTCCGTGCCCGGCGTCGCGCGGAGGGCGGCCTCCACCCGGCTCGCGAGCGAACGGAGGGTGTCGAGGTCCGGCCCCTGGATGCGCAGCGCGATCGGCGCGTCGATCGGCGGGCCGTTCTCGAACTCGCGGAGCTCGAGCCGCGCCGCGGGGTACGCCGCGAGCTCGGAGCGGAGCGAGTCGAGGAGCGCGGGCGTCCGCTTCGGGTCGTACCGGTCGAGCAGGACGAAGAGCTGGCCCACGCCCGCCTGCTCCTCGCGCGGGAAGACGTTGTAGTACACCTGCGGGTTGTCCCGTCCGACCGAGGTGAAGATCGTCCGCACCTGCGGGCGGCGCGCCAGCAGCCGCTCGGCGAAGCGCGCCGCCGAGTCGGTCGCCGCGAGGCTCGCGCCGTCGGGCGCGCGGATGTCCACCCGGAAGCGCGGTGTCTCCGCCTTGGGGAAGAGCGAGAAGCCGATGAACGGCACGAGCCCCGCGCTCGCGACGACGACGAGGGCGGCGAGGCCCAGCGCCTGCCGCGGGTGCGCGAGCGCCCGGCGGAGGAGCGGCGCGTAGGTGCGCTCGACCAGCCGGTCGAAGGCGCGGAGGAACCGGTTGCCGTGCGGGTCGGCGTGCTCCGCGAGGAGGAGGCTCGCGAGCCACGGGATGACCGTCAGCGAGACGAGGAGCGACGCGAGGACGGTCAGCACGACCGCAACGGGCAGCGAGCGGATGTACTTGCCCGCGGTCCCGGGGAGCACCATGAGGGGGAGGAAGGCGAAGACGAGCGTGGCGGTGGCGCCCAGGACCGCGACGCCGATCTGCCGGGTGCCGGCCATCGCCGCCTCGCGCCGGGAGGCCCCGCCGCGGAGGAGCCGGGCGATGTTCTCGACCACCACGACGGAGTCGTCCACCAGGAGCCCGAGGGCGATGACGAAGCCCACGATCGAGAGCTGGTTGAGGCTGAACCCGCCGGCGTGAAGGAGCACGAGCCCGATCGCGAGCGAGAGGGGGATCGAGATCATGACGATGAGCGACGCGCGGAGCCCGAGCGGCAGCAGCGTCACGAGCACGAGCAGGATCGCGATCGCGAAGTCCTCCCCGAGCCGCGCGAGCCGGTGCGACACGTTCTCCGCCTGGTCGAAGCCGCGCGCCAGCGCGATGCCGCCGGGGAGCGTCGCCTCGAACCGGTCGAGCTCGCGCCAGATCCCGTCCCGCACCGCCTCGATGTTCTGCCCCTCCTGCTGCGTGGCGGTCACGAACACCGCCCGCTTCCCGTCGTAGCGGCCGACGTACGTCGGGTCGGCATAGGCCCACTCGACGTCGGCCACGTCGCCGACCCGCACGAGCGCCCCCGCGCGCCCGGCGACGACGGTCCGGCGGACCTCGTCGAGCGAGGCATAGCTCCCGGTGGTCCGCACGTTGAAGCGGCGCCCGCCCGCGTCCACGCTCCCGCCCGGGATGTCGGCGCTCTCGCTCCCGATCGCCTGCAGCACCTGGCCCGGCGCGAGCCCCAGTTGCGCGACGCGGCCCAGGTCCACGCTCACCCGGACCTCGCGCCTGGGTGCGGCCCACCGCTCCGCGCGGCGCACGCCCGGGACCGTCTCCAGCCGGTCCTCGAGGGCCTCCGCGAGCGAGTCGAGCTGCGCGTACGGGGCGGTCGGGGAGACCAGCGCCACCTGCACGATGTTCACGTCGAGGGCGCTCGTCTTCTTCACGTCGAGCCGGAGGAGCTCGGGCGGGAGGGTCGGGCGGAGCGCGTTCACCTCGCGCGTCACCTCGTCGTACTTGCGGTCGGCGTCGGCGTGCGACTCGAACTCGACGAAGATCGTCGCCAGCCCGTCGCCGATCTTGGCGTCCACCTTCTTCACGAGGTCGAGCGCGGTGAGCTTCGCCTCGACCGGCTTCACCACGAGCCGCTCGAGGTCCACCGGCGTCGCGCCGGGGTACACGGCGATCACGGTGTACGAGGGGATCGGGAAGGTCGGGTCCTCCCCGCGCGGGATCGTCCGCCAGCTGGCGACGCCCAGCGCCGCCGCCATGACGAAGACGATGACGGTGAACTGCCAGCGGCGGACCGCGAAGTCGGTGAGCCTCATCGCACCACCCGCACCTTCTCGCCGTCGTCGAGCCAGGCGGCCCCGTCCGTCACGACGGCCCGGGCGCCGTCGAGTGCGCCGTGCACCGCGACCTGCCGCCCGTCCACGAACGCGACCGCCACCTCGAGCCGCCGTGCGCGATCGTCCCCGTCGAGGACGAAGACCACGGCGCGGTCGCCGTCCGCCTCCACCACCGCCTCGACGGGCACGAGCCGCACCTGGTCGGTGCCGGTGGCCGAGATCTCGGCGCGGCCCACGAGTCCGGTCGCGAGGTCCGCCGCCCCGGGGAGCGCGACCTCGACGGCGTAGGTGCCGGTGCCGGGCGTGGGCGCTGCGGCCAGCTCGATGACGGTTCCCGTGAAGCGTCGGTCGGGATAGGCGTCCAGCGTCACGGCCGCGGGGGCCCCGCGCCGCACGCGCACGCGGTCGCGATCCGCCAGCTCGACGCGGAAGACCGTGCCGCGCGCGGCGCTCCCCAGGACGAACACCGGCGTGCCCGCCGCGACGAGCGCGCCCGGCGCGGCCGAGCGCCGCAGGATGGTGCCCGCCGCGGGCGCCTCGATCCGCGCGTAGCGCTGGTTGAAGGTCGCCGCGTCGAGGTCGGCGCGCGCCACGTCGCGGCCGGTGCGCGCATCCTGAAGCTGCGCCAGCGTCACCACGCTGTCCGCGAAGAGTCGCTCCGCGCGCGCGAGGTCGCGCTCCGCCTTCTCGAGGGCGCTCCGGGCCTTGGAGACGCCGGCGTCGATCTCGCGCGGCTCGAGGGTGGCGAGGAGCTGGCCGGGCTGGACGCGGTCACCGGCGTCCACCAGCACGCGGGCGACCACGCCGCCCACCTTGAAGGCGAGCGGGACCTCGTCGCGGTTCGCGAGCGTGCCGGCGCCGGTGACGGGGCGCGCGACGACGGTGTCGGCGAGGGCGGCGACCCGCACGGGGCGCGGCGGCGGGGCGGCCGGCGCCGGCGGGCGGCTGCACGCCGCGGCCAGCAGGATCGCGGGTGCCGCGGCCGCGAGTCGGCGCAGGGACGGGACGGTCATGGTCGGGTCTCCGGTCAGTAGGTGAGCGTACGCAGGGCGGCGGCGCGCTCGAGTTCCACCTGCCGCGCGACCAGCGTGTAGCGGGCGAGGATTTCCCCCAGCCCCGCGTTCGTGAACTCGGTGCGCGCCGCGCTGAACTCGAGGTGCGGCGCGAGCCCTTCCTGGTAGCGGCGGCGGACCAGCTCGAAGGTCCGCGTCGCGGCGGCCAGCCGGTCGCGCGCCGCGGCGAGGCTCGCCCGCGCGACCTCCACGCCCTCCGATGCCGCGCGGACCTCGAGTTCGACGCGCTGCGCCAGGTCGCGCTGTGCGGTGCTCGCCTGCTCGGCGGCGAGCCGGGCCGAGCCCACGCGGGCCGCGTCGCCGCCGCTCCGGAAGAGGTTCCACTGCACCACCACCGAGACCACCGAGAGGTCGTTCTCCCCCGTGAACCGGAAGCGGTTGCCCTGGAAGCCGTAGTCGGCGGCGAGGGCGACCGTGGGGAGGAACGACGCCCCCGCCGCGCGCAGGCCGGCCCCCGCGGCCCGGACCGCCGCATCGGCCTCCGCCAGCTCTTCGCGCCGGGCACGCGCGGCCGCCAGCGCACCGTCGAGCGCCGGGGCGGAGTCGGGAACGAGCAGCGAATCGGGGAAGAGCGGCACGCTGTCGGTCAGGGGCCGCTGGAGGAGCTGGTTGAGTGCGCGCGCCGCGGCGTCGCGCTGGCGCACCGCGTCGGCAAGCTGCCCGGCGGTGGCGCTCCGGTCGGCGCGGGCGCGGTAGAGCGCGTCGGGGGTGCTGGTCCCGGCGGCGACGAGGCGCTCCGACGTGCGCACGTTCTCGTCGCCGAGGGCGAGCGCGCCCGTGAGCAGCTCGACGCTCCGCGCGGCCGCGGCGAACTGCAGGTAGGCGAGCTGCACCCCGGCGGCGACATCGCGCGCCGTGACGCCGAGGCGGGCGCGCGCCGCGTCGCGCTGGTGGCGGCTCGCCGAGTAGCCGGCCCAGGCCTGCGGGCTGAAGACCGGCACCACCGCGCGGAGCCGCATGTCCTGCTTGAACGGCTGCGTCAGGTCGAGGTCGGTCGGGAAGGCGTTCGTGCCCGTGAGCCGGTTGAGCGCCGCGAAGGCGGGGTTGATGAGCTTGCCCAGGTCGAGCACGCCGTCGAACTCCGACCAGCGCGCGTCCACGTCGAGGGCGGGGAGGAGTCGCGCCCGCGCCTCGCGCACCGCGAGCGCGCTGCGGCGGTCGGCCAGGCGCGCCTGCACGAGCCCGAGATTGGCGCGGAGCCCCTCCTCGACCAGGGCGTCGAGCGGGCGGGCCGGGGCCTGCGCCGCGAGCGGGGGCGCGAGCAGGGCGAGGAGGAGGCCCGCCGCGGGGCGGAGACGTTGGATGGGCATATGATCTCGTACGTTGTATGAATGTCGTACAGCGTTAAGTAAGGTTCCAAAAAAGGGGGGCTGCCTCAGCCCGCCCGCAGCAGCCCGCGCGTCGTCACGTCGATCATCGCCTGCGCGGTGGCGCGGGCCGCCCGCCATTCGATCCAGTCTTCCTTCGGGTGGTGCACGATGTGGAGGGAGACGATCCCGTGCACCGCGGCCCACAGCATCTGGCTGATCAGCTCGGCATCGGCCAGTTCGGGCCGGAACCGCTCCTGCTCGATCGCCTCCCGGACGGCGAGGCGCAGGAAGGCGTACGCATCCTGCTCGGGGTTCCCCTTCATGTCGTCGGGGACCTGGGGCTCGGCCGGCCGGCCCTCCGCCATGAACATGAAGCGGTACTGGCTCGGGTGCTCGAGGCCGAACTCCACGTACGCCATGCCGATGCGCCGGATCCGCTCCACGGGGTCGTCCACCCGCCCGATCCGCAGGAACACCGCGGCGAGCGCCCGGAAGTCGTGGAGGCAGAGCTCGGTGATGAGCGCCTCCTTGTCCCGGAAGTGGTGGTAGATGGCGGGCGCGGAGTACTCGATGCGCTCGGCGATCCGGCGCATGCTCACCGCCTCGTACCCTTCGCGCACGAACAACTCCCGCGCGGCATCGAGGATCCGTTGCCGCGTCTCCTGCCGTTCGCGCTCCCGCCGCTCCGCAACGCCCATCCCGTCCCGGTCTCCGTTGGCTTAACGCCGTTAAGCTAGCGCCGGTCTGGCGAACCGTCAAGCCGCAGCCGTGCCGGGGCCGTGGAGCCGGGCCGCCGGCGGGAGCGGCCTCGGCCCCTGGCGGCGCTCAGAACGCGACGGTCGAGAGCGCGTCCGACCCCGCCCACGCCGCGCGCAGCTCCGCCACGGCGCGGTCGGCCTCCGCCCCGCGCCCCTGCGCCCGCAGCGCACGCGCCAGCCCGGCCAGCGACCAGCCGTTCGCCGGGAAGCGGTGCAGGTCCTCGCGGAAGGTGCGCTCCGCCTCGGCGTTGCGCCCGGCGGCGAGCAGCACCGCGCCCAGCTCCTCCCGCACCGGCACCGTCCACTCGGGCGGCTCCCCATAGGTCAGCGCATCCTCGAGCGTCACTGCGCGCTCGAGATGCCGCACCGCGCCCGCGGTGTCGCCGCCGGCGGCGTCCACGTGCCCGGCCAGCACCTCCGACGCGAGTTCGAGGATCGCGCGCGGCGGGTTGAACTCGAGTCGGAGGCCGTCGAGCCTCGGGTCGGCGGCGAGGGCCCGGAGCCGCTCGAGGCTCGCGCGTGCGGCGGCGACGTCCCCCTGCGCCGCCTGCGCACGGCCCTGCGCGTACTCCCACATCCCGCGCGCGTGCGGCAGGTCGGCGTCGGGGGCCGGCATCGCGCGGATCCCGTCCCAGTCCGCGAAGCGGACGCGGAGCTGGAGCGGCCGCGCCTGGTGGTGCTGCACGAATGTCATCCCGGGCGCGCGGACCAGCTCCGGCGGGGCGATGGTCGCGAGCCGGTCGGCGGCCTCGATCGCCTGCGCCCGCCGCCCCGCCATCGCGGCGGCGAAGGCGAGGAAGTCGTAGTTGTGCGGGTAGTAGCCCGCCGTGTACATGCCGATGCCCGGGCGCTGGTCGCGGATGTACGTCTCGTCGGCGTGCACAGCGTGCTCGTTCGCGTGGATGGCGTCGGCGTAGCGGCCCACGCGCACGTAGATGTGCCCCGGCATGTGCACGAGGTGGCCGGCGCCGGGCATGAGCCCGGCCAGCCGCTCCGCGCAGGCGACCGCGCGCTCGGGGTGCACCGCCTCGACGGCGTGGATGTAGAAGTGGCACGCCCCGGGATGCCGCGGGTTCGCCGCGATCACCCGCTCGAGCGCGGCGAGCGCCGGCGCCATCCCCGGCTGCAGCGCGCCCTCCGCCGTCCAGTAGTTCCACGGCCGCAGGTCCATCAGCGCCTCGGCGTGGAGCACCTGGATCTCCGCGTCGCGCGGCCAGCGGCGTGCCGCGTCCGCGAGGCCACGCGCCCAGGCGGAGTCGAGCGCCGCGCGGTCCGCCGGCGGCACCTCGGCGTAGCGTCGCGCCAGCGCCGCGATGAGCGCGCGCTCCCGCGCCGGAGCGCGCGGGGCGAGCGCCACGGCGCGCCGCGTGGCCGCCCACGCCGCGACGCCCGACGCCGAGTCCATCGGCAGGTTGATGTTCGGCCCCCACGCCATCCCCTCGCCCCAGTAGCACATCGCGCAGCGCGGGTCGAGCCGCTGCGCCGCGCGGAAGGCGCGGATCGCCTCGGCGTGGTTGAAGGCGTAGTAGAGGCGGAGCCCCTGGTCGAAGTACCGCTGCGCCAGGGGGACGCGGGTGGCGATGGCGTAGTGGTGGTCGCCCAGGGTCGAGTAGAGCGGCACGGAATCGGGCACGCCGGCGAGGAGCGCGGCGAGGGCGAGCGTTGCGAGCACGGGACCTCCGGTTCGGGGAGGGGGCGGGATCGCCGCCCCCGTGGTCACCAAAGATGCGCCCTTCCCGGCCGGCAGGGGACAGGCGACGGGCCGGGTGGGAACCGGCCCGGACGCGCGGTCGTTCCACGTGATCACGCAGGACCGATGGACCTCAGACCTGGAGTGGTACGACCATGATCTTCCGCAGCCTGCGCCGCGCCTCCCGCCTCGCCCTCGTCGTGGCGGCCCTGGCCGGTGCCCCCCTCCTTGCCGCCCGGCCCGTCCAGGCCCAGGCGGTCAACACCGATCGTGCCGGGGTGGCCCTGAACGGGTACGACCCGGTAGCGTACTTCACCGAAGGCCGCGCCGTCGCCGGGGCCCCCGGAATCACCGCCGACCATGCTGGTGTCAGATACCGGTTCGCCACCGAGGCGCACCGGGCGACGTTCCTCGCCGACCCGGCGAGGTACCTGCCGGCCTACGGCGGCTACTGCGCCTACGGCGTGGCGCAGGGTCACAAGGTGACCGTGGACCCCGAGGCCTTTCGCGTGGTGGACGGCCGGCTCTACCTCAACTACAGCAAGGGCGTGCAGAAGAAGTGGCTCGAGGACGTGCCGGGCAACATCCGCAAGGCGGACGGCAACTGGGAGACGCTCCGGGACAGGCCGCGCGACTGACGCAGCGTCGCGGGGCCGGCCGGTGACGCGGCCGGCCGGCCTGCGCGGCCGCCTCACCCGCCTCCGCACGGGCTTCGCTTCCGCGCTCCGTGGCGTGGCGGCGCTGCCCGGCCGCCTGCGCCGCCGGTGGGCCGCGCTCCCGCCGCTCTGGCGGCATTTCACCGTGGACGTCGCGATCGGCATCGCCATCGAGGCCGCGATCCTCCTCGGCCACGCCTCCTCGCTCGTCGCCGCGCCGGACGACACGGCCCTCGACGCCATGATCCGCGTCCTCGGTCCCTCGGCGGCGCCCGCGCCCGGTGCCCCGGCGTTCGTCTTCGTGGACATCGACGACGCCAGCTGGCAGGCGTGGGGCGACCCGCTCGTCACGCCGCGCGATCGCCTCCGCGCGATGCTCGCGCAGGCGACCGCGGCGGGCGCCGCGGCCGTGGTGGTGGACGTCTCGCTCGTGCGGTCGGGCGCGGTGCGCGCCGAGGAGCGGACGCCGGCCGACGACTCGCTCCGGAGCTGGCTCGCGCGCTACGACGGCCCCACGCCGATCGTCCTCGCCCGCGCGCTCGAGCCGTCCGGCGACGGGCTCCCCGCGCTCCGGCGCTCGTTCCTCGAGGCCGACGGCAGCCGGCCGCGCGTCACGTGGGCCACCGTGGGCTTCTCCGAGGACGGCGACGGCATCGTGCGGCGCTGGCGGCTCTGGGAGCGTGCCTGCGACGCGGGGCAGCCAGTGGCGCTCCCGAGCGTGCAACTCGCGGTGCTCGCGCTCCGCACCGGGGCCGGCGCCCGGGCGGCGCTCGACGATGCGCTCGCCACGCGGGTGGGCAGGCAGGGGTGCAGCCCGGACGAGCCCGGCGCGAGCGCCGCCGGCGGCGGGCACGAGTCACCGCTCACGCTCGGGCCGCACCGGCTCACCTTCGCGGACGAACCGCTCGCGCAGCGGATCCGCTACGCGATGCCGTGGCGCCTCGCCCCCGGCGACGCCTACCGCGAGGTGGCGCTCCCCGACGGGCGGCGGGTGCCGAGGCTCGTGGCCATCTCCGCCGCGGCGCTGGCCGACGCGGCGGCGGACAGCGGCTCCGCCGCGGCGTCCGCGGCGCTCCTCGCGGGGCGCGTCGTCGTGATCGGCGGCTCGCTGGGCGCGCTCCGCGACGTCTTCCGGACGCCGCTCGGCCCGATGCCCGGCGCGCTCATCCTGGCCAACTCGATCGCGTCGCTCGCGGAGCACGGGCAGATGCGCCACCCGCCGGTCTGGTTCGAGGTGCTCATGATCGTCGCCGGCTCGGGACTCGTGGCGTGGCTCTTCGTGCACCTGCACCGGCTCCCCGCCGCGCTCCTCTCGTTCGCCGGCATCCTCGCGCTCACGCTCGCGGCGAGCTGGATCCTCTTTCGCGGCGCGGTCTGGTTCTCGTTCGCGCTGCCGCTCCTGGGCGTGCAGGTCCACAGCCTGCTCGCCGACGTGAAGGACTGGGGCGGCCTCGTGCGCGAGGGCCGGGCATTCCGGCGGACGGGAGGGCAACGATGAGGCGCGCGTGGCGTGCCGGGCTCGTGCTGGGGATGACCGTCGTGACGGCCGCGCCGCGCGCGCTCGGCGCGCAGGAGGCGGGGCACGTGCAGCGGCTCGCGGGGCCGCCCGGTGCGGTGGTGCGGCGGCACGGCGGCGCACCGGCGCCGCTCCGGCTCCTCGAGGCGCTGGCCCCCGGCGACACGCTCGTCGCGACGGGGCCGGGGCGCGCCCACGTGCGCCTCGCCTCGGGGCGCGCGCTCTGGGTGTGCGCCCAGGCGGGGCCGGGCTGCGACGCGGGCTCGCCCTGGGCGGTGCCGGGTGCGGGGCGCGCACCGTCGCCGGTCGTGCTCGCCGTGCGGCAGGTGGGAGCGTGGCTCGCCGCGGTGATGGGGCGCGACTCGTCCGGGCGCACCGTGCAGGCGGTGCTCGCGCGGGGCGGGGGGCCGCTCCGGCTTCCGCTCGTCGAGGGCGGCGAGGCGCGCCTCGTGGCGGGGCGGCGCGACCTCGCGCTCGCGTGGACGGGCGGCACGTCGCCCGTGCTCGCGCGGCTCGTGCGCGCGGGTGGCGCCGCCGACACGCTCGTGGGCGCGCCGCTCACCGACTCGACGGCGCGATGGGCCGGGGTGCGGCTCCTGCCGGGCGAGTACCGGCTCGAGCTCCGGGACGCCGACGGGCGCACGCTGCGCGCGCGGGTCGTGGTGGAGGCGGCGCTGCCGCGATCGGCGCGGGAGGCCCGGCGCGCGGGCGGCGAGGACGGCGTGCTGTGGGAGGCGCTCGCGCTCGCCGGGGAGGACGAAGGGCGCTGGGCGTGGGAGGCGTGGCAGCGGCTCGCCGCGCGCGAGGCGGAGCCGGACGTGGCGGCGCTCCGCGCGGCGCTGGCGCGGGGGGAGCGGCCGGGGCGGTGAGAACGAGAAACGCCGCTTCCCGCAGGGGAAACGGCGTCGGCATTCTCAATCGGGGCGCCCGGATTTGAACCGGGGATCTCCTGCTCCCGAAGCAGGCGCGATAACCGGGCTTCGCTACGCCCCGTCCTTCACCAGTGCGCCCATGAGGACTCGAACCTCAAACCTTCTGATCCGTAGTCAGATGCTCTATCCAATTGAGCTATGGGCGCGGGCACCGCATGGGCGCTACAAGACTCGAACTTGTGACCTCCACGATGTCAACGTGGCGCTCTAACCAGCTGAGCTAAGCGCCCGACAGCAAGGCGGTAGGTGCGGTGCTCCGCGCCTACCGCCTGATCGAGATAGCGGGGGTGGGATTTGAACCCACGACCTCCGGGTTATGAGCCCGGCGAGCTACCAGACTGCTCCACCCCGCGACGCGGCCCGGGAAACCCGGGCGACCTGCCGATACTACCACTACGGTGTGCGAGAGCGGGAAACGGGACTCGAACCCGCGACCCCAACCTTGGCAAGGTTGTGCTCTACCAACTGAGCTATTCCCGCGAGGCGGCCCACATTCTACCTGAGCACTCCGGGCCGCGCAACCTGCCGTCGCTCGTGCCGTGCGCGCTGCCTCACGCCCGGCGGCCTGCCAGTGGAGGCGAGGGGGATCGAACCCCTGACCTCGTGAATGCCATTCACGCGCTCTCCCAACTGAGCTACGCCCCCATTATATTGGGCGGCCCTGAATTCCCCCCGGGCCGGGCAGCACGGGAACCTACCCGGGGGTGGTTGGGGTGTCAAGGCAACATGAAGCGGGCGTGAATCGGGCGGCGAGCGGCGGACGGACCACGACGCGGGGCGACATGGCGACGAGCGGGAAGAAGGACGGACAGGACAAGCCGGCGAAGTCGGCCAAGGCCGCCAAGCCGGCGGCGAAGGCGACGCCCAGGGCCGAGAAGGCGGAGAAGACCGACAAGCCCGCCGCCGGCAAGGCGGCCAGGGCCGTCGCGCCGAAGGCCAAGGCGGATGCTGCCCCGGCGAAGGCCGAGGCGGCACCCAAGCGCGGCCCCGGTCGTCCCCCGAAGGCCGAGAAGGCGGAGAGGGCCGAGGCCAAGGGGGCCAAGGAGCAGCCGCCGGTCAAGATCTGGGACCCGCACAAGCCGCTCCCGGACCACCTGTCCACGGCCGAGATCCTCGCCGCGACGCCGCCCATCAAGCCGCGCCGCTCGCGCAAGCGCGAGACCGCCAAGACCCTTGGCGTCTACGACGCCGACCGGGACATCCTCGACCAGTACCTCTACGAGGTGAGCATGACGCCGCTGCTCACCCCGCAGCAGGAGATCGCCATCGCCAAGCGCGTCCGCGCCGGCGACCCCGAGGCGATGCAGGAGCTGGTCAAGCGCAACCTGCGCTTCGTGATCTCGGTGGCCAAGAAGTACCAGAACCGCGGCCTGCCGCTCACCGACCTCATCGGCGAGGGCAACGTGGGCCTCCTCACGGCGGCCCGGAAGTTCGATCCCGACCAGGGCGTGAAGTTCATCTCCTACGCCGTCTGGTGGATCCGCCAGGCCATCCTCGCGTCGCTCGCGCGGCAGGGCCGCACGGTGCGCGTGCCGCTCAACCGCACGGCGGACCTCTCCAAGATCGTCCGCACCGCGGAGGCGCTCCGCCAGGAGCTCCGCCGCGAGCCGACGCCGGAGGAGATCGCCCACGCCACCGGGCTCTCGCTCGAGGTGGTCCAGTCGCTGGCGGCGCTCAACACGAGCGACGTCCGGCTCGACGCCCCGCTCGACCCCGAGGGGGACCGGTCGCTCATCGAGCGCTTCATCGCCGACGACCAGGCCGACGCCGAGGAGCAGGCGATGGACTCCTTCCTCTCCGAGGAGATCGAGTCCGCGCTCCGCACCCTCCCGCCGCGCGACGCGAAGGTGCTCCGGCTCTACTTCGGCCTCGACGGCGGCCGGGAGCACACCCTCGAGGAGATCGGCGGCATGCTCGGCGTCACCCGCGAGCGCGTCCGCCAGCTCCGCGACCGGGCGCTCAAGCGGCTCCGCGAAGGCGAGGTCGGCCGGGCGCTGGCGAGCTTCGCCGCCTGAGCGCGCCGTGGTCCGGCGCACCGGGCCGAAGGGCACCCCCGCGGGGGTGCCCTTCGTGCTTGCGGGACGGTAGCTTGGGGGGCGTGACCTCCCCCGTCGCTACCCGCCTCGCGACCCGCTCCCACGGCGCGCTCGCCGAGATCGGCCGCGGGATCCGGCTGGGCCTCGTGGCGCTCCGGGACGTCCCGACCTGGGCCCCCCAGCTGCTCCCGCAGATGCGCCGCCTCGGCGTCGAGTCGGTGCCGATCGCCGTCTTCATCGCCGTCTTCACCGGCATCGTCCTCGCCCTCCTGTCGTCGTACATCTTCACCGGCGCCGTGCCGCTCTACTTCGTCGGCGCCCTGGTGGGGAAGACGGTCATGATGGAGCTCGCCCCGGTCCTCACGGGGATGGCCCTCGCCGGGCGCGTGGGGGCCAACATCGCGGCCGAGCTCGGGACGATGCGCGTCACCGAGCAGGTGGACGCCCTCGAGACCCTCTCCTACGACCCCGCGAGCTACCTCGTCGTCCCGCGCGTCCTCGCGGCGACGCTGATGTTCCCGGTGGTGACCGCGTTCGCGATGGCGGTGGGGGTCGCGGCGGGGTGGGTCGCCTCGACCAACCTCCTCGACCTCTCGACGCCCGAGTTCGTGAAGGGCCTCCGGCAGTTCTACCGGTTCAAGGACATCTGGTTCGGCCTCGTGAAGAGCGCGAGCTTCGGGGCGGCCGTGGCGCTGATGGGCTCGGTGCAGGGGCTCAAGAGCGAGAAGGGGGCGCAGGGGGTGGGCGCCGCCGCCACGCGCGCCGTGGTGCTCGGCTGCGAGGCGATCCTCGTCCTCGACGCCTTCTGGGCCCTCGTCCTCCTCTGAGCCGATGATCCGCCTCGACGACGTGCACAAGGCGTTCGGCGACCACG
Source organism: Gemmatimonadales bacterium (assembly GCA_037916975.1). Taxonomy (GTDB): domain Bacteria; phylum Gemmatimonadota; class Gemmatimonadetes; order Gemmatimonadales; family GWC2-71-9; genus JAGGAG01. The sequence continues at coordinate 36,770 of JBAIWX010000186.1, forward strand.
CCGTCCTCAAGGGCGTCACCCTCGACGTCCCCGAGGGCCAGAACACCGTGCTCCTCGGCTTCTCGGGGTCGGGGAAGAGCGTGACCCTCAAGCTGATCGCGGGACTCCTGCGGCCGGACCGCGGCCGGGTGGAGGTGGACGGCGCGACGGTGCACGAGCTCGAGGGGCCGGCCCTCGCGGAGCTCCGGACCAAGGTCGCGTACGTCTTCCAGTTCGCGGCGCTGTTCGACTCGATGACGGTGGAGGAGAACCTCCGCCTCGGGCTCGTGAAGCGGGGCCTCCCGGAGGAGGAGGTCCGCGCGCGAGTGACGGAGAGCCTGGCGGTGGTGGGGCTCGAGGGGACGGAGGCGCGCTACCCGCAGGAGCTCTCGGGGGGGATGCGCAAGCGCGTCGGCATCGCGCGCGCCGTGGCGTTGCGCCCCCGTTACATTCTGTACGACGAGCCGACGACCGGGCTCGACCCGGTCACTTCCGCCGTCATCGACCAGCTCATGATCCGCACCCGGGACCTCGGCGTCACGGGGCTGGTGGTGACGCACGACCTGCGCAGCGCCTTCACCGTCGGGGACCGCATCGCGATGCTCTACCAGGGCACCATCCGCCAGGTCGGGACGCCCGCGGCGATGCGGGAGAGCACGGACCCGGTCGTGCGGCAGTTCATCGAGGGGCGGCCCGGGCTCGAGGAGGCGGCGGCGTGAAGCGCGAGCGCGACTGGCTCGTCGGCCTCACCGTCGTGGCGGCGCTCCTCGCCGTCGTGCTGGGGGCCATCTGGCTCGGCGAGCTCGACGTGCGGGGCGGGAAGGGGCTCCACACGGCGCGCTTCAAGACGGTGGGCGGCCTCAAGGTCGGTGCCCCGGTGACGGTGCGCGGGGTGAAGGTCGGGCAGGTGATGGCGGTGCGCCTCGCCCCGGGCGACTGGGTGGACGCCGACCTCTCGATCGAGCGGAAGGTCGAGCTCCCCGCGAAGCCGGCGGTGATCGCAGCGTCGTCGAGCCTCTTCGGCGAGTGGCAGGCGAACATCATGGCGCTCGAGCCGCTCCCCGACGACCCGCAGGTGCGGGCCGACCTGCTCCTCGCCGAGCGGGCGAGCCGGGCCGACGGTGCGTGGCCGGGGGCGACGCTCCCCGACATCGGCGAGCTGACCGCGCAGGCGAGCCGCATCGCGCAGGACGTCGCCAACGTCACCAACAGCATCCAGAACGTCCTCGACACGGCGGCGGTGCGCGAGCTCAAGGGCTCGATCGCGGACCTGTCCAACATCTCGAAGCGGCTGGCCAACGTGGCCCGCGCCGCGGCGCCGCGGCTCGACACGGTGGGGCAGCAGGTGGCGGTGACCTCGGGCGCCTTCCAGCGGACCGCGCTCCGCCTCGATTCCGCCACGTCGGACGGCGCGCTGCAGGCGCTCATGGCCAACGGCCGCGCCGGCTCGGAGGACTTCCGGAAGGCGGCCGCCGACCTGCGCGAGCTGATGGCCGCGGCGCGCGAGAACAAGCAGAGCCTGGCGACCGTGCTCCAGTCGGCGGACTCGATCCTGCGGCGGTTCGAGCAGGGGCAGGGCACCCTCGGCATGCTGGCGCGCGACTCGACGCTCTACGTCGAGGCGACGGCGACCCTCAAGGACCTCCGCGCGCTCATCGCCGACGTGCGCGCGAACCCGAAGCGCTACCTCAAGATCTCGGTCTTCTGAGCATGGGTCCCAAGCGTCCGGTCGAGCTCGAGGTGAGCGCGGGCGGGATCGTCTTCCGCCGCACGGGGGTCGAGCCCGCCCGCTTCCTGCTCATCAAGGACTCGTACGCCAACTGGGGCTTCCCCAAGGGCCACCTCGAGGACGGCGAGACCCCCGCGCAGGCGGCGATCCGCGAGACCGCGGAGGAGACGGGGCTCGAGGTGCTCAACCTGCACGGGCCGATCCGCGTCATCGACTGGCACTTCCGCTTCCGCGGGCGGCGGATCCACAAGTATTGCCACTTCTTCCTCTTCGAGTCGCCGCACGGCGACGTCTGCCCACAGCTCGACGAGGGGATCACCGCCTGCCGCTGGCTCGTCCTCGACGAGGCGCTCGAGGTGCTGAGCTACGACAACGCCCGCGGCGTGCTCCGGCGCGCCGGGGAGATGGTGCGCACGCTCGTCGCGATCGGGGCGGGCCGCCCGCGCCGCGGCCCGGCGCCCCCGGAGCCGGCCCTGCCCGCCGACGAGGTTGCGCCCGTCGCCGAGGGCGTCCCGCCCGCCGAACTCCCGCGCGACGGCTGAGCGTGGCGGCGATCGCCGTCCTCGCGCCCGGCGGCACGGCGGTCCAGGCGCTCCGCCGCTCCCTCGTCCGCCCCGGACCGACCCTCCTCCCCTGCCGCACCCCGGCGGCGCTCCAGCGCGCCGCAACGAGCCGGCTCCTCGACGCGATCGTGGTGGACCCGCACGTGGCGGGCGTCGCCCTCCTCGACGAGTTCCGCGCGGCCTTCCCGGCGCTGCCGGTCGTCGCCTGCGCCCCGTTCCGGCCCGACGACGGCGACCTCCTCATGCAGTGCCGGCGCGCCGGCGTGGCGACGCTGCTCGTGGCCGGCGTGGACGACGCGGTGGCGGGGGACCTGGTGCAGCGGGTGACGCTCGCCGCGCGGCGCCGCGCCGCCCTCCACGACGCGCCCCGCGTGCTCCGGCTCGCCGAGCCGCTCCAGCGGGCGGCGTGGGAGGCCCTGGTGCGGGACGTGGAGCGCCCGGTGCGCACCGCCGACCTCGCCCGGCGCCTCGGCGTGAGCCGGGAGCACCTCTCCCGGCAGTTCGGGGCGGGGGGGGCGCCCAACCTCAAGCGGGTCATCGACCTGACGCGGGTGGCCTGCGCGGCCCAGCTCCTCGGCTCCCCGGGCTACCCGCCCGCGCGAGTGGCGGCGCTCCTCCACTTCGCGAGCCCGAGCCACCTCGCCCAGACGGTCCGCCGGGTGGCCGGCGCGAGGGTGGGCGCGCTGGCCGAGCTGGGGCCGCGGGGGGTGCTCGCGGCGTTCGTCCGGGGGCGCACGCGGAGCCGTCTCTAGAGGGGGGCGGTGGGCTTGCTGCACCCCGGGATTGTGACTATTTTCACAAGCTTTTCCGGACCCCATATTTCACGCGACAGGACCCGTACGAGACCATGGCCTCGAACACCCTCCTCAGACCCGGTGAACTGAAGGACATCCTCCTCAAGGAAATCGCGGCGGCGGACCTCGCGGCGGCGCAGGACGCCGAGGTCGGCACCGTGCTCGAGGTGCGCGACGGCGTGGCCCGGATCTACGGGCTCAAGTCGGCGATGTCCTACGAGATGCTCGAGATCACGGCGCAGGAGACCGGCGAGACGGTGACCGGCCTGGTGCTGAACCTCGAGGAGGATTCGGTGGGCGCCGCGATCATCGGCGACTACCTGAAGCTCAAGGAGGGCGACGAGGTCCGCCGGACCGGCCGCCTCCTCGAGGTGCCGACGGGGCCTGGGCTCCTCGGGCGCGTGGTGAACCCGCTGGGCGAGCCGGTGGACGGGCTGGGCCCGATCGTCGCGAAGTCGTCGCGGCCGGTGGAGATCATCGCGCCGGGCATCATCGTGCGGCAGCCGGTGAACGAGCCGCTGCAGACGGGCATCAAGGCGATCGACGCCATGATCCCGATCGGGCGTGGCCAGCGCGAGCTCATCATCGGCGACCGCGGCACCGGCAAGACGGCGATCGCGGTGGACACGATCCTGAACCAGAAGGGCACCGGGGTCGTCTGCGTCTACGTGGCGATCGGCCAGAAGCAGTCCACGGTGGCGGGCGTCGTGGAGAAGCTCCGCCAGGCGGGGGCGCTCGAGTACTCGATCATCGTCGTCGCCTCGGCGTCGGACCCGGCGCCGCTCCAGTTCCTCGCGCCGTACGCCGGCTGCGCGATGGCCGAGTACTTCATGTACGAGGAGGGGAAGCCGACCCTCTGCGTGTACGACGACCTCTCCAAGCAGGCGGTCGCGTACCGGCAGATGTCGCTCATCCTGCGCCGCCCGCCGGGGCGCGAGGCGTACCCGGGCGACGTGTTCTACCTCCACAGCCGGCTCCTCGAGCGCGCGGCGAAGATCAGCACCGACCCCGAGAAGACGAAGGTGGACCCGCGGATCAAGGTGCCGGGCGGGTCGCTGACGGCGCTCCCGATCATCGAGACGCAGGCGGGCGACGTCTCGGCGTACATCCCGACGAACGTCATCTCGATCACCGACGGGCAGATCTTCCTCGAGAGCGACCTCTTCTACTCGGGCGTGCGCCCGGCCATCAACGTCGGCATCTCGGTGTCGCGCGTCGGCGGCTCGGCGCAGATCCGCTCGATGCGCACGGTGGCCGGCACGCTGCGGCTCGACCTCGCGCAGTACCGTGAGCTCGCGGCATTCGCGCAATTCGGCTCCGACCTCGACAAGGCGACGCAGGCGCAGCTCAACCGCGGCAAGCGCCTCGTCGAGATGCTGAAGCAGCAGCAGTTCGTGCCGCTCGACGTCGCGCTCCAGGTGGCGTCGGTCTTCGCGGGCGTGCGCGGCTACCTCGACGACCTCCGCGTCGAGGCGGTGCTGCCGTTCGAGAAGACGCTCCACCGCTACCTCTCGTCCGAGAAGGGCGCGCTCCTCGACGAGGTGCGGAAGGCTCCGAAGATGACG
>JBAIWX010000187.1:0-1984 GCA_037916975.1 Gemmatimonadales bacterium
GGGGGACGCGCGGGAGGTTGAGCCAGAGGTCCACGCCCTGCACGAGCAGGTGCGCGAGGTGCATGTCGTAGTCCTCGAGGAACGCGATGCGCCCCTCGAAGGCCGGGTCGCGCGTGAACTGGTAGACGGTCTGCAGGACCTCCTTGCCCGGCCGGTCCTCGGGGTGCGCCTTTCCGGCGAAGACGAGCTGCACCGGGCGCCGCGCGTCGGTGAGGAGGCGCCGGAGCCGCTCGATGTCGCGGAAGAGGAGGCTCGCGCGCTTGTAGGTGGCGAAGCGGCGGGCGAAGCCGATCGTGAGCACGTCCGGGTCGAGCAGCGTGCCGGCGCCGACCACCTGGGCCGCCTCCTTGAGCTGGCCGGCGAAGCGGTGGCGGGCGTCCTCGCGGATGAAGTTCGTCAGGATGCCCTTGAGCTGCCGGTGGCAGTGCCAGAGCGCCTCGTGGTCCAGTGAGAGCACCTGGTCCCAGACCCCGGGCTCCTCCATCCGCTGCTGCCAGTCGGCGCCGAGGTGCTGGCGGAGGAGCGCCTGCAGGGACGTGGCCATCCAGGTCGGGAGGTGCACCCCGTTGGTCACGTGGCCGATCGGCACCGCTTCCCACGGCCGGTCGGGCCAGAGGCTCCGCCAGAGGCTGCGCGAGACCTGCCCGTGCCGCCGGGAGACGCCGTTGGTGCGGGCCGCGAGGCGGATCGCCACCACCGTCATGTGGAAGTTGTGCTCGTCGCCCGGGTGGCGGCCGAGGGCGAAGAACTGCTCCCGCGAGATGCCGAGTTCCGTCCAGACCGGGCCCGCCACCGTCTCGAGCTCGGAGTGCGGGAAGAAGTCGTGCCCGGCCGGCACCGGGGTGTGCGTGGTGAAGATGCCGGTCGCGCGCACCCGGCGCGCCGCCTCCTCGGGCGGGACGCCCTGCTGGACGAACTCGCGCATCCGCTCGATGAACATGAACGCGGCATGTCCCTCGTTCGCGTGCCAGGCGCAGGGGTCGATGCCGAGGGCGCGCAGCACCCGCACGCCGCCCACGCCGAGGAGCCACTCCTGGCGGATGCGCATCGTCGGACCGCCGGCGTAGAGCTTCTGCATCAGCGCGCGGTCGTCGGGGTGGTTCTCGGGGAGGTCGGTGTCGAGCAGGTACACCGGCACCCGGCCCACCATGAGCCGCCACGCGCGCACGTGCACCGGCCGCCCGGCGACCGCGACGACCGTGAGCCACGCCTCGCCGTTCGGGCCGCTGAGCGGGACGATCGGGGTGGTCGCGACGTCGAACTTGACGTCGGAGTCCACCTGCCACCCCTCCAGGGTGAGCCGCTGGTCGAAGTAGCCGTTGCGGTAGAAGATGCCGACGCCCACCAGCGGCACGCCGAGGTCCGACGCCGCCTTGCAGTGGTCGCCGGCGAGCACGCCGAGGCCGCCGGAGTAGATCGGCACCGAGTTGTGGAGCCCGAACTCCGCGCAGAAGTAGGCGACCGGGCGCCCGTCGAACTCGGGGTGGCGCCGGCGGCACCAGGTGTCGTCGCTGGCGAGCTCGCGCGCGAAGGCGGCCATCACCTCGTCGTAGCGGCGCAGGAAGTCGCTGTCGCTCGCGCACGCGGCGATGCGCGCGGGGTCCACCGTGCGGAGCAGCACCAGCGGGTTGTGCCGGATCTGGTGCCAGAGCCGCTCGTCGATCGCGCGGAAGAGCTCGCGCGCCTCGGGGGTCCAGCTCCACCAGAGGTTCGCCGCGAGGTCGGCCAGGCCCTCGATGCGGGCCGGGAGGTACGGGATGCGGGAGGGAGGGGTGTTCATCCGGGAATCATGCGTCGGGGAATGGGGGTGACGGTAGGCCCCCCGGCGCGGCGCGGCGCGCTCACGACGTCCCGGGGAGGGCCACGGTGGCCTTGCGCTCGAGCTTGCCCCACCCCACCACCCGGCCGCGGAGCGCCGCCATGAACGAGCGGCCCACCACGAAGTACATCACCTGCCGGTAGGCGAAGCGCTGCAGCACGATGA
>JBAIWX010000188.1:0-14883 GCA_037916975.1 Gemmatimonadales bacterium
CCCTGGTTGTGCCGGCTCCGCCGCGCGATGTAGCCCTGGTCGAGCAGGTCCGTCCGGCCCGTGCGCTCGCACCACGCCACCATCGCGAGCGTGGCCCGGACTGGCCGGTAGCCGTCCCAGACGAGGAGCCCGTAGCCGTCCCGCGCGAGCCGCGCCGCCACCCGCTCGAGCGCCGCCGCCGCCTCGCGCCGCAGGTAGGCGCGGTTCGCGCCGTAGCCCGGAAGCGGGGCGCCCGTGAAGTTGTCCGCCGTCGCGTACCGGAGCGCCACGCGGATCCCGCCCTCCGCGGACCCGACCTCGGCCATCAGCGCATCGAACCGGCCGGCGTCCGCCACCGGCTGCGGCTCGGCGTTCGGCGGCGGCGCGGGAAGGCGCTGCCGCCCGGCGCAGCCGGGGAGGACGAGGAGCGCCAGCAGGCCGATCGCCGCCGCGACGGGCCGTGCCGACAGGGCGGAACCGCAGCCGCGCGCACCACCTAAGACAATTTCTGACAACATCTTAGCTCCCCCCTCCCGCCCTGCGGGCCACGGTGTATCATTACGGAAGCTTGAACCTTGTACTCCCGGCGAGCGCTCCGGCTCGGCCGGGAAGCTTCTTTTTGCGCCGATCGGTTGACCATGCTGCGAGAGATGCGCGAGAAGCTGAGCCGAGAGATCGAGGCGCTCAGCTACGAACTGAACGTCACCCTGCCCCAGGCCATCGCCACGGCCGTGGAGCTGGGCGACCTGCGCGAGAACTCGGAATACAAGGCCGCGCTGGAGCGGCAGCAGTTCGTGCAGGCCCGGCTGGGCCAGCTCCACCAGCGGATGCAGCAGCTCCAGCTCCTCGCGAGCACCGAAGCGCCGAGCGACCGCGTCGGGCTGGGCTCGCGCGTGACCGTGCTCGACCTCGCCACGGGCGACCGGGAGGAGTACATGGTCGTCCTCGCCGAGATGATGGACATCGACGCGGGCCACATCTCGCTGGCCTCGCCGCTGGGCCGGGCCCTCGCCGACAAGCGCGTCGGCGACGAGGTCTCGCTCAAGCTGCCGACCGTGACGCGGAAGCTCCGCGTGACCGACCTCCAGACCGTCCACCAGCAGGCCACCGGATGAGCGAGCCGGAGGGACTCCACTTTCCCCGCAAGCAGCTGCTCGTCGTCGGAGACAGGGTGCTCGTGACGCCCGAGGAGGGCGAGGAGCGCACCCGGGTCGGGCTCTACCTTCCGCCCACCGCGATCGACACGCAGCAGGTGCAGAGCGGGCTCATCGTGGCCACCGGCCCCGGGGACCCGCTCGGCGAACTCGGCGCCGAGGACGAGCCGTGGAAGTCGGCCCACCGCGAACGGCGCCGCTCGACGATGCAGGCCCGCGTCGGCGACCACGCGATCTTCTTCCGCAAGGCGGCGGTCGAGATCACGTTCGAGGAGAAGCGATACCTCGTCGTGCCGCAGGGCGCCATCCTCGTGCTGGTGCGCGAGGAACTGCCGCTCTAGCCCGCCGGCCCGATGGCCCGCCCCGCCCGCCGCTTCAGCGACGCCGCGCAGCAGTACCGGCAGGTGATGTGGCTCATGGTGCTGCTGGGCCTCCTGGGCTTCGGCCTCGCCTTCCTGGCCGCGCGCACCGGGGGTGACCGCGCCCTCGGCGGGCTCGGCATCCTGCTCGGCCTCATCGGCACCGCGGCAGGCGCCTGGTCCGGCCTCCGCGCGCGCCGCCAGGCGATCGCCGACCGGGAGCTCGAGTCGCGCCGGGGGATGATCGTGCTCCTCGCGGCGCAGCTCGGCGCGAAGGACGACGCCGCGCTCGAGCGGCTCGCCGCCGGCAGCGGCATGGCGGCTGACGCCGCGCGGCTCATCCTGCAGGGGCGCGCCGAGAAGGCCGGCCGCCGGCCGCCCGGCTGAGCGCCCGATGTGCTACCAGCTCGTCCTCGTGAGCCCGCTCACGCTCAGCGAGGTACGGGCGATGCTCCCCCCGGGCGTGCGTGCCGACGCCCTCGATCCCGCCGAGCAGCCGAGGTTCCGCGCCCTCCTCCACGGGTCCCAGACCGCCGTGGCGCTTCGCGCCGGTGCGTGCGCCTGCGCCCTCGTGCGTCCGGCCGCCGAGCCGGCCGCCGGGCGCGAGGCACACCTGCGGGCGCGCTATCGCGCGCTCCGGGTGCCCCGCACCGAGGTGATCCCCGCCCTCGAGCGCCACCGCCGCGCGGCACCGGAGCCCCCCGGCCTCGAGCCGCCCGCGGCGCGGCTCGCCGCGTTCGTCGCGGAGCATGCGCGCAACGCGGGCCCCACGGTGTACGCGCTCGCCTTCGCGCCCCACGACGCCCCCGTGCTCCCCGACGGCCTCCCGCACGCGACGGTCCACCTGCGCGACGTGCGGCCCGAGGGGGGCTGGCTCCGCGAGGACGCGGTGGTGCGGGTGGTCCGGTGACGGGCGAGGCCGTCTTCGCGACGACGCGCGCCCCGGACGGGGCGGCGCTCGCGCGCGACCGGTGGCGGCCGGCGGGCCCGCCGCGCCGCATACTCCTCAACGTCACCGGCCTCGGCGACCATGCCGGGCTCTACCCGAACCTCGTGGCGTGGGCGCTGGCGCGCGGCTGGGCGGTGCACGCGCACGAGCCGCGCGGCAACGGCCGCTCGCCGGGGCGCCGCGGCCACGTGGAGCGCCTCGCCGTCTTCCGGGCGGACCTCGCCGCGGTGGTGGACGACGTGCGGCGCGAGGAGGGCGGCGCGCCGCTCGTGCTCCTCGGCAACAGCCTGGGCGGGCTCGTCGCGCTCGACTACGCGCTCGAGCGGCCGGACGGGCTCGCCGGACTCGCGCTCGCCGCGCCGGCGATCGGCGAGGTGGGCGTCCCGCGCGCGCTGCTCCTCCTGGCGCGGCTCCTCTCCGGCGTCTGGCCCACCTTCACCCTCGAGACGGGGCTCGACCTCTCCGGACTCGCCCGCGACCCCGCCATCGTGGCCGCCGTGCTCGCCGACCCGCTCTTCCACCGGAAGTCGTCGGCGCGCCTCGGCACCGAGGTGCTCGACGCGATCGAGTCCGTGCACGCGCGCGCCGCGCGGCTCGCCGTGCCGACCTTCATCCTCCACGGCACGGCGGACCGCATGGTCCCGATCTCGGGGAGCCGCCGCCTCGCCGCGGGGCCGGCCGCGCCGCGCGTCACGCTGGTCGAGTGTGCGGGCGCCTACCACGCCCTGTTCGCGGACCGGGGCTTCGAGGAGCGCCTCGCGGCGCTCGGGCGCTGGGCGGACGCGCTGCCCTGAGGGTTGGATCGCCCGGCGGGACCGCCGGTATACTCGAGAAGTGACGCCCGCCGCCCATCCCCCCGCCCCCGGCGCGCTCCGGCTCCTCGGCCGGGCGCTCCGCCTCCGCTGCCCGCAGTGCGGCGGCGGCCGCGTCATGCTGGGCTGGACCACCGTCCTGCCCGGCTGCGACCGCTGCGGGCTCGGCTTCACCCGCGGCGAGCGCGGCTACTGGCTCGGGGCCTACTTCCTGAACCTCGTGGCGATCGAGGTGGTGTTCACCGCCTGGTGGGGCGCCGTGCTGGCGCTCACGTGGCCCGACCTGCCCTGGACCTTCCTCAACGTCTCGACGTTCGTGCTCATGCTCGGCACGCCGGTGCTCTTCCATCCCTTCGCGCACACCCTCTGGCTCGCCTGCGACCTCCTCGTGCGGCCGGCGGGCGACGACGACTTCCGGGCGCCGCAGGAGCCGCCGAGGGTGGTGCGCGGCAGCCCGCGCGCGCCGCGCGCCTAGCGACTCCTGCCAGCCCGCGAGGGGCGCCCACCGGGCCACCCCAGCCAGGTCTTGCTTCGGTATTTCTTCGGGTATAGGTTGAACCTCCCCCCGATCGCCGGAGCCGCCATGTCGCCCCTGCCTGAGCCCGTCCCGGCCGCCCTCCGGGAGCCCAACCCGCTCACCCTTCCTGCCATCCGCGTCTGCCCCGAGTGCGCCGGGCCGGTCACCCGTGCGTCGGGATGCCTGAGCTGCCTGCACTGTGGCTGGGGCCGCTGCAACTGAGCGGCGCGGCGCCCAGCTCGCGCTGATCGCGGAGGAGCGCCGGGCCCGCCTCGCGCTCGCGGAGGCCCGCCAGCGCGGCACCCGCTTCTTCGCCTATCGGGTGGGTGCCGCGCTCAACCCGCCCGAGAGCACGGGGATGGGCTTCTGGAGCCTCAACCCGTACGTCGGCTGTGAGTTCGGCTGCAGCTACTGCTACGCGCGGGACACCCACCGGTATGCCGTCGAGCGCGCCGGCCACGACAGCGGCCTCGCGCCCTGGCTCGCCTTCGAGCGCGAGATCCTCGTCAAGGCGAACGTCGCGGAGGTGCTGCGGCGCACCCTCGCGCCCGCGAAGCTCGGCCAGGCCGAGCTGGTCATCGGCACCGCCACGGATCCCTACCAGCCCGCCGAGCGCACCTTCCGGCGCACGCGGGCGGTGCTCGAGGCGCTCTGCGCGTGGCGCGGGCTCCGGATCGGGATCATCTCCAAGTCGCCGCTCATCGCGCGGGACGCGGACCTGCTCGCGGAGCTCCACCGCCGGCACGCGCTGCGGATCCACGTCTCGCTCGCCACGGTGGACGCGCCGCTCGCGCGCCGGCTCGAGCCGCGCTCGCCCCACCCCGCCGCGCGCCTGCGCTCGCTCGCCCGCCTGCGTGCCGCGGGGCTCGATGCGGGCCTCCTCGTCGCCCCCATCATCCCGCTCCTCACCGACGGCGAGGCGGCGCTCGACGCCCTGTTCGCCGCCGCGCGCGCGGCGGGCGCCACGCGGATCGTCGGCCTCCCGCTGCGCCTGGGCGAGGCGGCGCGGCAGCGCTTCCTCCCGCACCTCGCCGCGGAGTTCCCCGGGCTCATCGCGCGCTACGAACGGCATTTCGGCCGCGCCACCGCCACCAGCCGGCGCTACCGGGAGGCGCTCGGCGCCCGGCTCCGCGCGCTGCAGGCGAAGCACGGCTTTCCCGTGCGTGGCGAGCTCGCCGGCTCGCGCGGCGGGGCATCCCCCGAAACGCCGAGCCCCGGCGCGGAGGCCGGGGCGCAGCTCGAGCTCGGCTGGGGCTGAGCGCCCTCACCAGGCCACGACCACCTTCCCCACCGTCTGGTTCCGCTCGAGCAGCTCCTGCGCGCGCGCGAGCTCGGGCATCGGCAGCACGTGGTCGATCACCGGCACGAGGGCCGGCCGCTCCCCCGGCCGCGCCGCGGAGAAGAGCGGCAGCACGCGCTCCCCGAACTCGGCGAGCAGGGGGATCCGCTCCGCGAGCGACCGCGGGCGCATCACGGTACCGACGATGCTGAGGCGCTTGCGGAGCACGACGCCCAGGTCGGCCTCGCCGCGGGGCCCGAGCAGCGTGCCGAGCAGCACGAGCCGGCCGAGGGGGTGCAGGACGTGCAGGTTGTCGGCGAGGGCGGGGCCGCCCAGCGTGTCGATCACCGCGTGCACAGGCTCGGCCAGCTGCGCGCGGAACGGTGCGACGGACGTGTCGATCCCCTCGGACAGGCCGTACTCCGCGATGCGCGCGAGCTTGGCGGCGCTCCGCGAGGTGCCGACCGGGTGCACCGCAAGGTGCCGCGCGAGCTGCAGGAACGCGGTGCCCACGCCGCTCGCGACCGCGTGGAAGAGCACCCGCTCGCCGGGGAGCGCGCGCGCCCGGTGCACGAGCGCGTCCCACGCCGTGAGAAACGCCTCGGGGATCGCCGCCGCCTCGGCGTCGGTGAGCGCGGCGGGCACGGCGAGCACCTCGTCCTGGTGGACCACCAGGCACTCCGCCATCGCCCCGCCGCCCACGAGGCCCATCACCCGGTCGCCGACGCGCCAGCGCGTGGCGCCGGTGCCGCGCGCCTCGACCTCGCCCGCGTACTCGAGCCCCGGGATGGACGGTGGCCAGCCGGGCGGCGCGGGATAGACGCCGCGGCGCTGCAGCAGGTCGGCCCGGTTGAGGCCCGCCGCCCGCACGCGGATCCGCACCTGCCCCGGCCCCGGCTCGGGGATCGGCACGGTGCGGAACTGGATCACGTCCACGTCGCCGGCACCGGCGTACCACGCCGCGCGCATCTCCATGCTCGTCTCCCGGGTTCCGGTCCATCGCCCGCGCGCCCCGGCCGGCGTTCCTGCTGCCCGCCGCGGCGCCGTCGGCCCTCCAGCGGGTACCATCCTTGCCGGGAACGCCCGGCGGGATTCCCTTCAAGGCCGGAGGTCTCGCATGCCGCATCGCCAACTCGCGCCGGGCGCCCTGCTCGCCGCCACCGTGATCGCCGTTTCCGCCTGCGGCTCGGGCTCCTCCCCGACGCCGCCGCCACCGGGCCCCGTCGCGGTGGGACTGCAGGCGCTGCCCGGCACCTTCGACTTTCCCGTGCTCCTCACCGCGCCCGCCGGCGACCCGCGCCTCTTCGTGGTCGAGAAGGGCGGCACGGTGCGCATCGTGAAGAACGGCGCCGTCGTGGCGCGTCCGTTCCTCGACATCTCGGCGCTCGTCTCGAACGGCGGCGAGCAGGGGCTGCTGGGCCTCGCCTTCGCCCCGGACTACGCGACCAGTGGCCGCGTCTTCGTGAGCTACACCGACCTCGCCGGCAACAGCGTGATCGCATCCTACCGGGTCTCGGCCGACCCCGACTCGGTGGACGCCGGCTCCGCGGCGATCCGCCTCACGGTGACGCAGCCGTACGACAACCACAACGGCGGCAACATCGTCTTCGGGCCGGACGGCTATCTCTACTTCGGCCTGGGCGACGGCGGCTCCGGCGGCGACCCGCAGGGGCGCGGGCAGGACCGGAGCGACCTGCTCGGGTCCCTCCTCCGCCTCGACGTCGCCGGCGCGACGGGCTACGCCGTCCCGAACGACAATCCGTTCCGCAACGTCGCGGGCGCGCGGCCGGAGCTCTGGGACTGGGGGCTCCGGAACCCGTGGCGCTTCAGCTTCGACCGCACGACCGGCGACCTCTACGTCGCCGACGTGGGCCAGAGCAACCGCGAGGAGGTGAACGTGTCGCCGGCCACCGCGGGGCGCAACGCCGGGCGCGGGCTCAACTACGGCTGGAACACGATGGAAGGGAGCATCTGCTACAACCCCTCCACCGGCTGCGACCAGGCGGGGCTCACCCTGCCGACCCTCGACTACACCCACGCCGACGGCTGCTCGGTGACGGGCGGCTTCGTCTACCGCGGCAGCGCGATCCCGGACCTCCGCGGCACCTACCTCTACGCCGACTTCTGCGCCGGGTGGGTGCGCAGCTTCCGCTTCGCGGGCGGCGCCGCCACCGACCGGCGCGACTGGCCCGACCTCGCGCCCGGCGGCAACGTCACGAGCTTCGGCGAGGACGGGGCCGGGGAACTCTACGTGCTCACCACCTCCGGGGCCGTCTACAAGATCGTCCCGAAGTGACGTGAGCGCGGACGACCTCCCTTCCGACGACACCCTCCCGCCGCCCGGGGAGCTCGCGCGGCTCGCCGCCCGCCTGCCGGCCGCGGCGCGCTTCGGCACCTCGACCTGGAACTACCCCGGGTGGCGCGGGCTCGTCTACCACCGCGACTACAAGGGCCGTGGCGCGTCGGCGGAGATGCTCGCGGAGTACGCCCGCTTCCCCCTCTTCCGCACCGTCGGCATCGACTCGAGCTTCTACGCCCCGCCGAGCCCGGAGACCCTCGAGCGCTACGCCGCGCACCTGCCGCCGGGCTTCCCCTGCGTGAGCAAGGTGTGGCACGAGGTGACGGTCCACACCTGGACCAAGGTGCAGGACAAGGCGCGCGCCGGGCAGCGGAACGAGCACTTCCTCGACGCGGGGCTCTTCCTCGAGGCGGTCTACGAGCCCTGGTGCCGCCACTTCGGCGGCCACCTCGGGCCGTTCGTCTTCGAGTTCCAGGCGATCCCGCCGAAGGCGCGCGGCGGCCTCGGCGCCGACGAGTTCGCGGAGCGGCTGGACCGCTTCTTCTCGGCGCTCCCGCCCGCGGGACCGTTCGCCGTCGAGCTGCGGAACCCCGAGTTCCTCGTGCCCGCGTACTTCGCCGTCCTGCGCGAGCACGGCGTCGCGCACGTCCTCAACTCGTGGACGCGGATGCCCCCGATCGGGGAGCAGCTGGACCTGGCGGACGTGGTGACGGGATCGTTCCTGGTGGCGCGGGCGCTGCTGCGGCCGGGGCGGACCTACGAGGAGGCGGTGGACGCCTTCGCGCCGTACGACCGGATCCGCGAGGCGCAGCCGCAGCTCCGCGCCGACCTCGCGCGGCTCGTGCGCACCGCCGAGGCGCTGCGGCTCCCGGCCTACGTGATCGTGAACAACCGGGCGGAGGGAAGCGCGCCCCTCACGATCGCGGCGGTCGCGCGGATGCTCGTGGACGAGGCGGGCGGCTGAGCGGCGGGCCTCAGTCCTCGCCGTCCCCCACTTCCCACTCCACCCACCAGCGCCGCTGCTCCCCCGGCGCCAGCATCGCGGCGGTGCCGAGCGCGACCGCGTCCGCGAGCGCATCGGCGGTGCCGATGGCCGGCTCGATGCCCAGCACGAACCCGCCGCCGTCCTCCGCGCCGATCGCGGTACCGTCGAGCCAGAGCGCGGCGTGCGGCACGAGCGCCGGGTCCACCCGGCAGGTGAGCGTCTCGCCGCGCCGCGGGTCCACGACGCGCAGGCTGCCCGACTCGCCCACGTCACCGTGCAGCTTCGCCGACCAGCCGCCGGTGGTGGGCACCTCGAAGGCATCCCCCCGCCCGCCGATCCCCCCCGGCCAGCTCACGAGGTCGCCCGCCTCGAGGTCCGGCCGCCCGCCGGCGTGGTCCACCCGCACCTGCCGGAGGGTCGGTGCCTCGAGGCGCGTCCCGGGCGGCGCGGCGACGAGCAGGTGCGCCGCCCACGTCCAGTGGAACGGCGCGTCGCCCAGGTGCCGGAGGGCATAGTCCGCGCGGACGACGGGCCGCTCCCGGTCGAGCGTGAGGCTGCGGCGGAACTCGCAGGGCAGGAGTTCCGACCGCGCCACGCCGACGATGGCCGTCCCCCGCTCGTGCTCGTACGCCTGCGCGTCCCACGCCGCCGTCCAGAGTTCGCCGTGGTCGGGGAGCGGCGCGGCCGCGCCGGGGCGGTCCGGGTGCGCGCCGGGGGCGACGCTGGGGAAGCACTCGTCCCACCCCCCGCTCGCGCCCTGCGCCGCGAACGGGGCGCCGGGCCGCGCGGGGCGGAGCGGCACCGCGGGGTTCCGCCAGAGCCACTCGCGCCCGCGGGGGCGGCGGAGATTGGTGACCTTGAGCCCGACGGCGGGGACGACGACCAGCTCGAGCGCCGCCGAGCGCAGCGCCACGGCGGGCAGCCCGGAGACGGTGAGCTGCCGGACGCTCACGCCACCGACAGCGCGGCGTCGAGCTCGCGCTCGAGGCCGGCGGTCGCGCAGATGCGCGCGATGGTCTCGCCGATCTTGTTGTTGGGGGTCGAGGCGCCGGCGGTGATGCCGATGCGCCGGGCAGAACCCAGCCAGCCGGCCTCGGTCGCCTCCCGGCGGGTGGTGACCTGGCGGTGGCGGATCGTCCCCGCGGCGGGGTCCACCCCCTCCGCGTCCTCGATGTGGAAGACGCGCACGCCCTTCGAGTGCACGAGCGCCGCGAGGTTGCAGGTGTTGCTGGAGTTGTAGCCGCCCACCACCACCATCAGGTCCACCGGCTCCTCGAGGAGCTTCACCACCGCGTCCTGCCGCTCCTGCGTCGCCGAGCAGATGGTATCGAACGAGCGGAAGTGCCGCGCCGCCTCCTCGGCACCGTAGCGGCGCGTCATGCTCTTCCCGAGCTCCGCCGCGATCGCGAGCGACTCGCTCGAGAGCATCGTGGTCTGGTTGGCCACGCCGATCCGCTCGAGGTCCCGCGCGAAGTCGAAGCCCGGCGAATGCTTCCCCGCGAACGTCGCGGCCAGCTCGGCCTCCGCCGCCCCGCCCTCGATGAAGTCGCACACGAGGCGCGCCTCGGCCATGTCGAACACCACGAGGTACTTCCCGCCCGCGTGCTTCGACACCTGGCTCGCCGTGGCCTTGGTCTCCTCGTGGTAGTGCTTCCCGTGGATGATCGAGGTGAAGCCGTCCCGCGCGTAGCTCTCCACCCGCTTCCACACGTTGAGCACCGAGCCGCAGGTCGTGTCCACCAGCACGCAGCCGATCGCACGCAGCCGCCCGAAGTCGGCGAGCGTCACGCCGAAGGCCGGCAGGATCACCACGTCCGCCGCCGTCACCTGCGAGAAGTCGAACTCCCCGTCGGGCCCGTGCGTGAGGAAGGTGATCCCCATCTGCTCGAGCTTCCGGTTCACGTGGGGGTTGTGGATGATCTCGCCCACGAGGAAGAGGCGCTTGCCGGGGAACTTGTGGCGGGTCTCGTACGCGTAGTCCACGGCGCGGTCCACGCCGTAGCAGAAGCCGAACTCGCGCGCGAGGCGGAAGGTGAGGGGGCCGACCGCGAGTGCGTGGTCGCGCGCGCGCAGCGCGTCCACGACCTCGCTGGCGTAGTCGGCGGTGAGCTGGCCCTCGATGGCCTCCTTGAGGCCGAATCCCTTGCGGAAGTAGCCCTGATCCATGGCCCTAAGGTACACCGCGGGCGACGGTTTGGCCGCCCGTGCCGTCCGCGCACCCGGCGGCCCCGCCCGTCACCGGCACCCGGCGGAAGCTGAGCCGGAGCGTCGCGACCGTGTCGGTGGTGCCGGGGGCCGCGAGTCCCGCCTCCGCCTCGCCGCTCACCGTGGCGCCGGCCCCTGTGAGGCGGAGCTGCCCGCCCACCGCCCGGAACCCGGCCACCATCGTCACGCCGGGCAGGCGAAGTGCCACGCCCGACCGGGGCGCCGGCGCCGTGCTGTCGGCCACCGGCGCCTCCGCCGGGGCGAGCGCCCCCGGCAGTACCGCCAGCACGCCGAGTCCCGTGTCGCCGCGCGTCGCCAGCACGACCAGGCGGTGGGCCGCCTCGCACCAGCGGGCCTCCGCCGGGCCCGACCACCGGCCCACCGTCGCCGAGTCGCGGAGGCGCCACGCCGCCTGGAGCGTCCCGCCCGTCGCCGCATCGGGCGACCAGCCGGCCCGCGCCGAGGTGCCCCGGCAGCCGAGGCCCGCGACCAGTGCCCCGAGCGCCGCGACGAGCGCGACGCGCCGCGCCGCGCTCACCGCACCGTCACGAGCGCGATGTCGAACCGGAGCGTCCGGCGCCCCGGCGAGAGCGCCCGGCTCACGTCGAACCGGACGACGCCGGTGCGAAGGAGGGTGCTGTACACCGAGAGGCCGAGGCCGGCGCCCACGAGCGCCCGGCCGCGGCCGAAGCCGTCGAGCGGTCCCGCCCACCCCGCGTCCACGAAGCCGACGGGCCGGAAGCTGCCGCCGATCGGCGAGACGTCGAGCTGCGCCGACCAGAACGACTGCCCCCGGAGCGTGCCGTAGTCGAAGCCGCGGACGGTGTGCATCCCGCCCGCGCGGAACGCCACCTGCGGCAGCAGCGACTTCGTCGCCGCCCCGCCCTTGAGCCGCAGCGTCGCGCCGCGCTCGTCGCCGGCGCGCAGGCGGAACTCGCCCCACGCGCGGCCGGTCGTCGTGCCCGCGCCCGAGAGCACGTCGGCCGCCAGCGTGAGGCGCGTGCCGCTGCCGCGGGTGTAGGTCGCGCGCCCGCCGCCGAAGGTGCCCTCCGCCACCGGTGCGTTGGGCGGCAGGATCCCGTCGCCGCCCAGCGCGTCGTTCACGCCCGACCGGGCGTACGCGCGCGTGCTGCGCTGCCGCTCCGCCCACGCCTGGAACCGCAGGTCGCTCCGGTTGCCGAGCGGCAGGTCGAGCTGCGCGCTCCCGCCGCGGGCGCGGTAGTAGTCGGCGTTGTCGTGCGCGGCGAGGATGCCGTTGAGCGAGTTCTCGAAGTTGCGCCCGGGCGAGAGCGGGTCCACGTCGCCCAGGTCGTCGTACCCGGCGAGGAGGAGGCGCCAGCCGGGCCCGTTGCGCTCGACGGCGAGGCGCCCCGTCACGCGGTTGTCCGAGAACCCGTACCGCACCGTCGCGTGCAGGTCGGTGAACGCGACGCCCGGGACGCGCGCCCCCACGCCCGCGCCGAGGGAGTAGCCCTGCACCCGGTTCCAGAGGAAGTAGTCGGTCACGCGCTCCGCCCCGAACCAGACGGCCCGCTCGCCCGTGAAGTCGTCGGGCAGCCGCTCGGTGAGCCGCGCGAGGTCCGCCTCCACGGTGCGCCGCCGGGCGTCGGCCTCCGGGTCGGCTGCGAGCACGAGCGTGTCACCCCAGGCGCGGTAGTGCGCCAGCGCGGTGCTGGACGGCCGGTGCAGCTCGAAGCGCCCTCCGGCCCACGTCCCCGCGTAGTCCCGCGCCCAGAGCGAGTCCGGGATCCCGCCGGCGCGGCGCGCGCGCTCGATCGAGTCGCGCCGGGCCCGCGCCGCCTGCCGCAGGCTGTCGCGCGGGGCGCCCGGGTCGGGCGCGGGCAGCTCGAAGGCGATCGCGCGGCCGGTGTTGATCGCGTAGTCCCGGAAGCTCGTCGTCGCCTCGAACGGGATCACGAGGTCGCCGGCGAGCGGCAGCTTGAGGGAGCCGGAGAGCGTCTGGCGGTACGGCATCCAGTGGCCGCCCGCCTCCATCGCGTACTCGAGGTCGGCGTCGAGGGTGAGGAAGCGGCTCAGGACGCGATTCGCGAAGCGTGCGTCCGCGGAGTCGCGCCGGGTCCCCTCGTCGGGCGCGACCCAGAACCCCTCGCCCACGTAGCGGAAGGCGAAGCGCACGACCTCGCCCGTCCCCGCCGCGATCCAGAGCGACCCGGTGACGAGCGCGGCGCCGGCCCGCACCGGCACCACCTCGACCTGGTGCACCCAGGTGCGGCGCCCGTCGGGCGTGGCGAGGCCGACGCTGTCCACCAGCGCGTAGCGGTAGAACGCCGGGCCCGCCGCGGCGAGCGGGTGGAGCGGCGCGATCGCCGGGAACTCGTCGCTGAAGACGCGCACCGAGTCGCCCACGCTGCGCGGCACGAACCACGGCCGGTCGAAGACGCTCTCGAGCTTCACGTCCTTCCAGCGCGACGTCGCGCGGCGCCCGACCACGTCCACCCGGAGGTCGTTCGGGCGCTGCCACTGGATGCGCGCCTCCTGCTCCTCGACCGCCCCGACGGGGCTCCGGCCCCAGCGGCGCCGGCCGAGCGAGAGGCTCAGCCGGTAGCGGATGGTCGCGGCATAGTCGGTGACCGCCGAGTCCTGCGCGTGCAGGCGCGCCATCGCCCGCTCCACGACCACTTGCGTGGCCGCGGTGGCGAAGGGCGACGGAGGCGTGGTGTCGGGGGGAGTGGCGAGTACCGCGGCCGCTAGTCCTGCGGCGTGGAGGAGCGAGCCCATTTGGTCCGGCCGTCCCGGTGGAGTCCGTACGCCTTGAGGCGGCGCCAGAGCGTCGTGCGGCTGATGCCGAGATGCCGGGCGGTCTCCGCGAGCTTCCAGTTGTTCGCGTCCAGCATCTTCACGATCGCCTCCTTCTCCCGCTCGGCGAGCGTGGTCGGTCCCGACACGCCGGGGATGAACATCGCCTCGCCCAGCTCGAGCGGCCCGACCCGCAGCGGCCGGAGCCGGCCGCCGATCGCCGAGAGCCGCGGCAGCAGGTCGCGCGCCCCCTCACTCAGGTCGATCCCGCGCAGCTGCTCGCGCGCCGGCAGGTTGGCATACGTCACCCGCCCCTCGGCATCGAAGACCACGACCCCCTCGCTGAAGCCGTCGAGGAGGGCCTTGGCGAGGGGCGAGAAGACCGAGGGGGGAAGCGGGGTCGGCGCGTCGCTCATGCCACCAGTTACGCTAGCGGGAAGGGTGAAGTTTCAATCCGAGACACCCTCGGCGGCAAGTCGCCGCCGTTACAGGAAGGGACGCATAACCCCGCCCCGCGTGGACACCTACTCCCCGACCGGCGCCTCCTCCGGCATCGCCCGCTGCTGCCGCCGCTCGGCCCACACCACCAGCGCGAGCCCGGCGAAGATGAGGCTGCCCGCGGCCGCCGCCCGCGGCGTGAGGCCCTCGCCCTTGAGCAGGAGCGGCGCGACCAGCGCGGTCATGAGCGGCTGCAGGTAGATGTACACGGCCACGACGTTCGACGAGGCCCGCCGGAGCGCCCAGATGTTGAGCAGGTAGGTGAGGATCGTGGGCCCCGCGACGATGTACGCCGTCCACGCCCACACCGGCCCGCGCACCGCACCGGGGTCGAAGCCGCGGAGCGCGAGGGCGCCGAGCGGCAGGACGCCCAGGATCGCGAAGAGCATGACGTACGCGCTCACCGTGATCGAGTCGTACTTCCGCAGCAGGTCCTTGCTCAGGATGAAGTACGCGGCGTAGCAGAGCATCCCGAGGACGATCAGCAGGTTCCCGAGCGCGACCCCGGGATCGAGCGTGAAGCGGTCCGGGCCGATGAGCCACACCGCCCCGCCGGCGGCGAGCGCGATCCCCGCGAACTTGGGCAGCGACGCCGGCTCGCGGCCGGTCAGCACCGACCCCAGCACGGTGAACACCGGCACCGTCGTGACGAGGATCGTCGCGTTGATCGCGGTGGTGTGCTTGAGGCCGAAGAGGAACAGGCTCTGGTTCGCGGCGATGCCGAGCCAGCCGAGGATCGCGAGGCGCAGCAGGTCCCGCCGGTCCGACACCCACGGGCCGCCGCGCAGCGCGTTCACGCCGCAGAGCACCGCCGCGGCGCCGAGCACCCGCACGCTCACGAGCGCGCCGGCGGGGAACTCCGGCAGGACGTAACGGCCGGCGATCGCGAGACTCGCGAAGAGCGCCTGGACCGCGACGAGCGCGAGGTGGACGAGGGGCGACATGGCGGGCAAAGATACGCGGGCGGGGGAGTCCCCCGTCCGCGTCCCCGGTCCGCCTAGCGCCGCCACGGCGGCTTGCCCCCCCGACCCCCGCGGCCGCCCCGGCCCGGCGGACCGCCGCCCCGGTGCCCGCGCCCGCCGGGCCGGCC
>JBAIWX010000189.1:0-26046 GCA_037916975.1 Gemmatimonadales bacterium
CGGGGCCGAGGAGGAGGTCCACCCCGGGGAGCTTGCTGAACGGGAAGACCGCCTCCTTCACCGCGACGTACGGGTGCAGCACCTCGTCCTCGAGGCCCAGCTCGTCCAGCGTCCGCCCGAGCATCACGGCGGCGGCCATGCTGGCCAGCGGGACGCCCGTCGTCTTCGACACGAACGGCACCGTGCGCGAGGCGCGCGGGTTCACCTCGAGGACGTACACGACGCCGTCCCGGATCGCGTACTGGACGTTGATGAGGCCCACCACCCCCAGCTTGAGCGCGAACTGGCGGGTGTACTCCTTCATCTGCTCGATCTCGCGCTCCTTGATGAGGTACGGCGGCATCACGCAGGCGGAGTCGCCCGAGTGGATGCCGGCGTCCTCGATGTGCTGCATGACGCCGCCGATCACGCACCGCTGCCCGTCGCAGATGGCGTCCACGTCGGCCTCGAAGGCGTCCTCGAGGAACCGGTCGATGAGCACGGGGTGCTCCGGCGCCACGCGCGCGGCGCGCGTGAAGTACCGGCGGAGCGCCTCGTCGTCGTAGACGATCTCCATCGCGCGGCCGCCCAGGACGTAGCTCGGGCGCACCAGCACCGGGTAGCCGATCCGCCGCGCCACCGCCTCCGCCTCCTCCACCGAGAAGGCGATCCCGGCGTCCGGCTGCCGCACGCCGAGTTCGCGCGCGAGCTTCTCGAAGCGGCCGCGGTCCTCGGCCAGGTCGATCGCCTCGGGCGAGGTGCCGAGGATGCGGAGCCCGGCCCGCTCGAGGCCCTTCGCGAGGCGGAGGGGCGTCTGCCCGCCCAGCTGCACCACGACGCCCAGGGGCGCCTCGAGGCGGCAGATCTCGAGGACGTCCTCGAGCGTGAGGGGCTCGAAGTAGAGGGCGTCCGACATGTCGAAGTCGGTCGAGACGGTCTCGGGGTTCGAGTTCACCATCACCGCCCGGTAGCCCATCCGGCGGAACTCCATGACCGCGCGCACGCAGCAGTAGTCGAACTCCACGCCCTGCCCGATGCGGTTGGGCCCGCTGCCGAGGATGACGACCGTCTTCGCGCCCGCCGGGCCCGACTCGTTCTCCTCGTCGTAGCACGAGTAGAGATACGGCGTCTTCGACGGGAACTCGCCCGCGCAGGTGTCCACCGTCTTGTAGACGGGGTGCACGCCGAGGCGGTGGCGATGCGCCCGGAAGGCGTCCTCCGGGACGCCGTCGAGGAGCGCGAGCTGGCGGTCCGAGAACCCGAGGCGCTTCATGCGGCGGATCGCGGCGCGCTCGGTGGCGTCGTCGTCCCGGCCGGTGCGTGCCACCCAGGCGCGCTCGGCGACGACGAGGTCCTCGAGCTGGCTCAGGAACCAGGGGTCGATCCCGCTCCGCTCGGCGATCTCCTCGATCGGGATGCCGAGGTCGAGCGCGCGGCGCAGCTGGAAGATGCGCTCGGGCGTGGGTCGCCCCAGCGCGGCCCGGACGGTGTCCGCGGTGGCGTCGTCGAGCCGGTCGTCGGCCGGGGTGGCGCCCGGGTGGAAGCCGATCCGGTCCGCCTCGAGGCCGCGGAGCCCCTTCTGCATCGCCTCCTTGAAGGTGCGGCCGATCGCCATCACCTCGCCCACCGACTTCATCTGCGTCGTGAGCGTCGGGTCGGCGGTCGGGAACTTCTCGAAGGCGAAGCGCGGGATCTTGACCACGACGTAGTCGAGCACCGGCTCGAAGCTCGCGGGCGTGGTCTTCGTGATGTCGTTCGGGAGCTCGTCGAGGCTGTAGCCGACCGCAACCTTGGTGCCGATGCGCGCGATCGGGAAGCCGGTCGCCTTCGAGGCGAGCGCGGAGCTCCGCGAGACGCGCGGGTTCATCTCGATGACGAGCTGCTCGCCGGTGCGCGGGTTCACCGCGAACTGGATGTTGCAGCCGCCCGCGGCGACGCCCACCTCGCGGATGATGCGGATGGCCGCGTCGCGCATCTGCTGGTACTCGCGATCGGTGAGCGTCATCGCCGGCGCGACGGTGATCGAGTCGCCGGTGTGCACGCCCATCGGGTCGAAGTTCTCGATCGAGCAGACGATGACGACGTTGTCCTGCCCGTCGCGCATCACCTCGAGCTCGAACTCCTTCCAGCCGATGATGCTCCGCTCGACGAGCACCGAGCCCACCGGCGAGAGCTCGAGGCCGCGCCGGATGAGGGCGTCGAACTCCTCGCGGTTGTAGGCGATGCCGCCGCCCGAGCCGCCCAGCGTGAAGCTCGGCCGGCAGATCGCCGGGTAGCCGGTCTCCTCGACCGCAGCGAAGGCCTCCTCGACCGAGGTCACGACGCGCCCCTGCGGGCAGCGCAGCCCGATCCGCTTCATCGCCTCGGCGAACTCGGCCCGGTCCTCGGCGATGCGGATCGCCCGCTCGTTCGCGCCGATGAGCTCGACGCCGTACTTCGCGAGCGTCCCGTCCTTGACGAGCGCCATCGCCACGTTCAGGGCCGTCTGGCCGCCCATCGTGGGGAGGAGGGCGTCGGGGCGCTCGCGCTCGATGATCTTCGCCACCCACTCGGGCGTCACCGGCTCGATGTAGGTCCGGTCGGCGAGCTCCGGGTCGGTCATGATCGTGGCGGGGTTCGAGTTCACCAGGATCACCCGGTAGCCCTCCTCCTTCAGGGCCCGGACCGCCTGCGTGCCGGAGTAGTCGAACTCGGCGCCCTGGCCGATCACGATCGGCCCCGACCCGATGAGGAGGATGGAGGAGAGGTCAGTCCGCTTGGGCATCGACGAGGTCCCGGAGTGTCTGGTCGAGCGGGATCGCGGGCGACCAGCCGGTCGCCTCGCGGAGGTTCGTGGCATCGCCGACGAGGTGCGGGATGTCGGCGGTCCGGCTGAGGAGCGGGTCGGGCTCGGGCAGCGCGCGCACCCCGACGAGCGCCGCGAGGCGGTCGAAGAGGTCGCGCAGCCCGGTCCCGTGCCCGCTCGCGATGTTGTACGTGGCGCCCGGCTCGCCGCGCTCGAGGATCCGCAGGTAGGCCTCCGCCACGTCGCGCACGTCGAGGAAGTCGCGCACCGGCTCGAGGTTCCCCACCTGCACCGCGACGCCGCCCACCGCCTGCGCGAGGCGGAGCCGCTCGACGAACGCGGGCGCGACGTACATGTCGCTCTGGCCCGGCCCGGTGTGCGCGAACGGTCGCGCCACCACGACCGGCAGCCCCGTGCGCCGCATCACCTCCTGCGCGGCGATCTCGGCGCCGAGCTTGCTGGCGGCGTACGGGTTCACCGGCGCGGGCACGTCGGCCTCGCGCCGCGGCCGCGCGGGGCCCATCCCGTACACCTCGCCCGTGGACACCACGAGCACGCGCGGGAGCGGGTCGCCCCTCATCGCGAGTGCCTCGCAGAGCCGCGCCGTCCCGGCGGCGTTCACCTCCCAGGCGAGCGCGGGGCTCTGGCGCGCCTGCCGGCCCGAGGCGAGGGCCGCGAGGTGCAGCACCGCGTCCACCGGCTCGGCGGCCGCCGCACGGACGAGCGGCTCGTCGTCGAGCTCGAGGGGCACCCAGCGCGTCCGGCCCCGCTCCTCGGGGGTGAGCCACCGGGGGAACTCGGGTCCCGCGGCGCGGCGGCAGGCGACCACGCCGTGGCCCGCCGCCAGCAGGCGGCGCACCGCGTACCGGCCGACGAAGCCGTCGGCCCCGGTGACCAGCACCCTCATCGCGGGCGGGCGGCCAGGCGCTCGAGGTCCGCGTCCACCATCATCCGCACCAGGGTCGCAAAGTCCGTGCGCGGCCGCCACCCCAGCTCCTCGCGGGCCCGGGTCGGGTCGGCCTGCAGCAGGTCCACCTCCGCCGGCCGCAGGAAGCGCTCGTCCACCTTCACGTGCCGCCGCCAGTCGAGCCCGGCGTGCGCGAAGGCGATCTCGACGAGTTCCTGCACGCTGTGGGTCTCCCCGGTCCCGATCACGTAGTCCCGGGGCTCCGGCTGCTGCAGCATGAGCCACATCGCCTCGACGTAGTCCCCGGCGAAGCCCCAGTCGCGCCGGGCGTCCAGGTTCCCGAGCCGCAGCTCGGTGGCGAGGCCGTGGCGGATCCGCGCCACACCCTCGGTGACCTTCCGCGTCACGAACTCGACGCCCCGGCGGGGCGACTCGTGGTTGAAGAGGATCCCGCTCACCGCGTACAGGCCGTAGGACTCGCGGTAGTTCACCGTGATCCAGTGCCCGTACACCTTGGCGACCCCGTACGGGGAGCGCGGATAGAACGGGGTCGCCTCGTGCTGCGGCGTCTCGCGCACCTTCCCGAACATCTCGGAGCTCGACGCCTGGTAGAAGCGCGCCTGCGGGTGGACGAGCCGGATCGCCTCGAGGATGCGCGTCACGCCGAGGGCGGTGAACTCGCCGGTGAGCACCGGCTGCGTCCACGACGTCGGCACGAACGACTGCGCGGCGAGGTTGTAGACCTCGTCGGGCCGCGTCTCCTGCAGCACGACGGTGAGCGAGTGCTGGTCGAGCAGGTCGGCCGGGACGATCGTCAGCCGGTCGAGGAGGTGCTCGATGCGCTCGTAGCTGTGGTGGCTGGTCCGGCGGACCACCCCGAACACCTCGTAGCCCTTCGCGAGCAGGAACTCCGCGAGGTACGAGCCGTCCTGGCCGGTGATGCCGGTGATGAGGGCCTTGGGCATGGTCAGGATCCCCCCCGTTGTGTCAACCGACGGGGGTGGTTAGCTTTACGGTCTTTCCGGGTTTCCGGACAGCGTTTCACCGACTGATGGAGCGGCATATGGCACGGGTCTGTTCCGTGTGCGCGAAGGGGCCCGCCAGCGGCCACAACGTCAGCCACGCCAACAACAAGACGAAGCGGCGCTGGTACCCCAACCTGCAGACGGTGCGCGTCCTCGTGGACGGCGCCCCGAAGCGGGTGCGCGTCTGCACGCAGTGCCTCAAGAGTAACCGCGTGGCCAAGGCGGGCTGAGCCCGTCCCCGGCCCGCGTCCCGCACGCCCGCGCCCACCCGGCGCGGGCGTCGTCATTTCGGGGAGCGGGGCCGCCGCGGGCCTGAAAAAAGGGGACCCGAAGGTCCCCTTCCCGAACCGCTCCGGTCCCGCGGCGGGTCGCGTCACTCGGCGAGCAGCTCGATGCGCGCCAGCTCGGCGCCATCGCCCGGCCGGTGGCCGAGCTTGAGGATGCGGGTGTAGCCGCCGGGGCGCGCGGCGAAGCGCGGGCCGATTTCCTTGAAGAGCCGGCCGAGCACCTGACGGTCCTTGATCTTGCGCTCGGCGAGCCGCACCGCGTGCAGGTCGCCCCGGCGCGCCAGGGTGATGAGCCGCTCGGCGAAGGGCCGCAGTTCCTTGGCCTTGGCCTCCGTGGTCACGATCGCGTCGTGCTGGAAGAGGCTCGTGGCCATGTTGTTGAGCAGCGCCTTCTTGTGGCTCGACGTGCGGGACAGCTGGCGTCCCTTCGCGCGATGCCGCATTTACGCCTCCGTGCCGGGCGCCGGCGCCGCCGGTGCCGAGGCCTTGCTGACCGCCCGGAGCTCGCCGTCGACTTCCTCGAAGACGAGGCCGAAGGCGAGGCCCTCGCGCGAGAGGAGCTCGCGGATCTCGGCGAGCGCCTTCTCCCCGACGTTCTTCACCTTGAGGAGCTCGTCCTCGGTGTAGGCGACGAGGTCGCGGATGGTGCGGATGTTCGAGTTCTTGAGCGAGTTGAGCGAGCGCACCGAGAGCCCGAAGTCGTCGATGAGCCGGGCGAGGAGCGCCTTGAGGTGCGCGCTCGCGATGGCGCCCTCGGCCACCGGCTCGCGCGCCGCCGGGACCTTGCCGAACTCGACGAAGTACCGGAAGTGCTCCTGCGCGAGCGCCGCCGCGTAGGCGATGGCATCCTCGGGCGAGATCGTGCCGTTGGTCTCCACGGTGACCACGAGCCGGTCGTAGTCGGTGCGCTGGCCGACGCGGGTCTCCGCCACCGTGAAGTTGGCGCGGCGGACCGGGTTGTAGATCGCGTCGATGCGCACGAGGTCCACCGGCATGGACCGGTCGAGGGGGTGCAGCTCGCTCTCGACGTAGCCGCGGCCCTTGTTCACGTAGAGCTCGCAGTTCACGTCGCGGTCGTCCTGCAGCGTGAAGAGCAGGTGGTCCGGGTTCACGACGCGCACCGAGCCGTGGGGCTGGATGTCGCGCGCGTAGACCGGGCCGGCGCCCTCGCGCTTGATGTGCAGGACCGCCTCGTCCACCTCGGGGTCGAGGACGAGCACCAGGGCCTTGAGGCGCTGGATGATCTGGTGGACGTCCTCGAGCACGCCCTGCACCGTCTGGTGCTCGTGCACGACGCCGTCCATGCGGAACGCCCAGACGGCGCTCCCGCGGAGCGACGAGAGGAGCAGCCGGCGCAGCGCGTTCCCGAGCGTGTAGCCGTAGCCCCGCTCGAGCGGCTGGAGCCGGAACTCCGCCACGTTCGGGTTGTCCTCCCGCTTGGTCATCTCGACCAGGTGCGGGCGGACCAGGCCGGTCAGGTCGATGCTCATGCTCACTTGGAGTACAGCTCGACGACGAGCTGTTCCTGCGCGTTGATCGGGATGGCCTCGCGGACCGGGCGCTCGAGAAGCCGGCCGGCCGCCTTCTCGGCGTCCACGCTGACCCACGAGACCTGCTGGCCGCGCGACGCGAACTCCTGCGCCAGCTTGACGCTCACGTTCTCCCGGCTCGCCGGGGCCACGCGGACCTCCTGGCCCGGCTGCACCGCGTAGGACGGGATGTCGACCTTCTCGCCGTTCACCTGCACGTGGCCGTGCCGCACCAGCTGGCGGGCCGCCTTGCGGCTCGCCGCGAAGCCCATGCGGAAGACGATGTTGTCGAGCCGCGTCTCGAGGGCCACGAGGAGGTTCGTGCCCTTCACGCCCGGCTCGCGCGTCGCCCGGTCGAACAGGTTGCGGAACTGGACCTCGGAGAGGCCGTACATCCGCTTCACCTTCTGCTTCTCACGCAGCTGCTTGGCGTACTCGGACGCCTTGCGGCCGCGCCCCGACTGCGTCTGGCCGTGCTGGCCCGGCGGGTACGCCCGGCGCTCGACGGGGCACTTCTCGGTCAGGCACTTGGTGCCCTTGAGGAACAGCTTCTGCCCCTCGCGGCGGCAGAGCTTGCAGTTGGCCTCGGTATAGCGCGACATCGGCTCAGACCCGCCGCTTCTTCGGGGGACGGCACCCGTTGTGGGGGATGGGCGTCACGTCCCGGATGGAGACCACCCGGAGGCCCGCCGACGCCAGCGCCTGGATCGCGGACTCGCGGCCCGAGCCCGGGCCCTGAACCCGCACGTGCACGCGGCGCAGCCCGAGGTTCATCGCCTCGCGGCCGCAGTTCTCGGCCGCCACCGTCGCGGCGAAGGGCGTGGACTTCTTCGAGCCCTTGAAGCCCGCCTTGCCGGCGGTGCCCCAGGTGAGGGCGTTGCCCTTCATGTCCGTGATCGTGATCAGGACGTTGTTGAAGGTGGCCGAGATGTGGGCGATGCCCTCGGACTCCACCACCTTCTTGGTGCGCTTCCCGCCCGCGCGCGGCGCGGCGGCGGCCGGCGCCTGGGGCGCGGCCGCGGCGGGCGTCGGGGTCGGCTGGGTCGGATTCGTCATGTTACTTCTTCGTCACCTTCTTCTTGCCGGCGATGGCGATGCGGCGACCCTTCTTGGTGCGCGCATTCGTGTGCGTCCGCTGGCCGCGCACGGGCAGCCCGCGGCGGTGCCGGATGCCCCGGTAGCTCCCGATGTCCATCAGGCGCTTGATGTTCATCGCGATCTCGGTGCGGAGGGCTCCCTCCACCTTCACCGAGCGCTCGATCACCTGCCGGAGGCGCGCCACCTCGGCGTCCGAGAGGTCCCGGACGCGGGTGTTCGGGCTGACGCCCGTCTCCTCGAGCAGTCGGGCGCTGGTCGGCCGCCCGATGCCGTAGATGTACGTGAGCGCGATCTCGACGCGCTTCTCGCGCGGAAGGTCCACGCCGGCGATACGAGCCATGGGTCAGCCCTGCCGCTGCTTGTGCTTGGGATTGCGCTTGCAGATGATGCGCACCACGCCAGCGCGGCGGACCACCTTGCAATGCTCGCAGATGGGCTTCACACTCGAACGAACCTTCACGGACCTCTCCGGAACCGGTTTAAGACGCAGACTCGTATGATAGCCCCCTCCGCATCGCGACGCAAGGGAAGGGGTTAGCCGATCACCCGGAGCTCCACCAGCTCCCACCCCCCCTCCCCCCGGACGAGGCTCAGCAGGACCGACTGGACCCGGACCGCCTGTGTCCCCCGGACCCGGTACCGCCGCTGCAATTCCACGTACCCCCTCCGCTCCCCGGTGGCCCGGGCCGCCCGCAGGAGGGTCGCCTCCTCCTCCCCGCTGGCCAGGAACTCCCGCAGCAGCGCACGCGCCTGCTCCCGCTCGAGCGCACTCGAGGGCTCGGCTCCCGGCAGCTGGACGACGAGCCGCCGGGCGGTGGCCAGCAGCGCCACCTCGTCGTGCCGGGCCCAGGCGCCCCGCAGGGACTCGGCCGCCCCTGCCAGCGAGGTGTCCTGCCCTGCCAGGAGCAGCGCCAGCAACACCCCCCAGGGGCCGGTCACGGAGCCCGCCCCGCATCCCGGGCGAGGTCCGCCCAGGCGGCGGCCGGATCGGCCGCCTGCAGCACCGGCCTCCCGACCACGAGGTGGGTCGCCCCCGCCTGCACCGCCTTGGCGGGCGTGGCCGTGCGCGCCTGGTCCCCGGCGGCATCCCCGGGGCGCCGGATGCCGGGCACGACGAGGGCGCGGGCCTCCGGCCACGCCCCCCGCACCGCCGCGACCTCGTGCGCGCTGCAGACGATCCCGGGCAGGCCGGCCTGGCGCGCCTGCGCCGCGAGCCGCAGCGCCTCACCGCCGAGGTCGGGAGTTCCCCGCCCCACGACCGCCGCGAACTCCGCGGGCGAGTGGGAGGTCAGGACGGTCACCGCGACCACGAGCAGCGCATCGCCTGCCGCCTCCCGCGCGGCGGCCAGCATCGCGGGCCCGCCGAGGGCGTGCACGGTGGCCATGGACACGCCGAGGTCCCGGGCCTGCAGCACGGCGCCGGCCACCGTGTTGGGGATGTCGTGCCACTTGAGGTCCAGGAACACCTGGTAGCCCCGCCCGGTCAGGGCGCGCACGAACGCGGGCCCCTCACGGGTGAAGAGGATCGAGCCCACCTTCACCCAGCGCACGCCCGCGGCCCGGTCGAGGAGCCGCCAGGCGGCGTCGGCGTCGGGCAGGTCGAGGGCCACGATCACCTCAGCCATCGGTGCGCTCCAGGTCGCGGACGACACGTTCGGGCAGGCGCGGGTCCGCGAGCCCGGCGGTGCCGATCTGGACGAGGGTGGCGCCGGCACGCAGGTACTGGCGCACGTCGTCCGCACTCCGGATGCCGCCGACGCCGAGGATGGCGAGCGTCCCGGCGGCACGGTCGGCGACCTTCGCCACGGCGTTCACCCCGATGGCGAGGAGCGCCGGTCCGCTCACGCCGCCGGTCACGTTCCCGAGGCGCGGCGTCCCGTCGGCCTCCCACAGCCGGCCGGGTACCGTGTTCACGAGGGTGACGCCGTCGGCCCCGGCGTCGCGCGCCACGAGCGCCGCCGCGGCGGGATCGGGGAGGACGGGGGAGAGCTTCGCCACGACCGCACGGCGGGTGCGGGCGCGGCAGCCGGAGACGATGCGCGCGATGCACGCCGGGTCGGCGCCGAACTCGAGGCCGCCGGCGTGCGTGTTCGGGCAGGAGAGGTTGAGTTCGTAGCCGACGATGCCGGGCAGGTCATCTAGTCCCTCGACGACGCGCTCGTACTCGTCGAGCTCGAACCCGACGACGTTGACGAGGAGCCGGGCCTGCCGGAGCCGGGCGAGGAGCCGCGGGAGGTCGCGCTCGCGCACCGCGGCAAGGCCGGGGTTGGCGAGCCCGACGCTGTTCATCATCCCGCCGCCGAACTCGGCCACGCGCGGCGGCCGGTTGCCGGCGCGCGGCGCGAGCGACACCGCCTTGCAGACGAGGCCGCCGAGGCGCTCGAGGTCCATGACGCCCTCGAGCTCGTGGCCGTAGCCCGCGGTCCCGGAGGCGAGAAGGACGGGATTCTGGAAGGTGGTGCCGAAGACCGTACGGGCGAGCGGTGCGGGCACTACGGCTCCACCCCCGCCCGTCCGGCGGGGGGCTGGCGGCGCCCGGGTGCCTCCGCCTCGGGTCGCCGTGCGGGGCGACGGGCCGGACCGGCCCGGGGCGCGGTCGGCTGCGCGGTGGTCACGGCGATCTCGAAGCGGGCCAGCGAGTCCTCGAGCTGGCGGAATGCCTCGACACCGGTGCCGCGCATCATCTGGAGGTAGGGGTTGTCCGCATAACGGTCCGCGAGGCCCACCGAGTCTCGCCCCCCGTCGAGCTGTCGTGCGGCGAGGATGGCCTTGGGCGCGTAGGGGGACGAGGGCCAGTCGGCCGCCACGCTGCGGAAGAGCCCGGCCGCGAGGACCGGCGCGCGCAGCGAGTCCCGCGCCAGCGACGCCGCGACGAACCGGCGGAGGTCGCCGAGCGGCGCCCCGGGGGGCGCCGAATCGAGCTGTGCGCGCACGCGCCCGAGCACCCGGCCCAGGTCGACCGCCGCGACCGGCACCTCGCCCTCGAGCGAGCCGAGCTCGCCGAGCGAGTCGGCGATGGGCGCCAGCGCCTCGGGCCGCTCGACCGCGGCGAGGTCGAGGCGGTACAGCGCGAGCCGGGCAGCGAGCGCGGCGCTCGCGGTCGCTCCCAGACCGATCGCCTGCACGAGCCGTGCACGGGCGCGCGCGGGTGACGCCGCCAGGCGGTCGGCATCGGCGACGAGGGCGCGGATCGCGACCTCGCCCACGACGGCGTTGCGCTCGAGCAGGTGGTCCAGCAGGGCCGAACCCGCCTCCGGGCTCCGGAACGCCGCCTGCGACAGCACCGAGTCCCAGCCGAGGGTCGTGTCGCGCTCGGCGACCAGGCTGTCGAGCAGGGCGCGGGCGTCCATGGTCCGGTCGAGGTCGCCGAGCGCGTACAGGCGATCGAGGCGCGTCAGGCGGGCGGGCAGCACCTCGAGGGCCTCGAGGGCCTCGGCGGGCCGGCCGGCCAGCCGGAGCGCGCGGGCCGCGAGCCAGGCCCCCCGCGCCCGCAGTTCCGCATCCCGGCTGTGCACGAGCGGCCGCAGGAGGTCGCCGGCGACGTCCGGCCGCCCGGCCCGGAGCTCGCAGGCGCCCTCGACGAGCGCCGCGCGCTCGAGGAGCGCCGTCCGGGTCGTGGCCGAGTGGACGCGGCCGGCGTATCGCTGCGCCTGGTCGCACTGCGCCAGCGCCAGCGCCGCCTCCGCCTTCACCGCCCACGCCTCGGCGGCCCACCGGCTCCGCGGGAAGCGCGCGAGCATCGTGTCGGCCTTCACCATCGCCTGGCCCCAGAACGACTGTGCCTCGGCCGGGCGCCCCTCCCGCTCCGCGGCGCGTGCGGCACGCGCGAGGCGGTTCGCGTTGTACATGGAGTTGTAGTACGCGCACCCCGGCAGGAGCGCGAGCAGCGCCGCGGCGGCCCAGGCGCGCCTCACGGCGCCCCCGCCGGCACCGCGTCCGCCGTCTTCTTCTCGTATTCCGCGAGGTAGGCCACGATCGCGTCGGCGATCGCCGCGGCGAGCTTCTTCTGCGACGCGCGCTCGGTGAGCAGGCGCCCGTCGCGCGGGCTCGTGCTGTAGCCCATCTCGACCAGCACCGCCGGGCGGCGGGCCGTCGTCAGCACCATGAACCCGGCCTGCTTCACGCCGCGGTCCTCGCCGGTGTGCACCCGCGCGAGCTCCCCCTGCACGAGCTCGGCGACGCGCGCCGACTCGCGCAGGTGCTCGTTCAGCGCCAGGTCCTTGAGGATGAAGTCGAGTCCCTGCTCCTGCGCCGCCTGCTCGGCGCCGGTCTCGAAGCGCACGGCCTCGTTCTCCATCTTCGCGACGCGCTGCGCGTCCTCGGTCTTCGCCTCGGAGAGGAAGTACGTCTCGAAGCCGTTGACGGCGGTGTAGCCGGCGCGCTTCGGCAGCGAGTTGACGTGGAGGCTCACGAAGAGGTCGCAGTCCCCGGCGCAGTAGCCGCCGCGATCGCCGAGGGCGATGAGCGTGTCGCGGGCACGGGTCATCCGGACCCCGATGCCGCGCCGGCGCAGCTCCTCGCGGAGCAGGAGCCCGACCTGGAGGGTCACGTCCTTCTCGCGGATGCCGCGCGGGAAGAAGACGCCGGGGTTGCCGGGGTCCACGCCGCCGTGGCCCGGGTCCACCGTCACGAGGTGCGCCCGGCGCAGGCCGGTGGCGAGCCGCGGCGCCGGCGCCCCGCCGTCGCCATCGCCCGCACCCCGGCGACGGGGGCCGCTGGCCCCGCCCCCCCGCACCAGCTGCCAGCCGGCATCCACCAGCCGCCCCTGGTCCGGGTCGTAGCGGTAGCGCTCGCTCAGGAGGCGCGGCAGCACCTCGACGGCGAACTGGTAGGGCAGCCACAGGGAGTCGCGCTCGACGCGCGTGGCGGCGACGAGCGGCTGCACCCGGCCGTTGAAGACGACGTACGGGGTGCCCACGAGGAAGCGGAACTGCTGCCGAGCCAGCGCGACCTCGGCCCACCCGTCGGCCTCGCGGAGGCTCCCGCCGAGCGCATCGAGGAAGAGGCGCGCGGGGAGGAGCGGCGCGCCGTCCCGTGCGGCGCGGACGGGGACCCGCACCTCGCCCCGGACGCTCGCGACGGTGAGCGAGGCAGGGGCGCGGCCGGCCGCGAGGGCCGCGAGCAGCAGGAGGCCGGTCACCGGCGCCCCTTCACCGCGACGGCGCGCGCGACCTCGCGCTCGGCGATGCGCTTCTTGAGGTCCTCGCGCTTGTCGTGCTGCTTCTTGCCGCGGCCGAGGCCGATCACGAGCTTCGCCTTCCCCCGCCGGAAGTAGAGTTCGAGCGGGACGAGGGCGAGGCCCTTCTGCTGGGTGGCCCCGATCAGGCGCTCGATCTCCTTGCGGTGCAGGAGGAGCTTGCGGCTCCGCACGGGATCGTGGTTGTAGCGGTTGCCCTGCTCGTACGGGGTGATGTTGAGCCCATCGACCCACACCTCGCCGTTGCGCAGGTGGGCGTACGCCTCCTTGATGGAGGCCTTGCCGTTCCGGAGCGACTTGACCTCGGTGCCGGTCAGCACGAGGCCCGCCTCCCACGTCTCGAGGACGTGGTAGTCGTGCGTGGCCTTGGGGTTGCGGGCCACGGAAAGCCGGCCCTCGTCGGGCGCCTTGCCGTCGGCGGTGCGCATGCGTCTAAGCGAAGTGTAGGCCGCCACTTCCGGGGGGTCAATCCGCGCCGCTTGCCGGGCCCGAGGGGCGGCGATATGTTTTCGCGCTACGCCGAAGTGGTGGAATTGGTAGACGCGCTGCGTTCAGGGCGCAGTGGGCGATAGCCCGTGTGGGTTCGAGTCCCACCTTCGGCACTGGGCCATGGGCCCCGAACGCGAGCGGGAGGCGCCGGATACCGGCGCCTCCCGCTGTGCTTTGCCCCCCCGGCCGTCAGTAGCGCGGCATGCCGGGCTCCTGCTCGAGGGCCCAGGCGTCGATCCCCCCCGCGAGGCTCCGGACGTCCGCGAAGCCGGCGGCGCGCAGGAAGTGCGCGGCCTGCAGGCTCCGCATCCCGTGGTGGCAGTAGGTGATGACCGGGACCCGCGTGGGCAGCTCGCCGATCCGCTCCGGCAGCTCCCCCAGCGGGACGAGACGGCTCCCGGGAAGGCTTGCGATGGCGTGCTCCCACGGCTCCCGCACGTCCACCAGCGCGACCGGCCCGCCGGCGGCCAGCGTGCGGGCAAGGTCCTCCGCGGTGACCTCGAGCCCGGGGTGCCCCGAGGCCGCCGGCCCGAGGCCGCAGAAGGCCTCGTAGTCGATGAGCTCGGTGATGCTGGGTGCGTCACCGCAGGCCGGGCAGGCCGGGTCGCGGCGGATGGCCACCTCGCGGAACCGGAGCCGGAGCGCGTCGACGAAGAGGAGCCGGCCGAGGAGGGTCTCGCCCGCGCCGGTGATCCACTTGATCGCCTCGAGCGCCTGCAGGCTGCCGACGAGGCCGGGCAGGACACCGAGCACGCCGCCCTCGGCGCAGTTGGGCACCGCCCCCGGGGCCGGCGGCTCCGCGAAGAGGCAGCGATAGCACGGCCCGGCCGGCGGGTGGAAGAGCGAGGCCTGCCCGTCGAAGCGGAAGATCGCCCCGTACACGAGCGGCTTCCGCTCCAGCACGCAGGCGTCGTTGACCAGGTAGCGCGTCGGGAAGTTGTCGCTGCCGTCGAGGACGATGTCGTAGCGGCGGACGATCGCGCGCGCGTTGGCCGAGGTGAGTCGCTCGGCGATCGGCTCGACGTCCACGTGCGGGTTGAGGTCGGCCAGGCGGCGCGCCGCGGAGCGCACCTTGAGCTCCCCCACCGCGGCGGTGCCGTGGAGCACCTGGCGCTGGAGGTTGGTGAGGTCCACGACGTCGGCGTCCACGATGCCGAGGGCCCCGACGCCCGCCGCGGCGAGGTAGAGCGCCGCCGGGGAGCCGAGGCCGCCGGCCCCGACCACCAGCACCCGCGCCGCGCGCAGCTTCCGCTGGCCCTCGACGCCGATGCCGGGGAGCGTCAGGTGGCGGGCGTAGCGCAGCGCCTCGTCGGGGGCGAGGGCGTCGGGAGCACGGAGCGGCATGGGCGTGGGGAGGCCGGCGGCGGGGCCGCCGGGAGGTCAGCCGGCGTTCGACGACAGGGTGACGAGCTCCTGCACGCGGGGCTCGTCCTTGAGGAGGTCGGCGAGGGTCACGCCGGCGAGGAAGTCGTCGATGCGCTGCTGGAGCGCGTACCACACGGGGCGGATGCTGCACCCCGCCCCCGGGCTGCAGCGCACGTCGTCCACCGGGTGCGCGGCGCAGTTGACCTCGAAGGTCTGGTGCTCGGAGGCCGTCATGACGTCGCGCACCGAGATCTCGCCCGGCGACCGCGCGAGGAAGTAGCCGCCCTTGGCCCCGCGCACGCTCTCGACGAGCCCGGCCCGCCGCAGGCGCAGGAGGATCTGCTCCACGTAGTCGGGCGGCAGGCGCTCGGCGTCGGCCAGCTCGCGCGCCGCCACGGGGCCGCCGGGTGCCCGGCCGCGCCGCGCGAGGTGGAGCGCGATGATGAGGGAATACTCGGTCCAGGTCGTGACGCGCATGACTGCAATATGGGAAGGTGGCGCTCGGGCTTCAAGGAAGCGGCCCGGCCGCCCTCACCCGCCCCCCGGGAGCCCCTGCCCGCCCGGCACGCCGGGCTCGGTCATGGCGCGGAGGTCGAGCACCTCGTCCAGGTCGCGACCCGCGAGCAGCCCCTTCCGCGCGACCAGCTCCCGGACGGTGAGGCCGCCGGCCAGCGCCTCCTTGGCGAGCCGCGCCGCCTCGGCATAACCGAGGCGCGGGGCCAGCGCGGTGACGAGGGCGGGGCTGCGCTCGAGCCAGTGGGTGCACATCGCCTCGTCGGCCTCGAGCCCGGCGATGCACCGCTCCGCGAAGACGCGCGACGCGTTGCCCACGATCGTCATGGCGAACAGCAGGTTGTGGGCGATCACCGGCATCATGACGTTGAGCTCGAGCTGCCCCGCCTCGACCGCCAGCGCCACGGTGAGGTCGAGCCCGAGCGCCTGATAGCAGACCTGGTTCACCATCTCGGCGATGGAGGGGTTCACCTTGCCCGGCATGATGCTCGACCCCGGCTGCACCGCGGGCAGCACCACCTCGGCGAGCCCCGTGCGCGGCCCCGACGCAAGGAGGCGCACGTCGTTGGCCACCTTCTGGAGGTCCAGCACGCAGGCGCGGAGCGCGCCACCCAGCGTCGCGACGTCACCCATGGACTGCATGAGCTGCACGCGATCCTCGCCGACGGCCAGCGCGAGGCCGGTGACGGCCTGCAGGTGCGCCACCATGCGGGCCGGGTAGTCGCGCTCGGCGTTGAGGCCCGTGCCGACCGCGGTGCCGCCGATGCCGAGCTCGCGGAGCCAGTCGGCGGCCTGCGCGAGCTTCTCGCGGTGCCGCGCGACGGTCCGGCCCCAGGCGGCGAGCTCCTGGCCGAGGCGGATCGGCGTCGCATCCTGCAGGTGCGTCCGCCCCGCCTTGAGCACGTGGTCGAACTGGCGTCCCTTCGCGAGCAGCGCCCCCGCGAGCGCATCGAGGCCCTCGAGGAGGGCGGGCAGCTCGGCGAGCGCCGCGAGGCGCATCGCGGTGGGGATCACGTCGTTCGTGCTCTGCGCCATGTTGACGTGATCGTTCGGGTGCACCGGCACGTAGGTGCCGCGCGTGCCGCCGAGGAGCTCGTTCGCCCGGTTCGCGAGCACCTCGTTACAGTTCATGTTGTGGCTGGTGCCGGCCCCGGCCTGATACACGTCCACGATGAACTGGTCGCGGTGCCCGCCGGCCAGCACCTCGTCCGCCGCCCGGACGATCGCGTCGGCGAGGTGCGGCGCGAGGCGCCCGGTGTCGCGATGGGTGAGCGCCGCGGCCTTCTTGATCCAGACCACCGCCTCCACCCACCGCGGGAGCGGCCGGAGCCCCGAGATGGGGAAGTTCTCGGCCGCTCGGAGCGTCTGGATGCCGTAGAGGGCCGCCGCGGGGACGGCCTTCTCGCCGAGGGGATCCTGCTCGATGCGCGTCGTCATGGCGGGCGGCGGCTCCGGGGGGACACACGACCGGCCGCGCTGCGACGCGCCGCGCCGGGGGGACGGGACGATGACGGACGCTTCCTACTTCCGCGCCGCCGCGGCGGCCACGACGTTCGCGCCCGAGCGGGCCACGAAGGCGGACCTCGCGCGCGGCGCGCAGCTCTTCGCGGGGCTCAACTGCTTCGAGCCCGGCCAGGGCCAGGCGGTCCACGCGCACCGCGGGGCCGACAAATTCTACTTCGTGCTCTCGGGAAGGGCGAGGATGCAGGTCGGCGAGGAAATGCGCGTCGCGGAGGCGGGCACGCTCGTGTGGGCGCCGGCCGACGTGCCCCACGGCGTGCTCGAGGCACTCGAGCGCACCGTCATGCTGGTGGCGATGGCGCCACCGCCGGGACGCTAGGCGGCGCCCGGCGCCGGCGGGTGCCGGCGCAGGAGCCGCGCCACGCCGCGCCGCAGCGCGGGCCACCCGTAGAGCCGCGCCGCGAGCCACACGCCGATGAGCGTGCCGAAGCCGTTCGCCCAGAAGCGCCAGGCGAGCAGCAGCCACGCATCATCCCGCCCGAGGTCCCCCGCCGCGCCACCCAGGAAACCGAGTTCCACCGCGCCCGCGCCCGCCGGCGTGGGCAGCAGCAGCTGCCCGAAGGTGAGCGCGTAGGAGCCGACGATGAGCGTCGCCATCGAGGGCGGCTCCGGCAGGGTCAGCGCGAGCACGGGCAGCAGTGCGATCCGCGACGCGTTGTTGACGAACGAGAGCGGCAGGCTGAGGAGGAGGGGCCACGCCGGCATGCGGCGCCAGTAGACCAGGAGCCGCCGGAGCGGCCGGCCCGCCCGGTGCGCCTGCGAGCGGGCGAGGTGCCGCGCCCCGACGAGGGCGGCGAGGCTCAGTGCCACCACGGCGAGCGCCCACGGCCAGTCGTGCCGCGCGGAGGCGGCGAGCCGCGGCCCCGCGGCGTGCCACCAGTCGGGCGCCCAGCGCACCCCGATCACGGCGGTGACGAGGAGCAGCACCGGCCACGCGGTGATCACCTCGAAGGCGATCGCGACGAACGACGCCGTGGCCGGGACGCGGCAGGCGAGCATCCCCGCGAGGCGCGCCGGCTCCCCCGCCACGCGCATCGGCGAGAGGGTGGCCCCGGCCTCCGCGAAGGCGTTGATCATGAAGCTCTGCCGCAGGGTGACGCGCCGGCCGACGCCGTAGACGAGCGCCTGCAGCCGCCACGTGCGCGCCAGGAGGTCGGCGGCGACGAGGCCGAGGCAGGCGAGGTTCGCTTCCAGTCCGGTGAGGTGCACGCCGCCTCAGGCCGGGAGCGCCGCGTAGGGGATGGCCGGCCGCAGGCGCGTCCAGCGGGCCACCTCCCGCTCCACGGACGCCGCGGACGCGGGATGGGCGAGGTCGCCGGGGTGGAGGGCGAGGCGCACCAGCGCGGCGTGGCGCTGCAGCCGCCAGCGCGCCGCGGCGACGAGGGCGGAGGCGCGCGCCCGGAACGGCGTGCGGCCGCTCCAGCGCACCGCGGGCGACGGGAGGCGCCGGTCGCCCGGGAAGAGGTGGACGGCGGTGTCGGTCTCCGTGAAGCGGAGTCCGGTTGCCGCGAGGGCCGCGCGCGCCTCGTCGCGCATGAGCCACGCGGGCGGGATGAAGCCCGTGGGCTCGAGGCCGAGCGCGCGCAGGCGCGCGAGCCCGCGGGTGACGAGCGCCGCCAGCTCCGCGGGGGGCAGCGTGAGGCACTCCCCTTCCCGCGCCGTCTTCCCCCACGCGCGCCACTCGTCGCGCCAGCCCCGCGGCCGCCCGACCTCGTCGTGCCGCTCCCCGTGCAGGATCACCTCCGCCCCCTCGGCCACGCGCGCGCGCACCCACGCAACGAAGTCGGGATGCCGCTCGAGCGGCGCGCCGCCGTGCCAGTCGGGGACGACCAGCAGCGCCGGGGTCACGCCCGCCGAGCGGCAGAGCGCCCAGAGCCGTTCCACCGCGGCCCGGTTGGGCGGCGCCACGTCGTGGATCGAGACGAGGAGGCTCACGACCGCACGACCTCGCGATAGGTCGCGACGAGCCGGTCGAAGACGACCCTCCAGTCGTGCTCGCGCTCGGCGAACGCGCGCCCCGCCGCCCCGAGCGCCGCCAGGTCCTGCCCGAGGAGCGCGACCGCCTCCTCGGCGAGCGAGCCGGCATCGCCGACGCGGAAGAGCCGGCCCGCCCCCGAGCGGTCCACGTGCTCCCGCACCGCACCGTGGTCGGCCGCGAGGAGCGGCGTCCCGCTCGCGAGCGCCTCGAGCGGCGCGAGCCCGAAGGTCTCGTTCGGGCCCGTCGCGACGAAGCAGTCGGCGGCGGCGTGCAGGTCGGCGATCGCGTCGCGATCGGCCTGGAACGGCAGCACGCGGATGCCCGGGCAGCCCGCGGCCGCCTCGCGGAGGCGCTCGCGCCGGGGCCCCGCCCCCACGAACGCGAGCACGGCGCCGGTCCGCCGCCACACCGCGGGCCACGCCGCCGCCGCGACGTGGACGTGCTTCTCGTGCGCGAAGCGCCCGAGCCAGAGCGCCACCGGCGCGTCCCCGGGGAGGCCGAGCCGGGCGCGGACCTCCGCGCGGTGCGCGCGGCGCGCGGGATGGAAGCGCGCCAGGTCCACGCCGAGGGGCACGCGCGCGAGGTGCTCGACGCCGATCGCCTCGAGGTCCCGGCGCACGAAGTCGGAGGCGACGATGACCCGCTGCACGCGGCGGGCGATGCCGCGCACGTACGCCGCGGCCACGCCCGCGAGCGCCTCGCGCGGGCCGTGCCGCTCGCGCCACGCCGGGGCGACCACGCGCGGGAGGTTGGCGTGGTAGAACCAGACGGCCGGCGCGTCCCAGCGGCGCCGCGCGCGCGCGACCAGCCACGGGGCGAAGTAGGCGCTCCCGACCTCGATCACGTCGGGGCGCTCGTGCGCCACGAGGCGGCTCGTGGTCCGGGTGGCGAGCAGGAACCGGTAGGTGTGCTGGAAGGGGATGCGGGGCCCGCGCAGGCGATAGCAGCGGACGCCATCGCGCTCGACGATGCCGTCGCCGTCGCCCGGCACGAGGAGCACCTGCCGGAGCCCGGGGTGCCCCTCCACGTAGCGGGCCTTCTCCATCAGGTAGGTGCGCACGCCGCCGCTCGTCGGCGCGACGTACTCGGAGATGTCGAGGATGCCGAACGCCCCCGGCCGCTGCGGGGGCGGCAGGGTGGCATGCGACAGGTCCACCGGGGCCACGCCCCCCGGGGCGAAGAGCCGCTCGTCGAGCGGGAGGGCGCCGGCGGTCACGCCGCGCCCCGCGGGCGATCCGACATGGCGCGAACTGTAACGGGCGACGCGGTCCGCGGCACCCGTTCGAGGCGCTTCATGAAGGGGACGTGACCCGGGAAGGACGGGCTCAGGCGAGCCGCGCGGCGCCGGTCAGGAACGGGTTGGTCCGCCGCTCCCGCCCGATGGTGGTGTCGGGGCCATGGCCGCTGTGGACGATCGTCTCGTCCGCCAGCGGGAGCAGCTCCTCGCGGATCGAGCGGAGGAGCCGCGCACCGTCCCCGCCCGGGAGGTCGGTGCGGCCCACCGAGCCGGCGAAGAGGACGTCGCCGACGAACGCCCGCCCGTGCCCCAGGAACGCGACGCTGCCGGGCGAGTGCCCGGGGACGTGGCGCACCTCGAAGGCGAGGCCGCCCACCCGCACGGTCTCGCCCGGCACGAGTGCGCCGTCGGGGGGCGGGAGCGCGTCCACCTGCTCGCCCAGGAGCCACGCCGCCTGCTGCGGGGCGGCGTCGTAGAGGGGCCGGTCGGCGTCGTGGAGGAGGACCGGCACGCCGGAGGCGGCGCGGACGGCGGGCACGCCCAGCACGTGGTCGAGGTGGCCGTGCGTGAGCCAGACCGCGCGCAGGGTCCAGCCACCCTTGCGGACCGCGGCGAGGAACCGCACGGGCTCCTCGCCGGGATCGACCAGGACCGCCTCGCGCGTGGCCGGGTCGCCGACGAGGTAACAGTTCTCCTCGAAGCGGCCGTTCGGCATCCGCACGACCGTCACGTCGGCCACGGGACGCTCAGGCGTGCTGGCGGCGCTCGGCGAGGTACTTCTCGACGGCGATCGCCGCGGTGGTCGCGTCGCCGACCGCGGTGGTGACCTGCCGCGTGAGCTGCACGCGGAGGTCCCCGGCGGCGAAGAGGCCCGGGATCGAGGTCATCATCCGGTCGTCGGTGATGATGTACCCCGACGCGTCGTGGTCGAAGTGCTGCCGGATGAGCCCGCTGTTCGGCTTGAAGCCGATGAAGATGAAGCAGCCCGTCGCCGCGAGCTGCGAGCGCGCGCCGGTCACGGTGTCCTCGAGCTCCAGGTGCTTGAGGCCCGTGGGGTCGCCGACGAGCTCCTTCACCTGCCGGTTCCAGACCACCTCGATCTTCGGGTTGGCGAAGAGGCGCTCCTGCAGGAGCTTCGAGGCGCGGAACTCGGCGCGCCGGTGGATCACGTACACCTTGGTGGCGTAGCGCGTGAGGTACTCCGCCTCCTCCACCGCGGCATCGCCGCCGCCCACGACGGCGATGGTCTCGCCCTTGAAGAAGGCGCCGTCGCACACCGC
This sequence comes from Gemmatimonadales bacterium, assembly GCA_037916975.1. Taxonomy (GTDB): domain Bacteria; phylum Gemmatimonadota; class Gemmatimonadetes; order Gemmatimonadales; family GWC2-71-9; genus JAGGAG01. The sequence goes on from JBAIWX010000189.1 coordinate 21,191, forward strand.
GCAGTAGCTCACGCCGCGGCCCGCGTACTCGGCCTCGCCGGGGACGCCGAGCTTGCTCGGCGTGCCGCCGGCCGTGAGGATCACCGTCGGCGACTCGTACACCGTGCCGAGCGACGTGGTGGTCTCGAAGATCCCGTCGTCGCGCTTCACGATCCCCTCGACGTTCTCCTGCCGGATCTCGGCGCCGAAGAGCTTCGCGTGGTCCGCCATGAGCTGCGCGAGCTCGCGGCCCTTCACCTTGTGGAAGCCCGGGTAGTCCTCGATCCACTCGGTGTTGAGCAGCTCGCCGCCGGGGAGGCCGCGCTCGAGCAGCACCGCCTTGAGCATGCCGCGCCCCGCGTACATGGCGGCGCAGAGGCCCGCCGGCCCGCCGCCCACGATCACCACCTCGAACCGTTCCCTGGTCGTCATCCCGACCTCGTCCTCAACCGCGCTGCGGGCCGTCCCGCCCCGACCTCCGGGGCGCGGGCGGTGCCCGCGTTCGACCCCAATCTAGCCGCCGGCGCCAGTCCCACCCGGCGGCGGCCCCGCCTCAGGCGAGCAGCCGCCCGCCGTCCACCGGGAGCACCGCCCCGGTCACGTAGTCGCCGCCCTCGAGGAAGTAGAGGAGCGCCCGCACCGCGTCGGCGGCCTCGCCAAGGCGTCCGAGCGGCGTGGCGCGCGCGAGCGCCTCGCGCGTCGCCGCGTCGTACTCCTCCGGGACGAGCACGGCGCCGGGGGCGATCGCGTTCACCGTCACCTCGGGGGCGAGCGCCCGCGCGAGGACCCGGGTGAGCATCACCACGCCCGCCTTGCTCACCGAGTGCGCGGCGTAGCCCGCCCAAGGCTCGAGGCCGCTCAGGTCGGCGAGGTTGACCACGCGCCCGCGCGCCGCGCGGAGCGCCGGCGCCGCCCCCTGCGTGACGAAGAAGACGGACCGGAGGTTCAGGCCCATGATGGCGTCGAACCGCTCCGGGGTGGTCTCCTCGAAGGCGAGGCGCTCCATGACGGCGGCGGAGTTGACCAGCACGTCGAGCCGGCCGAATGCCTCGACGACGCGCGGGCCGAGGGCCCGGGCGGCCTCCGCGTCACCGAGGTCGGCGGCGAACGTGGCGGCACGGCCCCCGGCCGCCGCGATCCCGGCGCGCGCCGCCTCGGCACCCTCGCCCGAGGCGTTGTAGTGGAGCGCGACGGTCATCCCGCGGGCCGCGAGCGCCTCCGCGAAGGCGCGGCCGAGGCGCCGCCCGGCGCCGGTGACGAGGGCGACCTTCCCGGCGAGGTCCACGCTCAGGGGCGCCCGCGCGTGATCGGCAGGATGTGGCCGGTGATCGCCTCGGCGCCGGCGCTGGCGAGGAAGAGGATCCCGTCGGTGATGTGCCGCATCTCGACGTAGTGGGCCTCGGCGCCGACGGCGGCGACGTTGTCGGCGGTGCGCACCATCCCGGGGGCGATGGCGTTCACCCGCACGCCGCGCTCGAAGAGCTCGAGCGCCAGGCTCCGCGTGAAGCCCGCGACGGCGGCCTTGGCGGCGGTGTACACCGCCATCTGCGGCTGGGGCTGCACGTACGCGATGGAGGCCACGTTCACGATGCACCCCCGGGTCCGCGCCAGCGCCTCGATCGCCGCCTGCGACACGACGAACGCCGTCTTCAGGTTGATCGCCAGCTCGCGGTCGAAGTCCCGCGGGGTCACCTGCTCGATAGGCCCGTACGTCGTGAGGCCGCCGGCGATGTTCACCACCACGTCGAGCCGGCCGAACGCCCGGAGCGCGGTCTCGACGGCGAGGCGCGCCACGTCGGGGTCGGTCAGGTCGCCCGCCGCCGGACGCGCCTCGATCCCCAACTGGCCGAACTCGCGCGCGCGCTCCGCGACGCCGACGGCGTTGAGGTCGCAGAGCACGAGCCGGGCGCCGGCACGGCCGAACGCCTCCGCGGTGGCGTAGCCGATCTGGCCCACGCGGCCGACGCCGGTGATGGCGACGACGCGGCCCGCGAAGTCGAAGGGAGCGGTCATGGTTCCTCCTGCCTGGCCAGCACGAGATCGAGGGACGGCGCGCCGTGGCGCGCGAAGCGCACGACGCCGTCCGCGCCCACGAGCACCACGCTCCGGGCGATCGCCCGGCCGTCGGGCCGGACCGCCCCGTAGGCGCGGCTCACCGACAGGTCGCCGTCGCTGAGGAGCGGGAACGGCAGCCGCAGCCGGGCGGCGTAGTCGGCGTGCCGCTCGGCCGGCGCGGGGTTGATGCCGACGGCCCGGATGCCCGCCGCCCGCAGCCGATCGTCAGCGTCGCGCACGGCGACGAGCTGGCGGTTTCAGCCGGGGGTGTCGTTCCCCGGATAGAACACGAGGAGCGCCCCGCCGTTCCCGCGCAGCGCGTCGAGCCGCACGACGGACCCGTCCGGGGCCGGCAGCGCGAACGCGGGCGCCACGGCGCCCGCCTGCACCAGCCCGCTCACGCGGCGCTCCCCGCCGCCGGCCGCCGGGCCTCGAGGGCGTCGAGCCAGGCCGCGGGCACCTGCTGCGAGCCCAGGGCCCCGTGCGTCCAGCCGTCCTCGGCCTCGCCGTGCCAATCGCTCCCGCCCGACCGGGCGAGGCCGAGCTGCAGCGCGAGGTCGGTGAGCCGCGCCCGCAGCTCGGGGTCATGGCTCGGGTGGCGGGTCTCGACGGCGTCGAGCCCTTCCTGCCGGAGGCGCACGAGCATCGCGCGGGTCCCGCGCTCCTTGAGGTGCGCCGCGGACACGACCCCGCCGAGGCGGTGCACCAGCGCCGCGACCTGCGCGAAGGGCGGCAGCGCCTTCTCGACGAAGGCGGGGCGCCCGCGGCCGAGGAACCGGTCGAACGCCTCGTCGAGGGTGGCGACGTGCCCCGCCTCGCGGAGCGCGCGGGCCACGTGGGGCCGGCCGATCGCGCCGCCCGGCGCGGCCTCGAGGACCGCCGCCTCGTCCACGGGGGCACCGAGGGCCCGGAGGCGCGCGAGCATCCCCCGCGCGCGCCGCTCGCGGTCGGCGCGGCACTCCGCGAGGAACGCCTCGAGCTCCGGCGCGCCCGCGGGGAGGAAGTAGCCGAGGAGGTGCATCTCGCCCCACGGGGCGGCCACCGAGAACTCGCAGCCGGTGACCACGCGCACCCCGACGCGCGCCCCCTCGACGAGGGCCTCGGGCAGCCCGGCGATCGTGTCGTGGTCGGTGAGCGCGACGGCCGCGAGCCCCGCGGCGTGCGCGCGCCGCACCACCTCCGCGGGGGCGAAGCGCCCGTCGGACGCGGTCGAGTGGGCGTGCAGGTCGACGAACGGGCCCTCGGCCCCGTCGGCCGTGCCGGCAGGGGAGGCGGTCAGGCGCGGTAGCCCGTCTCGGGCGCCGTCCAGGCGGGTTGCGACCGGGCGAGGAGCGTGCGCAGCTCGTCGTCGGTCAGCTCGGCGAGCGACAGCTCCCGGCTCTTGGCGCCGAGCGGCGAGTAGCGCGCCAGGCGGCGCTCCGGCGGCCCGCCGCTCACGCGGGTGAAGAGCAGGCCGAACTCGTCCCGGGTGAACTGCGTGCGGCGGCCGCTCGGGGCGACCTGCCACCGCTCGTCGCGCACGTCGAACAGGCGTCGGGGCATGGGGACCTCAGGCGCCGGAGCGCGCGTCGGCGTGGCGCCGGCGCGCGGCGGCCTCGAGGGGGATCTCGTCCCAGAGGTCCGTGGCGCCCGGCTCGTAGGTGGCGAGTTCCCGCAGCCGCCGCTCCAGCTCGAGCTCCCGCGGGGAGCGCGAGGCGACGTGCCGGTGCGACGCCGCCGAGCGGCTCTCGCTGAACTCGATGAAGAGCTGGGGCTCGCGATCGCTCCGGAAGGCCCAGAGGTGCTGCCCGCGCTCCGCGCCCAGGGTCGCGAGCTCGGCGAGCACCGCCAGGTACTCCGCCTCGAGCTCGCGCGGCACGCGCACGCGGGCGACGGTAAGCGCGCGCCCCATGGTCAGACGGCGGCCTCGGGGAACTGCTCGATCCCCTTCTTCACGTCGCCCATGAACCGGTCGGCGTCCGCCCCGTCGATGATCCGGTGGTCGAAGGAGAGCGAGAGCATCCCCATCTGCCGGATCGCGATCGCGTCGGTGCCGTCCACCGTGACGACGGCGGGCTGCTTCGTGATCGCGCCGACGGCGAGGATCGCCACCTGCGGCTGGTTGATGACGGGGATGCCGATCGTCGAGCCGAAGGTGCCGGGGTTCGTGATCGTGAAGGTGCCCTTCTGCACCTCGTCGGGACTCAGCTTCTTGCCGCGCGCCCGGTCGGCGAGGTCCTGGATGCCCCGCGCGAGCCCGAACAGCGAGAGCTCGTCGGCGCGGCGGATGACCGGGACGATGAGCCCCCAGTCGAGCGCCACGGCGAAGCCCAGGTTCACCTCGCCGCGGTAGATCGTCGCCTCGTGCCCCACCGCGGCGTTGACGACCGGGTGGCGGCGCAGCGCGTCGGCCACCGCCTTCGCGATGAAGGCGAGGAAGGTCAGGTTCACGCCGCGCTCGGCGTATTCCGCCTTCTTCCGCGCCCGGAGCTGCGCCACGCGGGTGTAGTCGATGTCGAAGAAGGTCGCGACGTGCGCCGAGGTGCGGCGCGACATCACCATGTGCTCGGCGGTGAGCTTGCGGATCCGCGACCACGGCTCGACGCGGTCGCCCTCCCAGGCGTCGGCGGCCGGATAGCCGGCTGGCGCGGCCGCCGCCGGGGCCAGCGGCGCCGCCGGCCGCGCGGGGGCCGGGGCGGCGGCAGGCGGCGCAGCGGGCGCCGCCTCGAGGAAGGCGAGCACGTCGTGCTTGGTCACGCGGCCGGCGAGCCCGGTGCCCGGGACCTGGGAGATGTCCAGGTTGTGCTCGGCCGCGATCTTCCGGACGAGCGGCGTGGAGCGCC
>JBAIWX010000190.1:0-2346 GCA_037916975.1 Gemmatimonadales bacterium
ACGGCATCCCGGCGCCCAAGTTCATCAACAAGACGAAGGCCGGGGCCGCGGGCAGCGATCCCGTCTTCTCCGACGTGGACTTCCCGGTCTTCCGCCTCGCCGAGGCCTACCTGATCTACGCCGAGGCCTTCCTCCGGGGCGGCGGCGGCGACCAGGGCACCGCGCTCGGCTACGTGAACGCGATCCGCGAGCGTGCCTACGGCGACAACAGCGGAGACATCCTGGCGAACCAGCTCACGCTCCAGTTCGTCCTCGACGAGCGGAGCCGCGAGCTGCTCTGGGAGGGCCACCGCCGCACCGACCTCGTGCGCTTCGGGGTCTTCACCGGCGGCGCCTACATCTGGTCGTGGAAGGGCGGTACGCAGGGCGGCATCGCCACCGATTCGCACCTGGACCTCTTCCCGATCCCGGTGGACCAGCTGTCGGCCAACCCCAACCTCACGCAGAACCCGGGCTACTAGGCCCGGCCCGCTGCACGTGAGGCAGCACGACTCGGCCCCGTCACCCTCGCGGTGGCGGGGCCGCGGTTTCCCCGGCGGCCCGGCCCCGTGGCGGGCCGCCCTCGCGGGCGCGCTCGCGCTCGCCGCGGCGTGCGGCGGGGGCGGGGACGCCCCGCTGGTGGCCGGGCCGCCGCCGGTGCGCCCGGTCCTGCCGCAGGCCTACCGGCCGAGCGGCCACATGGCCGCGGGCGACACCTTCGTCCACCTCTTCGAGTGGCGGTGGACCGACGTCGCCACCGAGTGCGAGCAGGTGCTCGGCCCTGCCGGCGTCCGCGCCGTGCAGGTCTCCCCGCCGCAGGAGCACAGCCTCACCCCGACGCACGACTGGAGCGAGCGCTACCAGCCGGTGAGCTACAGCGTGGCCCGGAGCCGCTCGGGCACGGGCACCGAGTTCGCCGACATGGTCGCCCGCTGCGCCGCGGCGGGGGTCGGCATCTACGTGGATGCCGTCATCAACCACATGACGAACTACCCGAGCCCCGGCGTCGGCAGCCACGGCACCGCGTACACCAAGTACGAGTATCCCGGGCTCTACACCCCCGCCGACTTCCACCCCGCCTGCACCGTCACCGACTACGCGAACGCGGCGAACGTGCAGGACTGCGAGCTCTTCTCGCTGCCCGACCTCAACACCGGGAGCGCGAGCGTGCGGCAGAAGATCGCCGGATACCTGCTCTCCCTCGCGCGCATGGGCGTCGCCGGCTTCCGGGTGGACGCGGCCAAGCACATCCAGCAGGTGGAGCTCGACGGGATCATCGGGCTCGTGAACACGACGCTGGCCGGCGAGGGGCGCGCGCTCCCCTACTGGTTCCTCGAGGTGAGCGGCGGCGCCGGCGAGGCCCTCGGTCCGCGCGACTACTTCGGGGAGGGCTACGCCTCGGGCGGCTCGGCGGACATCACCGAGTTCACCTTCACCGGCGTAGGCGACAAGTTCCTGGGCCGCGGCGGGCAGTCCGTCGCGCAGCTCGACCCGAACGGCCCGCCCGGCGCGCAGTTCTCGCCGGCGGCCTGGGGGCTCATGCCGTCCGACAAGGCGGTCGTGTTCCTCCAGAACCACGACACCCAGCACCAGTGCGGGCTCTCCTGGCGCGACGGCGCCGTCTTCCGGCTCGCCAACGTCTGGATGCTCGCCCAGCCCTATGGCTACCCGTCGGTCCTCTCGAGCTACGTCTTCGCCTGTCCGTCGGAGAACGCGATGGGCCCGCCCTCGGACGCGGGCGGCTGGACGCTCCCCGTGACGTGCGCCGCGAGCCTCGAAACGGCGGCGGCCGGCCAGTGGGTCTGCGAGCACCGCGACCCGTCCATCCTCCGCATGGTGCGCTTCCGCCGCGTGGTGGCGGGGAGCGACGTGAACCACTGGTGGTCGAACGGCGCCAACGCGATCGCCTTCTCCCGGGGAAGCCGCGGCTTCGTCGCCATCAACCGCGAGGCCACGACGCTCTCGGCGACGGTGCCGACGGGCCTCGCCCCGGGGACCTGGTGCGACCGGCTGACCGGCGGCGCCGTGAACGGCGCCTGCGCCGGGATGGCGCTCACCGTGCAGCCTGACGGCAGCGTCGCGCTCTCCCTCCCCCCGCTCACCGCCGTCGCCGTCGACGTCGAGACCCGCCCGTGACCTCCGCGTTCGGCGCGCCTGCGTCCGGTCCGGCGCGCACCGCCCCGTCCAGGAATCCCTGATGCGACCCAACCTCCGGTCCTGCGCGCTCCCGCTCGCCCTCGCGGCGGCCCTCCTCCCCGGCCGCCACGCGCTGGCCCAGGCCCCGGTCGCGGCCGCGCCGCCGGTGGCGCTCGCGCCGGACACCTCGTGGGTGCGTCGCGCGATGCTCTACGAGGTGTTCGTGCAGGA
>JBAIWX010000191.1:0-2579 GCA_037916975.1 Gemmatimonadales bacterium
CGACCGGGACCGCGAGCGCGAGGGCGAGCGCGAGTTCATCGAGAACGTGATCGCCATCAACCGCGTGGCCAAGGTCGTCAAGGGCGGCCGGCGGTTCTCGTTCAACGCGCTCGTGGCCGTCGGCGACGGCCGGGGCAAGGTGGGCGTCGCCACCGGCAAGGCGAACGAGGTCTCCGAGGCGGTGCGCAAGGCGGTGGACGCCGCCAAGCGCGGGATGCTCGAGGTGCCGCGCGCCGGGAGCACGATCCCGCACGAGGTGCAGGGGCACCACGGCGCCGGCCGCGTCGTGATGCGGCCGGCGGCGAGCGGCACCGGGATGATCGCCGGCGGCGCGGTGCGCGCGGTGCTCGAGTGCTGCGGCATCACCGACGTGCTCACCAAGAGCCTCGGCTCGAGCAACGCGCACAACATGGTGCGCGCCACGCTCGACGGGCTCCGGCAGCTGGTCTCGGTGCGCCAGGTGGCGCGCGAGCGCGGCATCGAGGTGGACCAGCTGGCCTACAAGCCGCGCCAGGAGGCCTGAGCGATGGGTCGGAACCCGGTCGTGGGGCGCCAGGGCCCCAAGTTCCACGCGGCGGTGATCCCGTCGGAGGACCAGGCGAAGCGGATCCGCGTCAAGCAGATCCGCTCCACCAGCGGTCACCCGGCCACGATGCGCCGCACGCTCGAGGCGCTCGGGCTGCACCACCACCAGCAGGTGGTGACGCTCCCGAACAACGCCGGCGTGCGCGGCATGCTGTTCAAGGTGCGCCACATGGTGGACGTGGCGCCCGCGGAGGAGTGATGGCGGACGAGACGAAGTTCCTCGGGCTGTCGAACCTGCGGCCCCCCAAGGGCTCCAACGTCCCGCGCAAGCGCGTGGGGCGCGGCATCGGCTCGGGCCTCGGCAAGACCTCGGGCAAGGGCCACAAGGGCCACAAGGCGCGCACCGGCGGCTCCACGAACCCCGGGTTCGAGGGCGGCCAGATGCCGCTGTATCGGCGGCTCCCCAAGCGCGGCTTCACCAACCCGTTCAAGGTGGCCGCGCAGCCGGTGAACCTCGGCAAGCTGAAGAAGCTCGCCGGCACCGAGGTGACCCCCGAGACGCTCCACGCCGCCGGCCTGATCGCGAAGGCCGACGCGCCGGTCAAGCTCCTCGCCACCGGCGAGGCGGACCGCGCCTACGCGGTGAAGGGCATCCCGGTCTCCGCCGCCGCCAAGGGCAAGATCGAGGCGGCGGGCGGGCGCGTCGAGGCGTAAGTGACGGCTCCCAAGGTCCCGTCGCTCGCCGTCGACGACGAGCTGCGCCGCAAGCTCCTCTTCACGGCCCTCGGGCTCCTCATCTACCGCATCGGCGCCCACATCGCGGCGCCGGGCGTGGACGTGCGGGCCCTCGCGGACTTCGTCCAGAACTCCGCCGCCGCCGGCCTCTTCCGGCTCTACGACACCTTCGGCGGCGGGCTCTCCCGCGCCACGGTGTTCGCCCTGGGCATCATGCCCTACATCTCCGCCTCGATCATCTTCCAGCTGGGCGGCGGGGTCGTCCCCTCCCTCGGCAAGATGCAGAAGGAGGAGGAGGGCCGGAAGAAGCTCACCCAGTGGACGCGCTACCTCACCGTGCTCATCGCGGTGACGCAGGCGTACACCTACGCCCTCTTCACCGAGGGGATCCCCGGCGCCGTGCCCAACCCGGGCTTCGGCTCGCGGCTCCTCATGGTGGTGACGCTCACCGCGGGCGCGGTGTTCGTCATGTGGATCGGCGAGCAGATCACCGAGCGCGGCATCGGCAACGGCCAGAGCCTCATCATCACCTTCTCGATCCTCGAGCGGGTGTGGCCGGAGTCGCTCCGGCTCGTCGAGGCGGTCCGGGCCGACGCGGTGCAGCCCCTCGGCGTGGTCGCCTTCGCCCTGGTGACGGCGGGCGTCGTCGCCGCGGTCGTCGCGATGACCGTGGCCGCGCGGCGCATCCCGGTGCAGATCCCGCGCAAGGTGATGGGCCGCGGGCGCATCCGCGAGGGCCAGAAGACGTTCATCCCGATCCGGCTCATCACCGCCGGCGTGATGCCGATCATCTTCGCCCAGACGATCATCATCGTCCCGGCCACGATCGCGAACTTCGCCAAGAACCCCGTGCTCAACGACTTCGCGGCGGCCTTCCAGCCCGGGTCGCTGCCGTACGACGTCGTCTTCGCGGTCATGATCGTGCTCTTCAGCTACTTCTACACGTCCATCATCTTCAACTCGGTGGACCTGGCGGAGAACCTGAAGAAGCAGGGCGCGTTCATCCCCGGCGTCCGGCCGGGCGCGAGCACCGCGGACTACATCGACGCCGTGCTCGCCCGCGTGACGCTGCCGGGGTCGCTCTTCCTCGCGTTCGTCGCGATCCTCCCGATCGTCGTCTCGCGCCAGCTCAACATCCAGGCGCAGTTCGGCGGGACCTCGGTGCTGATCGTGGTCGGCGTGCTCCTCGACACGATCGCCCAGGTGGAGCAGCACCGGACGCTCCGGAAGTACGACAGCTTCATGAAGACGGGCCGCGTGAAGTTCCGCGGCCGGCAGCAGCGGTTCATGTGAGCCGGCCCGCCGGGCCGGCGGCGCCC
>JBAIWX010000192.1:0-36863 GCA_037916975.1 Gemmatimonadales bacterium
TCCGAGGCGGTGGCACGGGTCTCGGCGGCGCTGGCGCCGCCGCCGTGATCCGCCCCTACCGCCCGTCGGACCTCGACCCGGTCCTCGAGTGCTTCATGCGGGCCGTCCACGAGCGCGGCGCCGGGCACTACGATCCCGCACAGCGCGCCGCCTGGGCGCCCGACCCGCCCGACCGCGCCGCGTGGGCCGTGCGCCTCGGCAGCGGCGGCGTCTTCGTCGCCGAGGTGGATGGGCACATCGCGGGGTTCGCCCGTGTCGAAGCGGATGGGCTCGTGGACCTCCTCTACGTGCATCCCGCGCACGGGCGCCGCGGCGTCGGCCGCGCGCTCCTCGCGCACGGGTGCGCGTGGGCGGCGGTCCGCGGGGCGCGGACCCTCCGCGCCGACGTCAGCCTCGTGGCCCGCCCCCTCTTCGAGGCGATGGGCTTCGTGGTCGAGCGGGCGCAGGAGGCCGAACGCCGGGGCGCCCGCCTCCTCACCTTCCGCATGGTGCGCGACGCCGGCGACAAGCCGGCCGCACCGGGATGACGATCCGATGTGCACGGTCCGCGACGCCGTCGTCGCCTCCCTGCTGGTCCTGGTCCCGTTCCGCTCGGCGCTCGCGCAGGACTGGCGGCAGGACCGAAGCTGCGCCGAGGCGCTCGGACCGGCCCGGTTCCGCCACGTGGCGCTGCCGGAGGAGGGGGTCGAGCGCCGGGGGCACCGCCGCTGCCTGCCCCTCGCGGGCGGCGGGACGCTCTGCGAGCTCGCCGACGACACGTCGTTCACCTACGTCCTCGAGCGCGCCCCGTACCCCCGGCTCGTCGTGGCGTCGCGGCCGCGCGTCACCTACCCGCTCGTCGACGTGGTCGAGACCGCACTCGCCGACGCCGGCGACGGCGGCCTCGTGCTCGCGCTGCGCGACGCGGTGAGCAACGGGATGGGCGTCGCATACTGGACCGTGTTCGCGATGCAGCCGGGCCCGGCGGGCTGGCGCGTGGACTCGCTCGCGACGGAGGACTACCGGGCGAGGGGGTCTTGGGTGCTGGTGCGCGGCGAGGCGCGATGCTCGTTCCTCGAGACCCACTGGGACCCCGACAGCGAGCCCGGCCGTGGCGAGGGGCTCTACCTGGGCGCGCGCTGGCACCGCCTAGACGGCGGGCGGTTCGCGGTCCGCGGCGACCGGCCGCTGCTCCGGCGGCGCTACCTCTTCTCGTTCGAGCGCGAGCGCCTGCGCGGCGACCGGGCGGCGCCGCTCGCCTGGCTCCGCGAGGCCGTCCCGGTGCCCGGGGTGCGGCCGTCCCGTAACGGGTGTATGCTGAAACGGGGCTGAAGCCCCCGCCCGTTCCCCGGAGATACGCCGGGGGCGCCCCGCGCGCCGACCGGCGAAAGGACGGCGACCCATGCGCACTTCCATCGCCCTGTTCCGCGCCACCCTGCTCGCCGCACTCGTGGCCGCGGCGGGTGGCTGCGCGACCGACGCCGCGGCGCCGTCGCCGCCGCGGCCCCTCCTCCTCGTGATCGTCCCCGACCTCGCGGCCAGCAACCAGACCGACCTCTACACCCTGGCCGCCGACGGGCGCACGCTGCATCGCCTCACCGACACGCCCGGGTACGAGACCGCGCCCTCCTGGTCCCCCGATGGCCGGCGCATCGCCTACCAGCTCCTGCCGCCCACGGGGCGGATCGACCAGGCGGAGCTCCACGTGATGGACGCCGATGGGAGCGGGGACCGGCGGCTCGCGGGGCCGGGCGACCTCGGTCCGCCGACCTGGTCGCCGGACGGGACGCGCCTGGCGTTCGATCGGGCGGTGGCTGCCGGGGATGCGCGTCGTGCGCTGCTGGTCATGCGCGTGGACGGACCGGGCCTCGACACCGTGCTCGACCGCGGCGCGGTGGACGTGGCGCCGGCGTGGTCCCCGGACGGGACGCACCTCGCGTTCGCGAGCAACTGCCTCGGCGATGCGGCGGCCTGCTGGGTCACGACGCTCTGGACGCTGCGGCTCGCGGACGGCCAGCTCACCCAGCTCACCTTCGCCGATCCCGCCGACCCGCTCGGACAGGACGACGCGGGTGCGCCGCGCTGGTCGCCGGACGGCGCGACGCTCGCGTACCAGCACGGCGGCCTCGCGCGCGTGGCGTTGCTGCCGGCCGCGGGCGGCGCCACCACGCCCGTGGCGACCGGGGCGATGCAGGCGTGGAGTCCCGCCTGGTCACCGGACGGCCGGACCCTCGCCTTCGTGGGCGGCGCCCCGTCGGCGCCGGAGGTCTGGATGGCCGGGGCGGACGGCTCCTCGCCGCACTCGTTCGCGCGCGTGCCGGGCATCCTGCGCACGGTCCACTGGCGGCCGTGACGTGAGCCATCCACCAGGGGACGTCGGTCGGGAGATGCACCGATGAGCACGCTGCCCGAGGTGCCGCCCGGTACCGGGAGACACCCTATCCCGCTCGTCGTCCTCTCCGCGAACCGCCTCGCCGAGTCGCGCGACTTCTACGCGCGGCTCTTCGGCTGGCCGATGCACGCCATCGGGCGCGAGATGGTCGCCGCCATGCCCGCCTCGGGCCCCGGCGTGACGCTCCGCTCGGGCGTCCCGGAGGGCTTTCCCGGCACCGTGCCGTACATCGGCGTCCCCGACGTGCCCGCCGCGCTCGATCGTGTCGTGGCGGCGGGCGGCAGCGTCGAGCGCGCGCCGTGGACGATCCCGATGGCCGGGACGATGGCGCGCTTCCGCGACCCGTCCGGGACGCTCTACGGCGTCCTCGACGGCCGCACCGCGCTCGCCATGCCGCGCGTCCCGATGCCGCTCGGGGCCAATCCGCGTCCGCCCGCGCACACCGTCTGCAGCCTCGAGATGTTCGCCGCGGACCTGTCCGCGGCCGCCGGGTTCTTCGGGGCGCTCTTCGGCTGGGGCACGAAGGAGACGATGCCCGGCTACGTGGCGTTCGATCCCGGCGCCGGGATCGGCGGCGTCTTCCAGGGCCACACGCCCGCGACGCGGGGCATGATGTACGTCTACGTCACCGACGTCGCGGCGACGCTCGTCGCCATCGAGGGCGCCGGCGGGAAGCGGATGAGCGACGCGATGGCGATGCCCGGCCTCGGCACCTTCGGCTACTTCACCGATCCGTCGGGTACCTCCGCGGGACTCATCGGGCCATGAGCGCGGAATCCACGGAGCGTCCCGCACCGCGGTTCGACCTCGACGAGGCGATGCTCGTCCTCGCGCGCACGCCGGGCACCCTGCGGGCGATGCTCGCCGGCCTGCCGCCCGCGTGGACCACGCCGGACGAGGGGCCGGGGACGTGGAGCCCGTTCGACGTCGTCGGGCACCTCGTGAACGGCGAGGAGACGGACTGGATGGTGCGCGTGCGGCAGGTCCTCGCGCAGGGCGAGGAGCGCCGGTTCCGGCCCTTCGACCGCACCCGCAACCTCGAGGCGAACCGCTCGCTCCCGATCGAGGCGCTGCTCGACCGCTTCGCCGACCTGCGGGCCGCCAACCTCGCCGAGCTGCGCGCGTTCCGCGCGGGCCCCGCCGAGCTCGCGCGCACGGGGGAGCACCCGGACTTCGGGCCCGTCACGCTCGCGCAGCTCCTCGCCACGTGGGTCGTGCACGACCTCGACCACCTCTCGCAGGTGGCGCGCGTCATGGCGAAGCGGTACACCGAAGCGGTCGGGCCGTGGATCGCGTTCCTCCGGATCCTGCGCGCCTGACCCGTCCACGCTCCACGACGGGGATCACCATGCGCCGCGCCCGGCACTGCATCGTGCTCGGCGTCCTGGCGGCGGCCGCGTGCCGTCCCGCCCCGTCGGGGCCGTTCCTCGCCGTCTGGGCCGGCGATTCCGCCGGGACGGCGAGCGACTTCCTCGGCGTGCTCGACGCCGACCCCGCGTCGCCCCGTTACGGCGCGATCGTGGCCTCGCTCCCGACCGGCGAGGCGGGGACGCACCCGCACCACACCGAGCCGGTGCTGCCCGCGAACGGGCACCTCCTCGCCAACGGCTTCCACGCGGGTCGCACCTGGCTCTTCGACCTCTCCACGCCGCGCGCGCCGCGCATCCTTGCGAGCTTCGGTGACCTCGCGGGGTTCAGCCACCCGCACAGCTTCCTCCGGCTCGCGAACGGCCACGTCCTCGCCACGTTCCAGTACCGTGCCGGCGCGGGCGCCGCGATGCCGATGCCGATGACGCATGCGCACGGGGGCGCCGCCGGGGGCATGCCGGCGGTCGAGCACGCCACCGGCGGGCTCGTCGAGATGGCGGAGACCGGGGCCGTCGTCCGGAGCGCGAGTGCCGCGGACGCGGCGATCCCCGACCGCCGCATCTACCCGTACAGCGTGGTGGCGCTGCCCGCGGTGGACCGCCTCGTCTCGACCACGACCGACATGGACGACGCGGACACGGCGGCGACCTCGCAGTGGGTGCAGCTCTGGCGCGCGTCGGACCTGGCGCTGCTCCGGAGCGTCGCGCTCCCGCCGGGGCCGCGCGGCGACGAGAACCGCTGGACGGGCGAGCCGATCGCCCTGCCGGACGGGCGCTCGGTCCTCATCCACACGTTCACGTGCGGGCTCTACCTGCTGCGCGACGCCGGGACCGATGCGCCCGCGGCGAGCCTCGTCTGGACCTTCGAGGGGAGCCTGTGCGGCGTGCCCGTGCTCGCGGGCCGGTGGTGGGTGCAGGCGGTGCCGTCGGCGCACGCGCTCGTGGCGCTCGACGTGTCCGACCCCGCGCACCCGCGGGAGGTGTCGCGCGTCACGCTGGGCGACGACGAGCGGCCGCACTGGCTCGCGCTCGATCCCGCCGGGCGCCGCCTCGTGACCAGCACGAGCGACGCCGCGAGCGGCAACCGGCTCTTCGTCGTGGACCTCGACCCCGCCACGGGGCGGCTCACGCTCGACGCGCGCTTCCGCGACGCCGGGAGCGACCGGCCCGGCGTGCGCCTCGCGGGCCGCACCTGGCCGCACGGGTTCACCGGCACGGCGGTCCCGCACGGGACGGTGTTCACGCGCTGAGCGCGGCCCCCGGCGGCCTTGCCAGCGACCGGGCCGCCGCTAGCTTCTCCGACGATCCCCACCGTGCCCGCCACCGGGCCGGCCCCTCCGAACTTTCCTGCATGCCGGAGCGCTCCATGCCCGAGTCCGTCGCCGACCTGCTCGCCGCCGCCAACGCCGTCGTCCCCCGCATCACGCCCGGCGAGGCGCGCGCGCTGCTCGAAGGGGGCGACGTCCTCGTGGTGGACGTGCGGGAGGCGCAGGAAGTCGCGGCGAGCGGCAAGGTCGCCGGCGCGCTCCACGTGACGCGCGGGATGCTCGAGTTCCGCGCCGACCCGGCGTCCGCGTACCACGACCCGGCGTTCCGCAAGGACCGGACGGTGATCCTCTACTGTGCGTCGGGCGGCCGGTCGGCGCTCGCGGGGAAGGCGCTCCTCGACATGGGCTATCGCGACGTGCGGAACCTGGGCGGCTTTGCGGCGTGGGCGGAGCAGGGCGGGGCGGTGGAGCGCTAGCGGGATCGCGCCGGGCGCGACCGAGGATGGGCTACTTCCTCCGGTACGTGGTGACCGACCCCGCCCCCGTGGACCTCCGCGCGGTCGGCGTCGCCCTCGAGGTGGACGACGACACCCTCGAGGCGCGCTTCGAGCCGGAGGGCGGCGTGCTCCTCCGCCGGGGCACCCCGATCGCCGAGTTCGAGCTCACCACGCCCGACGACGACCTCTTCGCCGAGGAGATCGAGGAGCTCGCGGAGTTCGCCTCCGCGGGCGAGGGCCGCGGCAAGGCCGACGTGCTCGAGACCCTCGCCTCCGCGCGCGCGATCGTCGCCGTGCAGGTCCTCTCCCCCGACGCCTCGGCCGACGGCTCCCTCGCGGCGCTCGAGCCCGCGTGGCACTGGCTCTTCGAGCATCGCGAGGGGTTGCTGCAGGCGGACGGCGAGGGGTGGCACGACGCCGAGTCGCTGATCCTCGAGGCGGACTGAGCCCCGTCCCCGATGTCCCTCCAGCTCCGTCCCGCCACCCGCGACGACGCGTCCGCGATCGCCGCGCTCTACAATCACTACGTCACCGCCACCGCCGTCACCTTCGAGGAGGAGGCGGTCCCCGTGCCGGCCACGGCGGCCCGGCTCGACGACGTGGCGGCGCACGGGCTGCCGTGGCTCGTCGCCGAGCTGGACGGCGCGCTCGCGGGCTATGCCTATGCCGTCCCCTGGAAGGGGCGGCATGCCTACCGCTTCTCCGTCGAGACGTCGATCTATGTCCATCACGAGCTCGGCCGCCGGGGCATCGGCTCCGCGCTCTACGGCGCGCTCCTCCCCGAGCTCTCGGCGCGCGGGCTCCACGTCGCGATCGGCGGCATCGTCCTCCCGAACCCCGCCAGCGTGGCGCTGCACGAGCGCTGCGGGTTCCGCCAGGTGGCGCGCTTCCCCGAGGTGGGGTTCAAGTTCGGCCGCTGGCTCGACGTGGGGTACTGGCACCGGCAGCTGTAGCGCGGCGCCGGGCCGGTGGCCCGCGCCTTCATCGCATCGAGCGGAGGGGCACGGCATGGACGCAGCGATCGCATTCTTCTCGGAACTCGGGATCCGGCCGGGCCAGATGCCGGGCTTCCTCGCGCTCCGGTCGGCGCTGGTCGCCGACGCCCGGGCGAACGAGCCGGGCACGCTGGACTACGAGTGGAGCGCGAGCCCGGACGGCACGAGCTGCCATCTGTACGAGCGCTACGCCGACTCGGCGGCGGTGCTGGCCCACCTCGCCACCTTTCAGGCGAAGTTCGCCGCGCAGTTCTTCGCCGTGCTCGAGCCGAGGGCGTTCTGGGTCTACGGCAGCCCCAGCGACGCACTCCGCGCGCAGCTCGCGGCGGCGAAGCCGCAGTACATGGAGGCGCCGGTCGGATTCCGGCGCTGACGCCGGACCGGGTCGCGGGCCCCCGCCGCCGGGCCTCCCCGGCGCGCTGAGGCCGGGGGCGCGTCGTCCCGCCGGCTCCCGGCGGGGTACTGGCACCGGCGGCTCGGTCGGCGGTATCCTCGGGGTTCACCCCGCGGGCTGATCCGGGGGAAGCCCGATGCGCGAGCAGCTGGAGGCGGCCCTCGCCGGCCGGTACGCCGTGGAGCGCGAGCTGGGCCGCGGAGGCATGGCCTCCGTCTGGCTCGGCCGGGACCTACGGCACGAACGGCTCGTGGCCCTCAAGCTGCTTCGTCCCGAACTCGCCGGTGCCATCGGTGCCGAGCGCTTCCTGCGGGAGGTGCGCCTCACCTCCCGCCTCCAGCATCCCCACATCATCACCGTCTTCGACTCCGGTGTCGTGCCCGGCCCCGGCGGTACGACGCTTCCCTGGTACGCGATGTCGTACGTCGCGGGCGAGCCGCTGCGGGCGCGGCTCACCCGTGAGCGCCAGTTGCCGGTGGACGAGGCGCTCCGCATCGCGCGCGACGTCGCGGCGGCCCTCGACGCCGCGCACCGCGCGGGTATCGTCCACCGGGACGTGAAGCCGGAGAACATCCTCCTCGCCGGCGGCGAGGCGTTCGTCGCGGATTTCGGGATCGCGAAGGCGCTCCTCGACACCGGCGGGGACCGGCTCACCAGCACCGGCTTCGCGATCGGCACGCCCGCGTACATGAGCCCCGAGCAGTCCGCCGGCGACCCCGTGGACGCCCGCGCGGACCAGTACGGCCTCGCGTGCGTACTCTACGAGATGCTGGCCGGCGAGCCGCCGTACACGGGACCGACGGCCCAGGCGATCATCGCGCGCCGCATGACCGCGCCGCCCGCCCCCATCCGGCCCGTGCGCCCCGCCGTCCCGGCCGCGGTGGAGGCCGCCCTCCAGCGCGCCCTCGAGCGGATCCCGGCCGACCGCTTTCCCGACCTGCCCGCGTTCGTCGCGGCCCTGGCCGGTAAGGGCGATGCGTCGACGGCGCCCGTTCCCGCGGTGCGCTGGCGGTCGCCGCCCCTGCGCCGTCTCGCGGTCGCGGTCGCCGTGCTGCTCGCCGTCGTCGGTGCCACGCTCGCGGTGCGCCGGCGCGCGGGACCGCCGCACCGTCCCACAGAGGTGGTGGCGCTGGTGGAGCGCGGGATGCGTGAGTACGCCAAGCGCACCCCGGAGGGTGTCGCGGCCGCGATCGGCGACTTCACGGCCGCCGTGGCGAGGGACTCGGGCTACGCGGACGGGTGGGTGGGCCTCGCG
This sequence comes from Gemmatimonadales bacterium, assembly GCA_037916975.1. Lineage (GTDB taxonomy): Bacteria > Gemmatimonadota > Gemmatimonadetes > Gemmatimonadales > GWC2-71-9 > JAGGAG01. The sequence continues at coordinate 8,148 of JBAIWX010000192.1, forward strand.
CTGGCGTACGCGCGCGCCCTCGAACGAGGTTTCGAGGTGCCCGGCGTTGCGCGCGACAGCCTGCTGCGCCTCGCCCTCGCGAGCGGCGATCGGGCCCTCGAGGCGGATCCGGGCCGGGCGGACGTGTGGGTCGCGCGCGGCGTCGTGAGCCGCAAGGTGGACCCGACCGACGTCGGGCCCGCCATCTCGGCGCTGCGGCGCGCCGTGGCCCTCGACTCGACCTCCGTCGAGGCGTGGCACTTCCTCGCCCTGAGCCTCCTCGAGTCGGGCGACGCCCCGGGCGCGATCGCAGCGTGGCACCGCTCCGTCGCTGCGGGGCCCGCGTACACCCAGGGGCTCGCCTTCCTCGCCCTGGGCTACTACTGGCGCAAGGACTTCGGGAACGCCCGCCGGTGGGCGGACAGCGCCGTGGCCGTGGATCCCACGTACCTGCTCGCACGCACAACGCAGGGCTACGTCCTGCTCGAGCAGGGCGACCTGCCGCGGACCACCTCGGCGTTCGAGGCGTACCGCCGCCTCGCCAGCGGGGTCGAGCTCGTGAACGCGGACGCCGCGTTGGCGCTCGCCGCCGCGCGCGCGGGGCGGCGGGCCAGGGCGCGGGCGCTGCTCGCGCGCGCCGAGTCGCTCGCGACCGCATACCAGCCCATGCCGCTCCACACCGCCGTGTGGCTCGCGCAGGGCTACGTCGCGCTCGGCGACCGCGATCACGCCATCGAGCGGCTGCGTGAGTTCACCCCCGCGGCCGACCTGCACTTCCAGCTCCACCTCCGCTGCGACCCGCCCTTCGCGCCACTCGCGGGGGACGGGCGCTTCCGCGCCCTCCTCGCCGCGTCGCCGCTCGCCCCGCAGGGCTGCTGACGCGCGACCAGGGGAACCTCGCCCGGGCGCGATGCATTGACGTGGATGGAATGGGCCCCGCGGGGCGGCGCATCCGGCGCCCGCCCGCCGGCCCCCGACCGGGAGATCCATCCATGAAGGCCGTGCAGTTCCGCCGCTTCGGCGGCCCCGAGGTCCTCGAGCTCGTCGAGGCGCCCGCCCCGATGCCGGGCCCGCGCGAGGTGCGCCTCCGCGTCCACGCCGCCGGCGTGAACCTCTCCGACACCCTCCTCCGCCAGGACCGCTACGCTGTCACCCCCGAGCTTCCCTTCGTCCCCGGCACCGAGGTGACCGGCGTGATCGAGGCGGTCGGCGAGGACGTGATGCACCTCGAGCCCGGGATGCGCGCCGCCGCGGCGCTCTTCGCCACCCCCGCGCCGGCCGGCGGCTACGCCGAGCAGGTCGTGGTGGACGCCGACTACGTGGTGCCGCTGCCGGACGGCCTCGGCTTCGAGGAGGCGACGGCGCTGATGGTGCAGGGGCTGACGGCCCTGCACCTGGTCCGCTTCGCGCCGCCGGCGGGGAAGACGGTGCTCGTGAGCGCCGCGGCGGGCGGGGTGGGCTCGCTGCTGGTGCAGCTCGCGAAGCGGGCGGGGGCGACGCAGGTGATCGCCGCCGCGAGCTCGGCGCGGAAGCTCGCCTTCGCACGGTCGCTGGGGGCGGACGCCGGCGTGGACTACACCGCCGACGGGTGGACCGACGCACTCCGGACCGCCACCGGCGGCCGCGGGCCGGACCTCGTCTACGAGTCGGTGGGCGGCGACGTGACGATGCAGGCGCTCGCGGCGCTCGCGCCGGAGGGCCGGCTCGTCATCTACGGCGCGCTCAACATCCAGCGCTTCGCGCTCGGCGTGCCGGAACTGCTCGGGCTCATCTTCCGGAACCAGTCGGTGAGCGGGTTCGCGGTGGCTCCGCTCCTCACGCCGGCGCTGCTGCGCGAGGGGCTCGCCGAGCTGTTCGCGCTCGCGGGGCGCGGGGAGCTCGTCGTGACCGTGGGCGAGCGCTTCCCGCTCGCGCGCGCCGCCGAGGCGCACCGCGCCCTCGAGGGGCGCGGTACGACCGGGAAAGTGGTGCTCGTGCCCTGAGTCCGCCGTCCGCGGCGGGCGCGCGAGGCGGCTTGCCCTGCGCGCCCCCGCCGACGACGTTACGGAGACCGGGGCACGCCCGCGCGGCGCCCCACCCCCCCGTCCCCGTCTCCGAGGCCCGCATCCCCGCATGACCAGCCCCGACCGCCTGGCCGCCGCGCTCGCGGACCGGTACCGTCTCGAGCGCGAGCTGGGCCAGGGGGGGATGGCCACCGTCCACCTCGCCCAGGACCTCCGCCACGACCGCCGCGTCGCGGTGAAGGTGCTCCGGTCGGAACTCGCGGCGGTGATCGGCGCCGAGCGCTTCCTCGCCGAGATCCGCACGACGGCCAACCTGCAGCACCCGCACATCCTGCCGCTCTTCGACTCCGGCAGCGCGGACGGCTTCCTGTACTACGTGATGCCGTTCGTCGAGGGGGAGACCCTCCGCGACCGGCTCGTCCGCGAGCGCCAGCTGCCCGTCGCGGACGCCGTGCGCATCGCCAGCGAGGTCGCCGGCGCGCTCGACTACGCGCACCGGCACGGGGTGATCCACCGCGACATCAAGCCCGAGAACATCCTGCTCCACGACGGGCGCGCCATGGTCGCCGACTTCGGCATCGCGCGCGCCGCGAGCAACGCCGGCAGCGCCCGGATGACCGAGACGGGGATGAGCCTCGGCACGCCGCACTACATGTCGCCCGAGCAGGCGATGGGCGAGCGGGACCTCGACGCGCGGAGCGACGTCTACGCGCTGGGCGCGATGACGTACGAGCTCCTGACGGGCGAGCCGCCGTTCACCGGCCCCACCGCGCAGGCGATCGTCGCCAAGGTGCTCACCGCGAGCCCCGAGCCCGTCACCACGCTCCGGAAGACGGTGCCCCCGGCCGTCGTGCACGCGGTGCACCGTGCCATCGAGAAGCTCCCCGCCGACCGCTTCGCCTCGGCGGCCGAGTTCGCGGCGGCGCTCGCGAGCACTTCGCCCCCGACCGTGGCCCTGCCCGCGGCCTCCGCGCGCGCGGCGCGGCGCGGCCCGCTGGTGCCGCTCCTGGGCGCCGCGACCCTCGGCTTCGGCCTCCTCGCGGTGTGGGCGCTCGCGCGGCGGCCGGGAACGTCCGCGCCCGCGGTCTACGACATGGCGCTCCCTGACAGCGCGCCGATGGCCATCGGTGCGGCGCTGGCGCAGTCGAGCTACGGCTCGCCGGGACGGAGCCTGTCGGTGGCGCCCGACGGGTCGTTCGTGGTCTACGTCGCGCAACGCGGGGACTCGACCGAGCTCTGGTGGCGGAGCCTGCGCGACGCCTCGGCGCGCGAGCTCCCCGGCACGGTCGGCGGCGCGGCGCCCGAGCTCGCCCCCGACGGCGCCCACGTCGTCTATCGCGACCCCGGCAGCATCCTCGTCACCGCCGTCGCCGGCGGCGAGCCGCGCCGCATGATGGAGCAGTTCGCGACGACCGGCTTCTCCTGGCTCACGCCGACCACCCTCGTCGCCTCCGACCTCGACGGCTACCGGCACACCTGGCTCGACATCGACGGGGGGACGATCCGCCGCACGGTCGGCGAACGCTGCATCTTCGGGCACTGGATCCCCGGGGAGCGGGCGCTGATGTGCACGATGAGCCCGAACGCGGTCGTCGTGGCCCCGGACTCGGGGACGCGCGTGGTGGTGCGCACGCTGCGCACCGACGGCTCGCCGGGCGTGCCGCTCGTCGGCTCCGCCTTCCGCGTCGTGGACGGCCGCTACCTCGTCTACGTCTCGGTGGAGGGCGACCTGCGCGCGGCCCGCTACGATCCGGCGAGGCATGTCGTGGGCCGGCCCGTGACCCTGGGCGAGCGCGTCCGGCGCGAGGCGATCGGCGACGGGCAGTTCGACCTGACGCGCGACGGCACGCTCGTGTACGTGCCGGGCCTCGATGCGGGGATCGGGCTCCTCGTGCGCCTGCGCGCCGGGGGAACGCCGCAGCCGCTCCCGGTCGAGCCGGCCTCCTACCAGCGCTTCGACCTGAGCCCTGACGGGCGCCGGCTCGCCGCCGTGGTGCAGACGGCCGACGGCCAGGAGCTCCGCATCCACGACTTCCGCACCGGCCAGCGGGCGACCTGGCTCCGGGCCGAGTACATCCGGCATCCGCTCTGGAGCGCGGACGGCGAGCGGCTGCTGGTGACGACGCGGGACTCGACCCGGGGCGCGCTGCTCATCGGCCGGCCCAGTTCGGGGCTCGCGCCCGACACGGTGCTCTCCGGGGTGGCCGGGCTCTCGATCCCGCAGCCGATGGACTTCGCGAGCGACAGGCTCGTGATCGGGCTCGACGACCGTGCCACGTCGGCCATCGTGCTCGACCTGACCGCGAAGCCGGTCCGCGTGGACACGCTGCTGCACGATGTGCGGTTTCCCTCGCTCGCCCCCGGCGGGCGCTTCCTCGCGTGGCAGACGGCGGAGGGGAGCCGGATCCTCGTCGCGTCGTGGCCCGGCCTCGCGCGGAAGTGGCAGGTGGCCGCGGGCGGCGTCGAGCCGCTCTGGCTGTCCCCGACCGAGCTGCTCTACCGCTCGGGGGTGTCGTGGTACCTCGCCCGGCTCGACGCCTCGACCGGCGAGCCGATGGGCGCGCCGGTCCCGTGGGGGCGCGATCCGCGGTTCTCCGACACGCAGGGCTGGTCCAACCGTCCCGCGCGCGACGGCGGCATCCTCTACCTGCAGGGCCCCGAGCAGGTCCGGGCCGGCTACGTGCGACTCGCGCCGGGGTGGGTGCAGCGGATGGAAGCGGCCGTGGACGCCCAGGGGCGGTGACGGTGAACGACCGCCTCCCGGCGCCCCGGCCGCGGACGGGGCTCGCGCGCCGCGTGCGCTCCGCGCTCCAGCCGTACGCCGAGGTCGTCGTCCCGAGCGCCCTCGTGGGCGCCGGCTATCTGCTCGCGCCGGGGCACTGGGCGGCGCTCAAGACCCTGCTCGCGGCGCACGGCGTACCGCCGGGCATCAGCGGGCTCGGCGCGCCGGTCGTCGCGGTCGTCGCCTTCGTCGGGCTTCGGCACCTGGTTCGCCTCGCTGCGCCCTCGCGCGAGCCCCGGAAGCCGGACGGCGCCTGACGCCGATGGCGCCCGCGCGCGCGGCCGCGGATTCATGCCGATCCCACCGGCCCTTCACCTCGCCCGTCCCAAGTTGCCCCATGGGCGGGAGGCTGCGCGACACCCGCCCGGCGGAAGGAGGGTGCCATGGCCACGCGCATCAGGAAGCTCGTCGAGCACGGGCGGGACGCCGCGATCGAGGCGATCCGTGAGCTGGAGACTGCGGCGCTCGCCGCGGAGGGACGCCGGTCGCTCAAGGCGAAGGGGAAGGCCGCGGTGGCGGTGGGCCGCAAGGCGGCGAAGGCGGGACTGGTAGTCGGGGCGGCCACGGCGGTGGGCGTGGTGGTGCGGGAGGTCCGGAAGCGGCGGAAGCTGGCGCACTAGGGAGGTGACGCCGAGGCCCGATGCCATCATCTTCCCGGCTCCACGCGCGGGAAGGGGGCGGCATGCGGGCCTCGGTCTTCATCGGCACCAGCCTCGACGGGTTCATCGCCCGCCCGAACGGCGACCTCGACTGGCTCCCCACGGGCAGTGACGACGACCACGGCTACGGCGCCTTCATGGCGACCGTGGACGCGCTGCTGATGGGCCGCAACACCTACGACACCGTCCTCGGCTTCGGCGGCTGGCCCTACGGCCGGACGCCGGTGTACGTGCTCAGCACCCGCGCGTTGCCCCCGGCCCCCGAGGGCGCCACGGTGGAGCGGCTCTGGGGCACGCCCGATGAAGTCGTGGCCGCGCTCGAGGCGCGCGGCGTCACGCACGCCTACGTGGACGGCGGCGTGGTGATCCAGGAGTTCCTGCGCGCGGGGCGCATCCAGCGCCTGGTCCTCACGCGCATCCCGGTGCTCATCGGGAGCGGGATCCCGCTCTTCGGCCCGCTCGAGGCCGACATCCGCCTCCGCCACGTCGCCACGCGCGCCTTCCCCAGCGGGCTCGTGCAGAGCGAGTACGCCATCGATGGCTGACCGCGCACGCCCCGCGCTCCCGCTCGAGCTCCTCGACGGGCGCCTCGCCGTGTGCCGCCTTCCCGCGGACGCCCCCGTGCCGTCGTGGGCCGCGGCGCCGTCCCGCTTCCTGACCGTGAGCCGCACGCCGGACGAGCTCTCCCTCACCCTCGACGAGGCGCTGGTGCCCGACGACGTGCGCGCCGAGCGCGGGTGGCGCGCGTTCCGCGTGCGCGGACCGCTCCCGTTCCACCTCGTGGGCATCCTGGCCTCGCTGCTCGAGCCGCTCGCGGATGCCGGCCTCGGGATCTTCGCCGTCTCCACCTTCGACACCGACTACGTGCTCGTGAAGGACGCCGACCTCGCCTCGGCGCGGACGGCGCTTGCGGGGGCGGGGCACGTGGTCACCGGCGCGGAGGCGTGATGAACCCGACGACCCCCGAGGCGCGGAACCGTGCCACGGTCGAGCGCTACTTCGCGCTCATGAACGCCGGGGACGCCCTCGGCGCGCTCCGCGAATGCTGCCGGGCCGACGTGGTGCAGGAGGAGTTCCCGAACCGGCTCCTGCCCGACGGCGCCCGGCGCGACCTCGCGGCCCTCGAGGAGGCGGCCGCGCGAGGTGCCGCGCTCCTCGCCGCGCAGCACTTCGAGGTGCTCGGCGTCCACGCAGCGGGCGACGTGGTGGCGGTCGAGTCGGTGTGGACCGGGACGGTCGGGCGGGACCTCGGCCCCTTCCGCGCGGGCATGACGCTGCGGGCGCGCTTCGCCCAGTTCTTCGAGCTCGAGGACGGCCGCATCCGGGCCATCCGGAACTACGACTGCTTCGACCCGTGGTGATGCGCCGCCGCGCTCGCCGGCCGGAGGCGGCATGACCACCGCACGGGACCGCATGCTCGCCGGCGCGCCCTACGACAGCCGCGACCCGGAACTGCTTGCGCTGGCGGCCCGTGCGCGCCGGCTCCTCACGCGCTACAACGCCGACCTCGCCCCCGAGGCGCTCGACCGCCCCGCGCTCCTCGCCGAGCTGCTCGGCGCGGTGGGCGACGGCGTCTGGATCGAGCCGCCCTTCCTCTGCGACTACGGCGCCCACGTCACGATCGGTGCCCGCACCTTCGTCAACGTGAACGCCGTCTTCCTCGACTCGGCGCGGATCACCATCGGGGCCGACGTGCTCATCGGTCCCGCGGTCCAGCTCCTCACCGCGAGCCACCCCCTCGCCGCGCACGAGCGCCTGCGGGGTGCTGCCGCGCCCGCCGGGACGGCGCCGTACGTCACGCACGCGGCACCGATCACGATCGGCGACGGCGCGTGGATCGGCGGCGGGGCAATCGTGCTGCCGGGCGTCACGATCGGCGCGGGCGCGGTCGTCGGCGCGGGGAGCGTCGTCACGACGGACGTGCCGGCGGGGGCGATCGCGTACGGGAATCCCTGCCGGGTGCAGGGACGCGCGGCCGCCGCCCAGGCCGAGCGGCGGCTCGACCTCGTCACGCTGGTCGTCCCCGAGTACGACGAGGCGATCGCGTACTTCACCGGCACGCTCGGCTTCACCCTCGCGGAAGACCGGCCGATGGCGCCCGGCAAGCGCTGGGTCGTCGTGCGGCCGGGCGGGCGCGGCAGCGGGTTCGTCCTGGCGCGCGCGGCGACCGAGGTGCAGCGCGCGCGCATCGGGAGCCAGGCCGGCGATCGCGTCGGCTTCTTCCTGGAGACGGACGACTTCGCGCGCGACCACGCGGCGTACCTCGCGCGAGGCGTGCGCTTCCTCGAGGCGCCCCGCCACGAGGCGTACGGCACCGTGGCCCAGTTCGAGGACCACTACGGCAACCGGTGGGACCTGATCGAGCGCCGCGCGACGGGTTCATGAACGGACGCGCAGTGCCGACCGTGCTGCTCGTCCACGGGATGGCGCGCACCCCCGCGAGCCTCCTGCGGCTCGGCCTGGCGCTGCGCCGGGCAGGCTGGCGGCCGGCGTGGCTCGGCTACGTGGCGGCGCTCGAGCCGTTCGACGCGATCCGCGCGCGGCTCCGGCGGCGGCTGGAGGCGCTCGCGGCAGCGGGCGCACCGTACGCCGTGGTCGGCCACTCCCTCGGCGGCCTCCTCACCCGCGCCGCGCTCGCCGGCTGGCCGTCCGCGCTCCCGCGCCCGCACCACCTCGTCATGCTCGGCACGCCGAACCGGTCACCACGGCTCGCGCGCCGCCTCGCGCGCACGTGGCCCTACCGGCTCGTCAACGGCGACTGCGGCCAGCGTCTCGCCGATCCCGCCTTCTTCGACGCGCTGCCGCCGGCCGCCGTGCCGGTGACGCTCGTCGTCGGCACTGCCGGTCCGGTCGGCCGGTGGAGCCCGTTCGGCGAGGACCAGAACGACGGGGTCGTCGCGGTGGAGGAGACCGTGCTGGCCGGCGCGGCGACGCTGCTCCTGCCGGTGCGCCACACGTTCATGATGAACGCGCCGGCGGTGCGCGCGGTCCTCCTCGAGGCGCTTGGAGCGCCCGCGCCCTGAGCCGGCCGGCACGACTCTGGCGCATTCGTGCGCCTGCGAGCACTATCACCGGGGGACCGTCCGGTTCCCCCTGCGCACCCCGTCCCGCGAGGAGCATGGCATGGCAACCGTCGAGCAGACGATGATGAAGGTGCAGCGGCTCCTCACCGGGCCGATGAACCTGCGCATTTCCCTGGCGAAGGACACCTTCCGCGTGTCGTTCACCGACATGAGCACGGTGGTGGAGCTCCGCGTGGTGGACTGGGGGAAGGACCGCGAGGGGGAGCCGCAGACGCTGGTCCTCGTGACCTCCCTCATCCTCAGCGAGGTGACGCCGACGCCGGCGCTCTACGAGTGGGTGGCGCGGAAGGGCGGGAGCCGCTGGTTCGGGCACGTCGAGGTGCACGACGACAAGGTGCCGGGGACGGTGTACCTCCTCATGTCCCACACCCTCCTCGGCGACTACATCGACGAGCGGGAGCTCGAGGCGGCGATGTGGTCGGTCATCGGCGGCGCCGACGCCTGGGACGACGAGCTGCAGAAGCAGTTCGGCGGCAAGCGCTTCGTGGACGCCTGAGCCCCCGATGCTCCGCGCCGACCTCGAGGACGCCGCGGTCGCCGCGGCGAAGGCGTACGGGCACGCGGCGGCCGGGCCGCGCCACGTGCGCTACGCGATCGCCCGGCTCTTCCGGGACCGTCCCGAGGTGGGGCCGCTGCTCCCGCGGGCGCGGGCGGCGCTCGAGCCGCGCGGTGACGCGCACCAGCCCCCCGCTTGCGACGGGGACGCGCGGACCCTGCTGGACGGCATCGGCTCCGAGGCCGACGCGCTCGCGGTCCTGGTGAAGCACTTCGCCGACGCGGGCAGCGGGGGCGCACCGGACGCTCCCGGGGCGCAGGTGGCGGAGGAGCAGGCAGGGAACCCGAAGCCCGCCGTCGCCACCGAGGCGGCGAAGCCCCCGCGCGAGGACGTGGCCACCGTGCTCGCGGAGCTGGATGCGCTGGTCGGCCTCGCCTCGGTCAAGCAGCAGCTCCGGAGCGTGATCGCCGTGGTGCAGGCGAACCAGGAGCGGACGCGCGCGGGGCTCGCCGCGGTGAACCCGGGGCTCCACCTCGTGTTCACCGGCCCGCCCGGCACCGGCAAGACGACGGTGGCGCGGCTCGTGGCGCGGCTCTACGCCGCGACCGGCGCGCTCCCCGGCTCCAACTTCACCGAGGCGAGCCGCGCCGACCTCGTGGCCGGGTACGTCGGGCAGACGGCGATGAAGACGCAGGCGGTGATCGACCGCACGCGGCCCGGCGTCCTCTTCGTGGACGAGGCGTACGCGCTGACCCCGCACCACGAGTCCGATTTCGGTGCCGAGGCGATCGCGACGCTGGTGAAGGGGATGGAGGACCACCGGAAGGAGTTCGCCGTGATCGTGGCCGGCTACGGCCCCGAGATGACGAGCTTCATCACCTCGAACCCGGGGCTCCGCAGCCGCTTCAAGACCTACATCGCCTTCCCCGACTACTCGGCGGAGGAGCTGGTGCGGATCTTCGAGGGCATCGCGCAGGCCAATGGCCTCGCGCTGGGCGAGGGGGTGCTCGCGAAGGCCCAGCGCATCTTCGCCGAGGCGGTGGCGCGCCCCGACTTCGGCAACGCCCGCTTCGCGCGTTCGCTCTTCGAGCAGGCCTACGCCCGGATGGCACTCCGCGCCGCCGCCGACGGGGCGGTGGAGCTGGCGGAGCTCACGACGCTGCTGTCCGACGACCTCGCCGCGGAGCCCGACGGGCTCGAGGTGAAGCACCGGCGCATCGGCTTCGGCGAGGAGCGGGACGCGAACGGGGGCCCGGCCGCCTAGGCGACCGGACCCCCGTTCCCGTGCGAGCCCAGCCGCGGGGGCCGGCCACGTGCCGGCCCCCGCGTGCGTGCCGGCCGTTCAGCCCTTCGCGGCCAGCTGGCGCACCGCGCCGGCGAGGAGCTTCACCTTCGCCGCATCGCCCGAGCCGGCGGCATCGCCGTCGAGCTGCGTCGCGAGGGCGCCGAGCGCGGTGGTGCGCGCCGCGCCCGAGGCCTGCTCGGCCGAGGCGAGCGCCTTCCGCACCGCGGCGATCCGGCCGCCCGACAGCCCCTTCGAGCGCTCGAGCTGGTCCACGTACGCCCGGGCGAGCGCGAAGCTCGGCGGCCAGACGAACTTCTGCTGGCCCTGGACGTTGAGGTAGTCGAACTTCACCGTCTTCGCCGCGTCGATCTCGTTCTGCGAGATGAAGCCGCTCGGCGCGAGCTCGAAGATGTCGAGGCCGCGCGCGATCTCCGAGCTCACGATCAGCCCGTTGTACCAGTACACCGACCACGAGCCGCCGGGGCCCATGCGCGTCGAGTCGGAGGGCCCGCGGTCGAAGAAGGCGATCTCCTTCGGGTGCGCCGCGTCGGTCCAGTCGAAGACCGAGATGCCGCCCTGGTACCAGGACTGCACCATCACGTCGCGGCCCGGGATCGGGATCATCGAGCCGTTGTGCGCCACGCAGTTCTCGAACTTCGTCTGCGGCGCCGGCATCTTGTAGTAGCCGCGGAACTGCATCTGGTTGCCGGTGACCGTGAACAGCGCGTCGGCGCCCCACTCCTTCGGGTCGCTGGCGCGGCACTTCGGCTGCCCGCCGCCGCCCCACTCGTCGGAGAAGAGGATCTTGGTGCCGTCGTTGTTGAACGTCGCCGAGTGCCAGTAGGAGAAGTTCGAGTCGCTCACGGCCGAGAGCCGCTTCGGGTTCACCGGGTCGGTGATGTCGAGCAGCAGGCCGTAGCCCTCGCACGCGCCGCCGGCGCGGCCGATGGCGGGGTAGAGGGTGATGTCGTGGCACTGCGTCGGGCCCGGGCGCGGGCCGTTGCCCTGCTGCTGGCGGCGGCGGCCGGTCATCCGGTCCACCAGCGCCGGCAGGCCGGCGCGGAGCTCGGCGCTGTCGGCGGCCGTCGGGTCGCCAGTGCCGCCCCGCTGCTTGACGATGCTGTCGAGCAGCGGCTTGACGAAGCCGCTGGGCAGGACGAACGACTGCCCCTCGAACTCCGCGACGAACGCGCCGCGCTTCTTCGCCGCCTCGATCTCCGCGATGTCGTCCGGCGCCTGGCCGTGGTGCGGCGGGGCGACGAGGTCGTTGAAGATGCGCGGCGAGCTCACGATCGCCGCCTGCTCCGGGTGCGCGAGCGGCACCTTGATGACCTCGATGCGGAAGAGCGCCGAGTTCGGGTCCTCGCCCGGCGGCGCGCTCGAGCAGCCCGCCAGCTCGTCGGCGGGACGGACGCCGGCCGACCCCGAGATGTACACGTACACGTTGTCCGGGTCCTTCGGGTCCACGAGCAGCGAGTGCGTGTGCGAGCCGCGGCAGGTCTGCACGTTGCCGACGTTCTTCGGGTTCGCGATGTCGCTGATGTCGAAGATCCGGAGGCCGCGCAGGCGGTCCTTGCTCACCTGCTCCTTCACGCCCTGCGTCCCGCAGTCGATGCGGCCGCTGAGGCCCTCGCCCGAGACGAAGAGGAGGTTCTTGTACACCGACACGTCGCTCTGCGACGCGGGGCAGAGGTAGCCCTGCGCGAGCCGCGGGTGCGCCGGGTCGGACACGTCCCAGACCTGGTACCCGTTGTAGTTGCCCTGGATGACGTACTTGCCGGTGAAGGCGAGGTCCGAGTTCGTGACGCCGAGGAAGTCCTTCGACGGCGGCGTCTTGGAGAGGACGCGGAGGTTCCACACCGCCTCCTGCGCGTCCATCATCCCCGCCCGGAGTCCGACCCGCGGGTCGGGCGACGGGGCGGTGGTGGACAGGTTCGCCATCGGCGCCGGCGCGGCGCCGCCCGACGACGTGGAGCCGGCGCAGCCGGACGCGGCGGCGAGCACGGCCGCCAGCGCGAGGCCGCGGCGCGGCAGGGACGGTCGGACAGGGGACTCGAATGCCATGGACGGTTCCTGGGTGAGGGACGGGTGGAGCGAACGCTGCTGCGAAGGAAGCACGGTCACGGCGCACCGGTCGCCGCCGGGAGGGCGGCGAGCATCTTCTCCATGCGCGCGATCTCGGTCGTCTGGTCGACGTTCACGTCGGACGCGAACTTGAACACCTGCTCGTCCTGCCCGGCGCCGTAGGTGGCGAAGAGCTGCTTCACCATCTGCACGGCGCCGTTGTGGTGCTGGATCATGCCGGTCAGGAAGAGGCGGTCGAAGGCCTCGCCCTGCGCGGCGCCGAGGGCCGTCATCTGGGCCGGCGTGAGCATGCCGGGCATGAGGCCCATCCCCTCGTGCCCGGCGCCGTGCACCATCAGTTCGCCGCCCATGTCGTGCACCTCCGGGACCGCGAGGCCGCGGTCCCGGAGCCAGCCCTGCATGGTTACGATCTCGTCCTGCTGGGCGTTGATGATCCGGGCGGCCAGGGTGCGGACCGAGGGGCTCGCCCCGTGGGTCGGCGCGAGGCGGGACATCGTGATCGCCTGCGCGTGGTGCATGATCATCCCCGACATGAAATCCACGTCGGCCTGCACGTAGCGGTGCCGGGCGCTGTCCTCGCGGGCGCGGGCGATCCGCTCCAGCTCCGCGAGCTCGGCCGGCGAACGGGACGGCGCGGGGGCGGGGGCGGCGCCGCCCCGGTGGGCGCAGGCGCCGAGCACGAGGGCGGCCGCGAGCGCGGACACGAGTCGTGACCTGGGACAACCTGTCATGCGCGGTGATCTCCTGGGCCGGCAGATGGCCAGATTGGCAGCGCCATGTCCGGGGAATGAGACGGTCGGTGGCCTGCGGGAGGTTGGCAGGCGGCCCCGGCCGCCCGCCGGGGCACCAGCCCCCGAGAATGGCCGGCCGCGCCAGCCGGCGCAACCTCCGGGCACCCCTCGTCGCGATGCCCCACCCGTACGGGCGGAGGGGCCGTTCGGGTTCAATCCGGTCCGGGTGCCCCGGCATGCCTCGTCAGCCGGGCCCGGAACGGCCAGATTGCTGGACCATGCCCCGGGACCGTCCGACCCGATGACATCTACCCCGCAGGTGCCCGCCGCGCACCAGGCGCTGCTCGACCGCATCGTCGCGCGCACGCGCGCCGACGACCGGCTCGTCGCCCTGCTCGCGGCCGGCTCGTACGGGAGCCGCAGCATGGACGCTTGGTCCGACCTCGACCTCGTCGTCGTGGCGCGTGATGAAGCGTGGCCCGCGATCCTCGAGGCACGGCAGGCGATCGCCGCCGAGTGCGGTCCCCTCCTCTCGGCGTTCACGGGGGAGCACGTGGGCGAGCCACGGCTCCTCGTCTGCCTCTACGGCCCCCCGCTCGTGCACGTGGACCTCAAGTTCGTGACGGCCGACCAGGTGCGCCGCCGCGTGGACGAGGTCGTGGTGCTCTGGGAGCGGGACGGGGCCGTCGCCGCGCACCTCGCCGCGACCGAGGCGCGCTACCCGGCGCCCGACCGGCAGTGGATCGAGGACCGCTTCTGGGTCTGGGTCCACTACGCCGCCACGAAGCTGGGCCGGGGCGAGCTCTTCGAGGCGATGGACTTCCTCGCCTTCCTGCGCGGCGCCGTCCTCGGCCCGCTCGCGCTCGAGCGGGCCGGGGCGCAGCCCAACGGCGTGCGCCGCGTGGAGCGCGCCGCGCCCGACGACGCGGCCCGGCTCGCGGGCACCGTGGCGGCCTATGAGCGCACGGCGGTCGCTGGCGCACTCCGGCACGCGGTGGCGCTCTACCGCGACCTCCGCGACGCGGGGCCGCCCGTCACCCGCCGTGCCGACGCCGAGCGGGAGGCGGTCCTGTTCCTGGAAGCCGTGGCGGTGCCGTGAGCGGCCGCGTGGTCCTCAGGACGGAACGGCTCGTCCTGCGCGAGCTCGACGAGGCGGACGCGCCGTTCATCGTGGCGCTCCTCACCGACCCCGACTTCGTCCGCCACATCGGCGACCGCGGCGTCCGCACCGAGGCCGACGTGCCAGCCTACCTCGCCCGCGGCCCCGCCGGGAGCTACGCGCGCCATGGGTTCGGGCTCTGGGCGGTGACGCGGAAGGAGGACGGCGTCGCGATCGGGATGTGCGGGCTCGTGAAGCGGGACGGCCTCGACGATGTGGACCTCGGCTACGCCTTCCTGCCCGCGGGGCGCGGCCGCGGCTATGCCGCGGAGGCGGCGCGCGCGGTGTGCGACCACGCGTTCCGCGTCGTGGGCCTCCCGCGCCTCGTGGCCATCGTGTCGCCGGGAAACGCCGCGTCGGTGCGGGTGCTCGAGGGGGCCGGCTTCCGCTACGAACGGATGCACCGGCTCCCGGGGGAGGATCACGACGTGGCGCTCTACGTGCTCGAGCCCACGGTCCCATGACGCGCGCGCCGCGGCCCGATCCCGCGGCGTGGGCGCCCCGTCCGCCTGCCGAGGAGGATGCCCGATGCCGTCACCCGATGCCGAGACCCTCGCCGTCGTTGAGCGCTTCAACGAGGCGTTCAACCGCCACGACGTGGACGCCGTGATGGCGTGCATGACCGAGGACTGCGTCTTCGACAGTACCCGCCCCGCCCCCGACGGGGAGCGCATCGAGGGCGCTGCCGCGGTGCGGGCGTTCTGGGAGCGGTTCTTCGCCCGCTCGCCCGCCGCACGCTTCGAGACCGAGGAGTCCTTCGCCGCCGGCGACCGCGCGGTGGTGCGGTGGGTCTATCGGTGGATGCGCGACGGGACGCCGGGCCACGTGCGCGGCGTGGACCTGTTCCGGGTGCGGGAGGGGCGCGTGGCGGAGAAGCTCTCCTACGTGAAGGGGTGAGGCGATGACGGCGCGCTGGTATCTCGCCGGCCTCCTCGCCGCGGCGGCCCCCCTCGCCGCGCAGGGCGCCCCGCCGTCGGGCGCGCCGGCCGCGCGCGCCGTCGATCCGCGTCCTTCCGTGCCCGCCGGCCGGGTCACCCTCCACTCCGTGCCGAGCGCGCTCCTCGGCGTGACGCGCCGGGTGTGGGTCTACGTCCCGCCCGGCTACGATCCCGCCGCGCGCGCCCCGTACCCGCTCCTCGTCGCGTTCGACGGCCAGGACTACCTGTCGGACGTCCCGCTCCCGCTGATGCTCGACACGCTCCTCGCGGCCGGGAAGGCGCCCCCGTTCGTCGCGGTGCTGGTGGACGACTCCTCCGGCGCCGCGCGTACCGCCGAGCTCGGCAACAACGCGCGCTTCGCGCGGTTCCTCGCCGAGGAGCTCGTGCCGTGGGTCCGGGCGGGGTGGCACGTCACCGCCGATCCGCACCGGGTCATCATCACCGGGTCGAGCGCCGGCGGGCTCGGGGCGGCGTTCGCGGCGTGGCGCCACCCGGGCACGTTCGCTAACGTCCTCGCCCAGAGCGGCGCCTTCTGGCGGGGCGCGGAGGGCTCGAACGGCCCCCCGTACGAGTGGCTCACCGCGCAGGTAGCCGCGGCCCCGCGCGCGGACGTCCGCTTCGTGCTCGACGTCGGCGCGCCCGAGACGCACGCGGTGCTCGGTGGCGCGGGGCCCGTCTTCATCGAGGCCAATCGGCGGTTCCGTGACGCCCTGGTGGGTCGCGGTTACGCCGTCACCTACACCGAGGTCCCGGGCGCGGTCCATGCGCCGGAGTCCTGGAAGCTCCGGCTGCCCGTGGACCTGCTCGCCATCACCACCACATGGGTCGCTCCCGCGGCCCGCTGACCCCCTCGGAGCGATCTACCGGATGTTCGTCGGTCACCTCGCCGTCGCGTTCGCCGGCAAGCGCCTCAGCCCCTCGACGCCGCTCGGCTGGTTCGTCGCCGCGGCCTCCACCCCCGACCTCCTCTGGCCGGTGCTCCTCCTCCTCGGCGTCGAGCGGGTGAGCATCACCCCGGGCGCCACCGCCTTCAACCCGCTCGTCTTCGACCACTATCCGTGGTCGCACAGCCTCGTGATGGACGTCGCGTGGGGCGCCGCGCTCGCGGCCGTCGCGGGGTGGCGCGGGGTGGACGCCGCGGGACGGCGGCTCGTCGCGCTCCTCGTCGTGAGCCACTGGGTGCTCGACTGGGTCACGCACGCGCCCGATCTTCCGCTCTGGCCCGGCCCCTCGCCACGGCTCGGCCTCGGGCTCTGGAACTCGATCCCGGCGACGTACCTGGTGGAAGGGGCGATGTGGGTGGCGGCGCTGCTCCTCTACCTGCGCGAACGGCGTGCGAGCGGGCTCGTCGCGCACGTGGCCCTCTGGTCGTTCGTGCTCGTGACGACGGGGCTCTGGGCCACGGGCCCGTTCGGCCCGCCCCCGCCGAGCGTGAACGCGCTCGCCGGGTTCGCGCTGTTCGGCGCGATCACGATCCCGTGGGCCGCGTGGGTGGACCGGACGTGGCGACGGTCCGCGGGCGACGGCGACGCATGACCGGCCACGCCCCGCACCTCACGTACGTCGGCGGGCCGACCGCGCTCCTCGAGTGGCGCGGACTCCGCCTGCTCACCGACCCGACCTTCGATCCCGCCGGCGCGGCGTTCGAGACGCCGGCCTACACGCTCCGGAAGACGCAGGCCCCCGCGCTCGACCGGGCATCGCTCGGGCGCGTGGACGCGGTGCTCCTGAGCCACGACCACCACTTCGACAACCTCGACGCCGCCGGGCGCGCGATGCTCGCGGGCGCGGGGTGCGTGCTCACGACGCGTGCCGGTGCGGAGCGCCTCGGCGGGGTCGCGACCGGGCTCGCGCCGTGGGACGAGGTCGAGCTGCCGTCGCCCGGCGGCGCCCCGCTCATCGCGACCGCGACGCCGGCGCGTCACGGGCCCGCGCATGCCGATCGCGGCCCCGTGGTCGGTTTCGCGCTGCGCTTCGCGGACGCGCCCGGCGACGTGTGCTGGTTCTCGGGCGACACCGTCTGGTACGAGGGCGTCGAGGAGGTCGCTGCGCGGTTCCCCGTACGGGTCGCGCTGCTCAACGTCGGGGCGGCGCGCGTGCAGGCGGTCGGCGACTTCCCGCTCACGTTCACGGCGGACGAGGCGGTCCAGGTCGCGCGCGCGATGCCCGCAGCGACGATCGTCCCGCTCCACTTCGAGGGCTGGGCCCATTTCTCCGAGGGGCGCGGCGAGGTGGAGCACGCGTTCCACCGGGCCGGGCTGTCGGATCGCCTCCGCTGGCCCGAGCCCGGGCACGCCATCACGCTGCCGTGACGGTGGTCTCGGCGCCCTTCCACCACGTGGACGTCTTCGCCGAGGCGCCGCTCACGGGCAACGGGCTCGTGGTGGTGCTCGACGCGGACGGCTGGGACGCCGCGCTGATGCAGCGCGTGACGCAGGAGATGCGGCAGTTCGAGAGCATCTTCCTCGCCGAGGTCGGCGACGACGGCGCGTCGGCGCGGATCTTCACCTGCGAGGAGGAACTGCCGTTCGCCGGCCATCCCGTGCTGGGCGCCGCCGCCGTGCTGCACCGCGTCCGCCGGCCGGCGGCGGCCAGCGCCGAGTGGACCCTCCGGCTCGGCGCGCGCGCGGTCCGCGTCACGACGGAGCGAGCGGGCACGGGGATCGAGGCGGAGATGGAGCAGGGGATCGCGTCGTGGGGGCCGCCGGTGTCGCCGGAAGCTGCGGGCGGCGCGCTCGCGGCCCTGGGCCTCGCGCCGGCCGACCTCGACGGCACGCTGCCGGTCGAGGTCGTCTCCACCGGGCTCCCCTACCTCGTCGTGCCGGTCGCGCCGGGCGTGCTCGCGCGGAGCGGCGGCCGCACGCCGGGCCTCGAGGCGACACTCGCGCGCGTCGGGGCGAAGTTCGCGTTCCTGCTCGACGCGACGGCGCGCGAGGGGCGGACCTGGGACAACGCCGGCCTCGTCGAGGACGTCGCGACGGGCAGCGCGGCGGGGCCGGTCGGCGCCTACCTCGTCCGGCACGGCCGCGCCTCGGCGGGCGATGCGATCGCGCTCGCGCAGGGCCGCTTCGCCGGGCGGCCGAGCCGGCTCCTCGTCCGGGTGGACGCGGGCGGCGCCGTGCGGGTGCGCGGCGCCGTGCACGCGGTGGCGGAGGGGCGGTTCGCCTTCGGCGCGCCCTAGGCCGCGCGGCGCCGCCAGGACGTGATGCCCGAGAGCATCATCGCGAGCAGGCCCAGCGCGCCGACGAGGTTGATGGCGCCGGAGAGCGGGCCCGCCCAGGTGCCCTCGTGCACGAGCCGGCCGAAGGTCGCCACGCGCGAGTCCGCCGACGTGACGGTGCCGTTCCGCACCACGTAGCGACGGACGCCGTGCTCACCGGCCAGCACGAGGAAGGTGACGCCCCCCGGCAGCCCCTGCGCCGCCGCCAGCGTCCCCAGGTCGAGCTGCCGGCTCGCGGCGGCGATCCCGTCGCGCGGCGAGGCCGGCGGCGGGGTCCGGTCGCTCACGAGGCGCGGGTGCATCTTCATCAGGCCCACCGAGAGCGGCAGCAGCAGGAAGAGCGGCCAGAGCACCCAGCCCGCCTTGATGTGCCAGCCGAGCGGCGTGCGGCCGCCGCTGCCGGGACGCGCGAGGAAGGGCCCGGCGAGCACGAGGAGCACCATCGCCACCGTCGCGAGGCCGACGAGTCCCTCGAGGCCGAACCACAGGCGCTCATGGACGCGCCGGGCCACGCTGAAGACGTCCGCGCGCTCGACGTCCGGTGGCGGCGCCGCGGGCCGGCCGGTCGCAAGGTCGAACCAGCCCCCTTCGCGCCGGCTGCGAGCCACCATGATCGTCGTCCGCTCGGGACCGATGGCCACGAACGGCGCCGCGTGTCCCGGGTCCACGCTGTCGAGCACGGCGAGCAGCCGGTTCACGTCCAGCGGGTGCGCGGGCGGAGCTGCGCGGTCGCGTCCCGCGAGCATCGGCTCGAGGGCGAGCACCGCACCGCTCAGCAGCACGGCGGCGAAGACGGGCGTCAGGAGGAGCGCGGTCCAGCGGTGGAGCGTCGCGAGGCGGTGGCGGAGCGGCGAGGGGCGCATGGGCTCGGGCGTCAGGGGTACGGTCACGACGGCGACGATGACTTGCCGTACGGGGCACCGTGCGTGCTGTTTCATGGTGGGACATCCTGACCGACGATGGACACGATGACCCGACCCCCGGCCGGAGGCGAGGTGAACGGATGAGCGCAGCGCAGGCGATCCGGGAGCAGTTCGAGCGCGCGCACGCGGGTGATCCCTGGTACGGCACCCGGCGCGCCCGCTTCATCGAGGGCGTCTCGGCGGCGGAGGCGGCCTCCACGCCGATCGCCGAGTCACCGTCCATGTGGGCGCTGGTGCTCCACATGACCGCGTGGACGCGCGAGGTCACGCGCCGCCTGCGCGGCGCCGAGCCCCGAGAACCGGCGGAAGGCGACTGGCCGCCGGTCGGGGCACCGACCGAGGAACGCTGGGCAGCGGCATGCGAGGCGCTCGCCGCGGCGCACGCCGAGGCGGCGGCGGCCTTCGCGGCGCTGGAGCCCGGCGAAGTCGACGCGCCGGTCGGCACCACGCGCGAGCCGGCGCTGGGCACCGGCGTCACGCGTGCGGGGATGATGGTCGGCCTCGCGCAGCACGATGCCTACCACACCGGCCAGCTCGCGCTCTTGCGCCGCGCGATCGACCGCCGCCGTGCCGGCTGACGGCTCGGGCATGCAGGTCGTCGTCGCCGGGGCCACGGGGCTCGTCGGCTCGGCGTGCGTGCGGCAGCTGCTGGCCGCGCCGTGGGTGGCGCGGGTGACGGCGCTCGTGCGCCGGGAGTGGCCGGGCGCGCCGCGCGATGCGCGCCTCGAGGTGCGCCGCGTGGACTACGCCGAGCTCCCCGGAGCGGCGGTCGCCGGTGCGGACGCGGTCATCTGCGCCCTCGGCACGACGATGCGGCAGGCCCGCTCGCGGGAGGCGTTCGCGCGCGTGGATCACGATCACCCGGTGGCACTCGCGCGCGCGGCGAGGGCCGGCGGCGTGCGCCACTACCTGCTCGTGAGCGCCCTCGGCGCCGACGCGGGATCGCGTGTCTTCTACAACCGGGTGAAGGGCGAGGCGGAGCGCGACGTCGCGGCCGAGGGCCCGGCGGCGATCACGATCGTGCGGCCATCGCTCCTGCTGGGGCAGCGCACCGAGACGCGGCCCGCCGAGGTGCTCTTCGGCGTGGTCGCGGCGATCGCGCCGGAACGCTGGCGCGCCGTGCACGCGACGCAGGTCGCGGCCGCGCTGGTGGATGCGGTCCACCGACGCCCCGACGGCACCGAGACCCTGGACAACCCGGCGCTCCGCCGCTTCCCGCGCGGCGACTGAGCGCCGCCCACCCTCGACGACCTTCCCATGCCCACCCTCGCCGATCCGGACGACACCTCCCGGCTCCGCGCGCGCCTCGCCGCGCTCCGCCCCGACGCCCCGCGCCGCTGGGGCACGATGAGCACGGGGGAGATGCTGCGGCACCTCGTCGACTCGTTCGACGCCGTGCTCGGCCAGCGGGAGACCGGACTCCGGGCGCCCGTGCGCCCGCGCCGGTTCATGCGCTGGTTCGCGCTCCACGTCCCGTTCCCGTGGCCACGGGGGCTCCCCACGAGCCCCGGCGTGGACCCGCACCGGGGCGGGAGCCGCCCGGGCGCCTTCGAGGACGACCGCGCCGAGCTCGACCGGCACCTGGCCACGTTTGCCGCGCGGGCCGGCACGTGCGCGCCGCATCCCATCTTCGGTGCGATGTCCGCCGACGACTGGACCCGCTGGGGCTGGCTGCACGTGGACCACCACCTCCGGCAGTTCGGTGCCTGAGTCCGCGCCGCTCATCGCGGAGATCGCGGGGGGCAGGGCCCCCGGTGCGTCGTTCCTGCCGTCGCTCGGTGCCCTGTGCGGGCCGGGGATCACGATGTCGCGGCGGCTCGACGCGACCGTGACGGCGTCGCTCCGCGCCGCCGCCCTCGACGCGGCTGCCGATGCCTCGCGCACGCGCCACGCGCAGTGGGGGCCGGACGCCGTCGCGGCCGCGGAGGCGGCGTTCCGGCGGCTCGCGACGGCACTCCCGGCGGAGCCGCTCGCGTGGCTGCACGCCGGCGCCGCGACGCTCGGCGCCTTCCAGACGCTCCCTGCGCTCGTCGTGCCGAAGCTGCCGGCGCTCGCGCAGGCCGACCTGGGCGCGGTCGTGCTGTCGCTCGACGGCACCGAGGGGCTCGCCGTGGCGGCGAGCGTGTCGGGGCTCGACGCCGGGTGCTGGGGCCCGCGCTGGCGCGCCGCGTTCGAGGCGGCCACGGCGCCCGCGCCGGTGGCACGATGAGCGGCACCATCACGCACCTGCCGAAGCGCGCGCTCGCCGGGCTCGCCATCCTCGTGCTCGCGTACCTTGCGCCCGAGGGGATCGGCCAGCGCACGGCGCACAGCTTCCCGCTGCAGGCGGCGCTGCTGCTCCTCTTCTTCCCGATCGCGGCACTGGTCGGACGGTGGACCGGTCCCGGTCCGGTCCGCGCCTACGCGCTCGAGCGGGCGCCGGGGGCGCTTCCGCTCCTGGTGCTCGGGCTCCTCCTCGCGCTCGCCGCCAAGCTCGGAGCGGTGGCGCTCGGCCTGCGCATGGGCGTGTACGCGCCCGCGGCGCCGGCGGCCGCGGGGTCGCTGCTCGCCGCGGTGCCGTTCACGTTCGTGCCATCGATCGCCGAGGACATCGTGACCCGCGGCTACTGGCGGCGCGTGCTCGGGCCGGGCTGGGGGACCGCGACGTTCGTGACGGCGAGCGCGCTCGCCTTCGTGGCGAACCACGTCTTCCGGCTGGCGGAGGGACCGGCGGAGTGGGGGATGCTCTTCGCCTTCGGGCTCGCGTACGCCGCGGCGCTCGCGCGGAGCGGCACCCTCTGGGCGGCGGTGGGGCTCCACTGGGGCTGGAACCTCGCGAATGCCGTAGCCGACGTCGTCCTGCCGGCGGCGACCGTCGTCCCGGCGGCGGGACGCGCACTCTCCGCCGGCGCGCACCTCGTCCTGCTCGCGCTCGTGCTCCTGCTGCCGCCCTTCCGGCGCACGGCGCCGCTGGAACTTTCCGCGGCCCCGATCCGTCGTTGACCCGCCCTTGCACCGAATGGTCCCGATGATGTCCAGGCGATTCGTCCCGATCAGCGCCCTCCTCGCCGCCGGCTGTGCGGCGAGCCAGCCGTGGAACGCCGCGCCGCGCCCGCTCGCCGGTCCGCCGGCGCAGCTCGTGGTGGACACGAGCTTCGTCCGCGGCCCGGTCGCCGGTTGCGCCGGCCGGCTGCTCGACCCGCGCGACGGCACGCGGCTCCGGCTCCGGTCGTCGGCCCAGCGCGGCGACGGGGCCTTCGTGGGCGACTACGACGTGGAGCCTGCGGGCCGGTACGGCCTCGGGGCGAACGAGTGGCTGCGCGTGGACTGCGGCGCCGGCCGCGTGCTCGGCGCCGTGGCGCGGCATGACTGAGCGACGGGGGGCGGGGCACCGCCGGATGGGCCGGTGAGCGACGAGCGAGCGCTCCGGCGGGCGGTCGCGCTCGTGCAGGGAGCCGGTGGCGTCGGGCTCGTCCTCCTCGCGGTCAAGGTCGCCATGCGGGCGCGGCCGAGCGTGCTGCTCGCGCTGGTCGTGGCGACCCTCGCACTCGTTGCGGCGGCCTTCCTTCTCGCCTCGGCGCTCCTCTGGCGCGGCGGCCGGGGCGGGAGGGCGCTCAGCGCTGTCCTCCAGTTCCTGCAACTGCCGCATCTCGTCACGGGCCCCATCGCCTACCTCTTCTGCACTCCCCTGTCGCTGGCGGCGGGATTCGAGGCGTCCGGGCGCCCGCGCTGGCAGGCGGTGCTGCGCCCGGCGCTTGCGATCACCCCCGACGCCGACCCCGACGTGGCGTGGATCGGCGTGAACCTGCTGGCCCTCGCCTGCCTCCTGGCCCTCGCGCTCGCGCGCCCGCGGCGGGTGGGAGGGTCCTGACTGCGGTCCCGGCCGCGCCGAGCGATGATGCGCCTTCCCTGCGTGCTGCTGCTCTGGCTGTGCCTCGCCCAGGCCTCCACCGCCGTGGCGCAGGCGGCCCCCGCCGACACCGCGCTCCGCGCGGAGCTGCTCCGGCTTCGTGACGCCGACCAGAAGCTCCGGGAGGGGTTCGGCCAGGCCGCCCAGGCGAACGACACGGCGTACATGCGCCGGATGATCGCGTTCGACTCCGCGAGCACGCGCCGCCTCGTGGAGCTCGTGCGCGCGCACGGGTGGCCGTCGCGGGCGCTCGTCGGCGCGGACGGGGAGGACGCCGCGTGGCTCCTGCTCCAGCACAGCCCGTCCGACTCGCTGCAGCGCGCGCTGCTCCCGCTGCTCTGGGCGGCGGCGCGGCGCGGCGAGCGGCCGATGGGCGGCGTCGCGATGCTCGAGGATCGCGTCCGCGCGCACGCGGGGGAGCGGCAGCGCTTCGGCAACAGCTTCTCGCTCCGGGACGGGCGGCTCGTCGCCGACCCGATCGAGGACCTGGCCGGGCTCGACGCGCGCCGGCGAGAGGCGGGCCTGCCGCCGATGGCGGAGTACGTGAAGCTGATGGCGGAGATGTTCCAGCTCCCGGTCGAGTGGCCCCCGAGGGACGCCCCGTGAGCTTCACCGACCACTTCGGCGGCCACGCCGCCGGGTATGCGGCGCACCGGCCCACGTACCCGGCCGCGCTCTTCGCCTTCCTCGCCGGCGCGGCACCGGGCCGCGACCTCGCGTGGGACTGCGGCACCGGCTCGGGGCAGGCGGCGACCGGGCTCGCCGAGGAGTTCGCCGCGGTGGTCGCGACGGACCCGAGCGCGGGCCAGCTGGCGCACGCGCGCGCGCACCCGCGCGTGACCTATCGCCCGGGCGATGAGGGCACGTCGGGCCTCGCCGACCGCGCCGCCGACCTGGTGACTGCGGCACAGGCGGCGCACTGGTTCGACCGCGACCGCTTCTATGCGGAGGTGCGCCGGGTGGCCAGGCCGGGCGGGCTCGTGGCGCTCTGGACGTACGGCCTCGCCACGATCTCGCCGGCAGTGGATGCGGTCCTGCTCGCCTTCTATCGCGATCGCGTCGGCCGCTACTGGCCTGCGGAACGCCGGCACGTGGAGACCGAGTATCGCGACCTGCCGTTCCCGTTCGAGCCCGTGCCGGCCCCGCCGTTCAGCATGACGTTCACCCTCGACCGACCGGGACTCGTCGCCTACGTGGGCACCTGGTCCGCCGTGGCGCGCTGTCTTGAGGCGGAGGGACGGGACCCCCTGCCGGACCTCGAGCGGGCGCTCGCGGCCGCGTGGCCCGACGCCTCGGACACGCGGACGATCCGCCTCGCGCTCACCCTCCTCCTCGGGCGGGTCGGGTAGCGATACTGCACGCCATGGCGCCCGCCTCCGTCCGGCTCCGCCGCGCCGGTCCCGCCGACGTGACCGCCCTCTCGGCGCTCGCCGAGCGGCTCTTCCGCGACACCTACTCGGCGGACCACGCAGGCGAGGACATCGCCGCGTACGTGCGTGACCGCCTCGCGCCCGCGGCGCTCACCGCGGAGCTGGCACAGCCGGGCGCGGCGGTCTTCCTCGCCGAGGCGGAGGGGGAACTCGTGGGCTACGTCCAGCTGCGGGGCGGGGAGGCGCCCGCCGGGGTGCCTGGCCGTCGGGCAGCGGAGATCGGGCGGCTCTACGTGGACCAGCGCCAGTTCGGGCGCGGCGTCGCGGCGCTCCTCCTGGCGTGCGCACTCGAGGAAGCGCAGGCCGGCGGGGCCGACACGGCGTGGCTCGTGGTGTGGACGGAGAATGCACGGGCACGGCGCTTCTACGAGAAGCACGGGTTCCGGCGGATCGGGAGCCATCCCTTCCAGGTCGGGGCCACGCTCTACGACGACGACCTGATGGTGCGCCCGCTCTAGCCCGGGCGCCCGGGCCGCCGCATCTTCCGCCGGGAACCCCGGCCTTCCGCGGAGCATTCCCCATGCTGCAGCAGCAGGATCCCGCCGTCAGCGCGGTCGCGCACGCGATCCAGCTCGCCGTCGCGCCGGTCTTCCTCCTCACGGCGATCGGCGCGCTGCTCGGGGTGCTCGCGAACCGGCTCGCGCGGATCGTGGACCGCTCCCGGGCGATCGCGGCGCGCCACCCGGCGGTGACGGCCGCGGAGCAGGCGGAGATCGAGGCGGAGATCGCCTCGCTGGCGCACCGCGCGCGGCTCGTGAACCTCGCGATCTCCCTGAGCGTGATCGCCGCGCTGCTCGTCTGCGTCGTGATCGCGGCGCTCTTCGTGGGGAGCATCGTCAGCGTGGACCTCGCGCGCCTGGTCGGGTTGCTCTTCATCGGCGCCATGGTCGCGCTGACCGGCGCCCTGCTCACCTTCCTGCGCGAGACGCAGGTCGCGACCGCCACGATCCGGATCGGTGCCCGATGACCCCGTTGACCACCTCGTTCCGCGCCATCCTCCTCCGCGAGCTCCGCACGCTGCGGCGGCAGGTGGAGGCCTATCCCGACGACGGCGCGCCCTGGCAGCCGGTGCCGGGCATCGCCAACGTGGGTGGCACGCTCGTGCTGCACCTCTGCGGCAACCTGCGCCACTTCGTCGGTGCCCGGCTCGGCGGCACCGGCTACGTGCGCGACCGCGCGCTGGAGTTCGCCCGGCGCGACGTCCCGCGCGCCGAACTGCTGGCCGAGGTGGACGCCGCGATCGCCGACGTGGACCTGGGCCTGTCGCGCGCGGACGACGCGGTCCTGGCCACGGTCTCACCCGACGTCGTCACGGGCTCGCACCTCGAGCAGGGCGAGCTGCTGCTCCACGTCCTCGCGCACGTCGCCTACCACCTGGGGCAGGTGGACTACCACCGGCGGGCGGTCACGGGCGAGAATGTCGCCGTCCCCGGCCTCCGGGCGAGCGAGCTGCCCTCGGCGAGGCCCGCCACGTGAGCGCGCTCGCGACGCTGGGGAACGGCTGCTTCTGGTGCACCGAGGCGGTGCTCGAGCAGGTGAAGGGGGTCGAGCGGGTCGTGCCGGGGTACAGCGGCGGGCACGTGCCGGACCCGTCCTACGAGGCGGTGTGCACCGGCACGACCGGGCACGCGGAGGTGGCGCAGGTGACCTTCGACCCCGCGGTGCTGCCGTATCGCGACCTGCTCGGCATCTTCTTCGCGACGCACGACCCGACGACGAAGGATCGCCAGGGGAACGACGTCGGGCCGCAGTACCGGTCGGTCATCTTCTGGCACGACGAGGCGCAGCGGCGCGAGGCCGAGGCGCTGATCGCCGAGCTCGAGCGGGAGCGCGTCTTCCCGGCGCCGGTCGTCACCGAGCTCGCGCCGTTCGAGCGGTTCTGGCCCGCGGAGCGGTACCACCACGAGTACTTCCGCCGGAACCCGCGGCAGCCCTACTGCGCCTTCGTCGTGGCGCCCAAGGTCGCGAAGTTCCGCCGGCAGTTCGCCGACCGCCTGCGCACGCCCTGACGTGACGGCGCCCGCGGGGGAGACCCCGCGGGCGCCGCGTCCGGCCCCGGGCCGGTCAGAAGACGAACCAGGCCAGCAGGTAGAGCGTGTCGTTCGCCGAGGCGCTGCGCCCCGCCCCGTCGTAGTTGGTGCTCCCGCCGTTGAAGCGGTCGTAGGCGGTGTACTGGATGCCGAGGCGCGTGTTCTGCCACGGGTTGAGGTCCAGCTCGCCGATGAAGCCGCGCGTCTTCGGGTCCCCCGAGGCGCTCCCCGTCACCGCCTCCGCCCCGTAGAAGGTCGCGTCCCGGGTCCCCGTCGCCTGGAAGTAGCCGCCCGTGAGGCCGATCCACTGGCGCGGGTACCACGAGAGGTTCGCCTTCACCGTGTTGAGGTCGACCGTCGGCGTGTCGCTGCCGTCGGCCGCGAAGGTGCCGTCGAGCCGGCCCGACTCGTGGACGTACGCGGCGCGCAGGACGACCGCGCCGGTCCCCGCCTTCTGCTCGACCTGCAGGTCCACCCCGACGTCGGTGCGCTTGTCGGTCGCTCCCGCGAGGCCGGCGGGATACTGCACGGCGCGCAGGCCGAAGGTGCCGAGCATCGCGTAGGTGCGTCCCCAGCTGTGCTGCAGCCCGAGGCGCCAGTAGGGCGCCACCCCGCGGATCGTCCCGCTCGAGGTGCTGTCCGGCTGGGCCTTCCCCTGCTCGGCGCTCCGGTAGACGCCGAACTCGCCGTACACGGTGTTGCCGGCGAGGGCGTACGCCGTGAGGCCGAGCACCGACTGCGCGAGCCCGCCGTCCACCAGCGTCGCCGCGAGCGGGCCCACGCCGGCGTCCGGGGCGGCGTAGGGGAAGCCCCACGCGGGGGTCGTGTTCCACAGGTCGCTCACCGTGGGGTTGTTGTTGAGCGACACGCCCCACGCGAGGTCCGTCTTCCCGATGTCGGCCTGGTCGGCGTAGCGGAGGTCCACGTTGTCGATGCCGATCGCGCCGTCCGCGCCGCTGTAGGTGACCTGGCTGAAGAGGCCGACCTTCGACGTGAGCTGGCCCGCGAGGAAGAGGCTCAGCTGCTGCGGCATCGCGACGCTGCCGTTCTGCGTCCCGGGGATCGCGGTGCGCAGCTGCGTGAACGAGGCCTGCAGCATCGCGCCGACGAGCGGGATCGGGGAGAGGCGGAGCGTGTTGCCGTTCGCGGAGTCCTTCTCGCGGATCACCTGCAGCGCGCTCAGCGTGTAGCCGTTCAGCTTGAACTCGCGGCCGAGCGGGGTGAGCGAGAGGAACTGGTAGTGGCAGGCGCTGCAGGCGAGGCCGGTCTGGCGCGAGAAGGGCGGGACGCGCGCCGTGCCCGCGGCGTGGATCGCCCCGCCCGAGGCGGCGTAGCGGCGCGCGAGTGCCGCCAGGTCGTCGGCGGCGAGGCGCGGGGCGAGGGCGAGCGAGGCGGCGAGGGCGAAGACGACGACGGGCGGCGAACGCATCGGGACCTCCGGCGTGCGGAGCCCCCTCGAGGTACGCGGCGACCCGGGGGCCATGCCGACATAGCCACGGCGCACGTGAACCGTCCATGAGGGAAGGGTGACGATCTTCACGTGGCCAGACTGTCGCGCCGGACAGGCTGTCACCCTTGTTCGCTCCCTCGCCCGGGCCTAGACTCGAAGGGCCTCCTCGAGGGAGCCCCTCCCATGTCCATCGGTCGTCTCGCCTTCTGCGCGCTGGGCCTAGGGCCCGCCCTGCTCCTCCTGCCCGCGCGCCGCGCCGAGGCGCAGCAGGCGCTGTCCGCGGACACCGCCACGATCGAGCAGGACGTCGTGGCGGAGGGCCGGAAGATCTTCCACGGCGCCGGGCAGTGCTTCAGCTGCCACGGCGGCCGCCTGCAGGGCGGTCCCGTCGCGCCGCCGCTCACCGGCCCGAAGTGGCGGCACATCGACGGGACCTTCGAGGCGATCCTGCACACCGTGCGCGGCGGCTACCCCGGCAGCGCGATGGTGGCCCATCCGGGCGGCATCGACGACAACCAGACGATCCAGGTCGCGAACTACGTGTACGCCGTGTCGCAGGGGAAGGCCAAGCCGT
>JBAIWX010000193.1:0-3888 GCA_037916975.1 Gemmatimonadales bacterium
CCCCCAGCGCGGCCACGAGGCCCCGCGCGAGTGGCGTGTCCACCGCGAGCACGCCGAGCGCGAGCAGGGCCGGGCAGGCGAGCAGGAACGGCAGCCACCTCGCCAGCTTGTGGCTCCAGAGCATCCACGCGAAGCGGCCGTGGCGCAGCGGGGCCAGGAGGTCCCGCATGAACCAGAGCGTCTCGAGCCCGCGCGCCATCGTGCGCACCTTGCGCCGGTACTCGGTCCGGAGGCCCCGCGTG
The DNA here is from genome assembly GCA_037916975.1 of Gemmatimonadales bacterium. GTDB lineage: Bacteria > Gemmatimonadota > Gemmatimonadetes > Gemmatimonadales > GWC2-71-9 > JAGGAG01. Next base: position 243 of record JBAIWX010000193.1, read on the forward strand.
CGGGGGACGAGGCAGGTGGCCTCGTCCACCGAGACCGTGCGGAACCCCTTCCGCCGGGCCAGGAGCGGCGAGGCGAAGTCGCGGCTGAGGTGCTCGGGGAAGGCAGCGTCCACCACCTCCTTGCGGATCGCGTAGAAGCAGCCGCTCGCCCCGATGATGGTCCCCACCCGCGTCTCCAGCCCCCGCACCCACATCTCGTAGTCGACGTAGCCCGACTCGCCGGCATTCTGCTCCCGCTCCACGTCGCCCACGCTGATGTCGCGCCCCGACGCGCACCCGACCGTCGGGTCCGCGAAGACGCGCAGGAGCGGCTTGAGCGACCCGGGCGGGATCCGGATGGAGGCGTCGGTGTTGACCAGGATATCCCCCCGGCAGCGTGCCGTGACCGCGTTCTCCGCCGCCGTCTTCCCGAGGCGCTCGGGCTGGCGGAAGAGTTCGACCCCGCGATCGGCGAAGCCGCGCACGATCTCGTCGGTCCGGTCCGTCGAGGCGTCCGACATCACGATCACCTGCCGGCGGTCGGCGGGATAGTCGAGCGCGAGCAGCGCCTCGAGCGTCCGGCCGATCTGCCGCTCCTCGTTGTATGCGGGGACCAGGATCGTGATCATGGGCCACTCGCGCGGGTCCTCGGCACGCGTCCGGCGCGGCCGGACCGCCGCCCACGTGGCGAGGAGGCCCGGGTAGAGGAGGTAGCCGTAGACCCCCGCCAGCACCGGCGAGGCGGCGACGAGCCACAGCATATCGTCGGTCAGGTTCACGTCGGCCTCCCGGCCAACTCCAGGTAGAGTCGTTCGTGCGCGTCGAGCCACGCCTCCCGGCCGAACTCCCGGCCGAGCCGCGCCGAGGCCGAGGCTGCGCGGCGCGCGGCTTCGACGCGGTCTCCGAGCGCCTCGCGTACCGCCGCCGCGAGCGCGGCCGGATCGCCGGGCCGCACGAGCCAGCCTTCGGCCGGCCCGAGCACGTCGGGGACGCCGCCGACGGCGGTCGCCACGACGGGCACACCCGCAGCCATCGCCTCGAGCAGGATGATGGGCGTTCCCTCCGTCCGCGAACTCAGGACGAGCACGTCGAAGGCGCTCACCAGCCGTCCCGCACCCGCGAGCCGGCCGTGGAAGTGCACCGCGGCGCTGGCCCGCGCGGCCACCGCGTCCCGCATCGGTCCGTCGCCGATCACCGACCAGGCGATACCCGGCCCGGCGAGCCGCGCCGCCTCGACGAGGAGGTCGGGCCCCTTCTCGGGCGCGAGCCGCCCGATCCAACCCGCGACGCGCATGTCCGCCGGGAGCCCCAGCGCCGCCCGCGCCTCCTCCCGGGACAGCGCCGGGTCGCCGGCGAAGGCGTTCCGGAGGAGCACGAGCCGTCCCTCGGGGACGCCGGCACGTCGGAGCCGGTCACGGATCGGCAACGAGACGGCGACGACCCGGTCCGCGAGGCGGAGCGCGCGGCACTGGAGCCACTCGTAGGCGCGATTGCGCAGGTCACCGCCGATGAAGCCGTGCGCGGTACTCACCACGGGCACGCCCGCGCGGCGGCCCGCCCAGCCGGCAAGGATGTCCGCGCGGTAGCCATGCGTGTGCAACACCCGCGGCCGGAGCTGCCCGAGCAGCCGCTCGATCGCGCGGCGCTCCGCGAGGTAGGCGCGCGGCGGCGGGGCCAGCCGGTGCACGGCGACACCGGCCCGTTCGAGCGGGTCCAGCACGGCATGTGGCTCGTCCGCTCGGTCGAGCGTGGCCGCGACGTGGACCTCATGCCCCCGCCCGGCGAGCCCGGCCGCGAGGCCGGCGACGACGCTCTCGAGGCCGCCGAAGGGCGCGGGCGCGCAGGCGAGCAGGATGCGCAGGCGCTCCTGCGCCCTGCTCATGCGCCTGTTTCCCCCGCAAGCGCCTTCCGGGGAAGGCAGGCCCGCGGTAGAATGACGGGTGTCACCGGCTGCCGCCGGCTCGCCCGCATACCCAAGAGCCCGCCCCTGCGAAGGTCATGACCGCACCGTCCCATCGGCCTCCACTTCCTCGAGCCGTCAGTAACGTGCTGGCGAACTGGGGGGTGTTCTCGGTCACGATCGTCATCGGCTTCACCCTCTCGCCGTACATCGTCCACCATCTGGGCGCCACGCTCTACGGGGCCTGGGTCACCGTGGGCGCGATGATCGGCTATCTGGGGCTGCTGGATCTCGGCATTCGTGGCGCCGTCACCCGCTACATCGCCCACTACGAAGGCCGGCACGAACCCGGCGCCCAGGCCCGCATCGCCTCCTCGGCACTCGCACTGTTCTCCGTCGGCGCGGCCCTCGCGCTCGCGCTTGGCGCCATCCTCGCCGTCGTGATGCCCCGCTACCTCGACATGCCCGCGGCCGACCGCCCCGAGGTGGGGCTCGCCATCGCGATCGCTGCCGCGACGGTCGCCGTCTCGCTGGTCGGCAACGTCTACGGCGGCATGATCGTCGGCCTGCAGCGCTTCACCCTGCTGAGCCGCATCGAGCTGCTGGCGGAGGTCGGGCGCGCCGCCGCCGTGGTGCTGGTGCTCGCCCACGGGCCGAGCCTGCCGCAACTGGCGGCGGTCCACTTCTCCGTCGCCTGCGTGAAGCTGGTGCTCTACCGCCGGACGAGTCGCCGGCTGCTGCCCGAGGTGCGAATGCACCCCGCGTTCGTGGACCGCGACGTGGTACGCCGGATCCTCGCGTTCAGCGGGATCTCCGTCATCCTGCAGGCGGCGACGATGCTGGCGCTCTACTCCGACTCCCTCGTGATCAGCGTACTGCTCCCGATCAGCGCGGTGACCCCCTTCGCGATCGGCGCCAACCTGACGGAGCACGCACGCTCGATCCTCAACAGCATCTCGTTCCCGCTGATGCCGCTGGCAAGCCATGCCCAAGCCCGTGACACCGGGCAGCTTCCGCTCGTCGCGGCACGCAGCGTTCGCCTGTCCGGGCTCGTGATCCTTCCCGTCCTCGCCACCTTCCTCATCCGCGGGCCCACCTTCATCGGCCTCTGGATGGGGCCCGAGTACGTGCGGACGGGCGGCAACGTCCTCCGGATCCTCGCGGCCACGCTGTGCCTTTCGGCCAGCTACCAGATGCTGACCAGCATCCTGATCGGAATGCACCGGCATCGGGTGCTGGTCCGTGCCTTTGTCCTCGAGGCGCTCGTGAATGTCGTCCTGAGCATCGCGCTCGTGCGGCCCCTCGGCGTCGAGGGCGTGGCGCTCGGCACCCTGATTCCGCAGGTCGTCGCCGCCATCGCGTTCGCGCCGCTGGTGGCGCGACGGGAGCTCGGCATCCGGTACGCCGAGTGGACCGTTGCCGCGTGGCTGCGACCGGCCGCGGCCATCCTGCCCTTCGCGGCCGGCAGCTGGCTCCTCGAGTCGCTGTGGCCCGCGCCCGACCTGACGACCTTCTTCCTCCAGGTCGCCGCCGCACTTCCCCTCGCCGTCCTCGGCGCATGGGTGCTCGGCCTGGCGCCGGAGGAGCGCCGGATCGCGCTGGCCACCGTGCGGGGGCACCGTGTCCAGCCGCTCGATGCCGGGCCCGGAGCCGACGTGCGTGACCCCCGGGTCACGGCACGAGCACGACCTTCCTTGCCGTGAACGCCTCCGCGAGCCCGCTTGCCGCACGGCACTCCATCCCGCGAAGCCGCATGAGGCCGAGGAA
>JBAIWX010000194.1:0-12816 GCA_037916975.1 Gemmatimonadales bacterium
CGGCGCACCACCGGCCGCTCGGACGCGGGGCGCGCGCCCGTGCGGGCCGCCGAGCGCGGGGTGGTCGGCGTGCGCGGGAGCGGCACCGTGGCCGGCTCCTCGGCCGGCAGCGCCGGCGTCACGGCGATGGCGGGCCCGCCGACGGTGATCGCGCCGACCGGCGCGACGGGCTGGCCCTGCAGCGCCGCGATCAGCTCCTCGCATCCCTGGTAACGGTCCGCCGGGTCCTTCATCATCATCCGGCGGATGACGTCGAAGAGCCGCCGGTCGTCGGCCGTGGCGAACGGCGGGACCGGCAGCGGCTCGCTGATGTGCTTGTAGCCGATGGCGAAGCTGTCCTCGCCGTCGAACGGCACGGCCCCGGCGAGGCACTGGTAGGCGACGACGCCGAGACTGTACAGGTCGCTGCGGCCGTCGATCGCCTGGGCGCGGGCCTGCTCCGGGCTCATGTAGTGCGGGGTCCCGATCGACTGCCCCGTGCCGGTGAGCCGCCCCCCGCTCATCGCCTTGGCGATGCCGAAGTCGGTCAGCAGGCACTGCCCGAACTCGTCGAACATGATGTTGTCGGGCTTGATGTCGCGGTGGACGATGCCGCGCTGGTGGGCGTAGGCGAGGGCGCTGCCGCAGTCGAGGAGGAGGCGGCGGATCTCCGCGGCGCCGAGGCGCCCGCGGCGGCGCAGGACGCCGGCGAGGGCGCCGCCGCGCAGGTACTTCATGCTGAAGTAGATGACCCGGCCGGCACGGCCGACGCGGTAGACCGGGATGATGTTCGGGTGCTCGAGCTGCGCGGCGGTGCGCGCCTCGCGCTGGAAGCGCTCGACGAATTCCGCGTCGAAGGCGAGGGCGAAGGGAAGGACCTTGACTGCGACCTCGCGGTCGAGCTCCCGCTCGCGCGCCCGGTAGACGAGCGCCATCCCGCCCCGCCCGAGCTCCTCGACGATCGCGTACTCAGCGGCCAGCGCCTCGCGCACGATGTCCCCGTCATCCACCTCGCCGGCCACCAGGGCGGCGACCGGCGCCGTCCCCTGCAGGTCGAGGCCGCAGGTGGGACAAAACCGGGGCTGGCCCTCGACCTCGCTCCCACAGCGCGAGCAGAACATTCGCGGAAGCTATCGGGCCGCGCCGGGCGGCATCAAGGCGGGACCGCCCGGCTCAAATCCGGCGACCGGCGAGCCGACACTGGAGGGGTGCCCGGCCGGCCGCACCCCGCGGTCGGCCCCGGGCCCTGGCCAGGGGGTCGGCATGCTGCCGCAGCACGTCCGGGTGTTCCTCGAGGAAAAGCTCCGTTCGGCCCTGCGCCGAGCGCCGCGCGAGCTCGATATGGCGTGGGGGTTCGTGGTCCATGCGCGCCGGCACCAGCCGGTGCCCACGCTCGGGGTGGTGACGCTGGGCGGGGAGAGCCTCCAGCTCACCGGGCGCCTGCTCGCGCACCTCGACGGCGAGGTGCTCTGGCTGTACGGGCGGACGCCGAGCACGCTCTCGGCCATGCCGCTCGACCTCGCGCCGGTGCCGGGCCCGGCCAGCGACGCGCCGCTCGAGTCGGTCACCATGCACGTCGGCAGCGTGCTGCCGGAGGGCGCGGAGCCCGAGGCCGTGCCGGCCACCCTGCTCGAGGCGCAGGTGTCGGCGGACGCCCTGACCGACGCCCTGGTCTTCCTGCTGCCCGGCAGGCCCGCCGGGTGGCCCCGCTGAGGGCTCAGGGCGCGATGCGGAACGGCTGCCGCCGGACCTGCGCGCGCCCGTCGGGCCCGGTGAGGGTGAGCTCGAGGCTGTAGTCGCCCGGCTTGAGGCGGCTCACGTCGATCGCGCGGGCGGTGCGCCAGACGGGTGCCGCCGGCGCCCGGTCCTCGAACTTCACCTTGAGCTCGGTCGAGCCGCTGCCCAGGCCCAGGAATCCCTTCCCCGACTTCCCCTTCCGCACGGCGACGACGGTGGCGTACGTCGCGCCCTCGGTCGCCCCCTCGATCTCGTAGTACAGCTCCATCGGCTCCTCGCGCCGGAAGCGGCGGAGGGGATTGAAGAACACCGTGTCGCCGGGCGCGGGACGCCAGGCGAGGTGCGAGGAGCGGTTGCCGAGGACGAGGTCGCTGAGCACGAGCCCGGCCGGACCGGGCGCCGGCACCTCGACGAACTGCCTGGGCAGGACGGCCCCGACCGAATCACCCTGCTCCGCCGCCACGCGCACCGTCAGGCGCCCGGGGATCACCGGGACGGAGAGGAGGGACACGACGTACTCGCCGGGGGGGACCGGTTCCCCCGCGAGGTAGCGCCGCGTCGTGTCCGCCGAGGCGACGACGCGCCCCAGCGAGTCGAGCACCGCCAGGCGGACGCGCAGCGCGTACACGAGGCCCTCGGGGACCGGGAGCGGGACGAGCGATCGCCCCCCGACGCCGCAGGCGAGGTGGAGGAGCGGGCGGCGCTCCGCGTGGCCGACGCCGAGCGCCTGGCACTCCACGTCGAGCGACCGCCGGTAGCCGGGCTCGAAGTCGTCCGAGCTCGTCCCCGCGACGATGTTGCGCCGCCCGGCGAGCCGCTCCTCCGCCTGCAGGTTGGCGAACCCCACCCGGCTGGAGGTGAGCATGCGCTGGTAGATCGGCGCGAACTGCTCGCGCGAGGCGAGCAGCTGCTCGGGCAGGCTGCCGGTCCCGATCGTGACGCCCGTGGACTGCAGCCGGATGGCGTTCGAGTAGCCGAGCGCGTCGAGGAGGCTTTCCACGAGCCGGTAGTCCTGCACGTCCTCCCGCGCCACGAAGTGGAAGACGAGGTCGCCGTCCGCGCGCACGTAGCGCCACGACTCGTTCGCCTCCAGCCGCGCGGTGTCGCTGCGCTCGGCGCTCGCGGCCCGCAGCGAGGCCCGCAGGGTCGGCTCGCCGTGCCGCAGGTAGATGATGCCGCGGTCGTCGAAGTCCCGGCTCCCCGACCGGTAGCGCTCGGCGATGTCGTACTGCCGGTTCGGGCTGACCAGCATGAAGTTGCGCCGCGCGTAGAAGTAGCGCCGGTAGTGCTCGGCCAGGCGCTCCCCGGGCCGGCGCAGGTCGGCGGCGTCCCGCGTGCTCCAGAACTGGCGGAGGTACTGGGCGCGGGCGGCGCCGCGGAGCCCGTCGAATTCACGCAGGACGCTGTCGGAGACGATCGGGGCGAGGTCGCTGCGGAGCCCGGCGACCACCGCCGAATCGTTGCTCGCGGCGGCCGCGAGGTAGTCCTCGACGCCGCCGGTGTCCCCGCGCCAGAGGCGCGTGCGCGCCAGTTCGTAGCGCCCGGCAGCGGTGTCCGCGCCGGCCGCGACGAAGGCGCGGAAGGCGGCGAGCGCCGAGTCCGGGTCGCCCGCCTCGCGCTCGACCCGTCCGCGCGCGAGCAGCACCGCCGGGTTGCGGCCGGCCTCCGTGGCCCCGGCCCGGCGCAGGGCGTCGAGTGCCGTCGTGAGGCGGATGTTCACGCGCTGGCGGAGTGCGGTGTTCGCGAGCTCCACCAGCCCGCGCACGAAGGACGGCTCCACCTCCGCGGAGCGCGCGAAGGCGGCCGCGGAACGGGTCAGCGCGTCCTTGCCGAACATGGTCTGCAGGCCGGCCACCAGCGACACCTTCGAGTCGCCGAGCCCGAGCTCGGCGAAACCCATCCCGTACCACCCGTACGGCCAGTCGGGGTGGAGGTCGATCACCCACTGGAATTCGGAGGCGGCGTCGTCGTAGTGCGACGGCCCGCCGAGGTCGCCGAGGCGGAGGGCGAGGAAGCCGAGGCGGAGGTGCAGCGCGGCGTTGTCGCGGTCGGCCTTGGCCTGCGCGATGAGGCGCTGCTCGAGCGCGCGGAGCCCGACGGTGTCGCGGGTCCCGGCGATCGAGTCGCGGAAGGCCTCCACGACGGCCCGCTGTTCCGGCGTCTGGGCGCGGACCGCAGCCGGTACCGCCGCGAGCAGCATCGCGGCGAGCCGGAGGGAGCGAGGGGTCATCGAGCGCGGGCGGCGAGGGGTTGGTCCGTCCCCGGTCGCGGGACGGACGCCGGCATCGGCCGGCGCCCGTGGAGACGTCCCACGTCCGTCCCCCTTCACAGCGCGGGGCGGCCCGCCGCCGCGGCGAGCCATTCCCGGAGCCCGGCCACGACGCCCTCGGCGTAGCGCCGCCGGCCGTCGGGGCTCCGGAGCGCGGCCTCCTGCTCGGGCACGATCATGAAGAGTCCCTCGCAGAGGATGGACGGCAGCCAGGTGGGCCGGACGAGCGCGAGGTCGCCCCGCGCGATGCCGAGGTCACGGAGCCCGAGGCGCGCGACCAGTGCCCGCTGCACCGCCCGTGCGAGCGGCGCCGACGGCGCGTGGTTGTAGAAGACGGTGGTGCCGTTGTTCGTGAACGGGTTCACGCCGTCCGGCAGGGCGTTGTTGTGCACTGAAACCAGCAGTTCCGCGCCGCTCGTGTCGGCCTGCTGCACCCGCGGCCAGAGCTCCACGGGGGTCGAGTCGGTCCGGGTCATGAGCACCGTCGCGCCCTCGGCCTCGAGGAGGCGGCGGACCTCGAGTGCCACGCCGAGGTTCGCCGCCGCCTCGCGGAGCCCGGTCGGCCCGGTGGCGCCGAGTGGCGGGTGCCCCGCGTCCACGAGGATGCGCCGGCCGCGGAGCGGGTGGCGCGGGTCCACCACGGGGGGGCGGCGGATCTCGAGCAGGAGGTCGGTGCCGTCCCAGCGGGTGCGCCAGCCCCAGAGCGGCCGGGCGAGGCGGACCACCACCTCGACCTCGTCGGCGCGCGCCTGGGCCCAGTCCACGCGCGTGACCAGCGAGTCGGCGGCGGGGTAGCGCGTCCAGTCGGCGTCGGCGACGGTCGAGTAGAGGCGGAGGCGGAGCGCCGCCGCGTCGTCGTCCACGCGGAACGGGACCCGCGCGCCGAGCGGGAGGCGCAGCACGACCGCGTCGGCGCGCGCGGCGAGGGTGATCGAGCCGGCACGCCCGAGCGGGGCCGGGGTGCCGGCGGGCTCGGGCCGCGCGTCCGACGCGACGACCCACGCCGCGGCATCGCGCCCGAGCCGGAGCCGCACGTCGCCGTTCTGGCGCCGGTCGGCGACGGCGCGCGTCCCGGTGGGAAAGAACCAGTGGTAGGTGCCGCCCGGCACCGCACGCCCGACGGTCAGGCTGTCGGTGCCGCCGCGCGCAAGCGGGTCGTCGTCGAGCCGGACCACCGGCAGGGTGTCGAGCAGGGCGAGCTGGAGCGGCCAGCGGGTCCGCAGGGTGTCCCCGGCGCGCACCAGTTCGAGCGTCGCCCACCCGGTGTCGGCCGCCGCCGCGGCGGCGCTGTCGCCGAAGGGCCGCCCCGGCGAGGGCCCGAGCGCGCGGCCCTGAACCACCCCGACGTATCGCCCGGCGACCGGCCGTGCGCGGAGGTTCGCGCTGTCGCGGTCGAAGGCGCGGATGCCCGGCGGCACGTCGTCCACGTCCGGATCGGGCACGAGGGGGATGGTGCCGCCGTCGGCGAGGCGGAGGCGTGCGGAGGCCCCCGCCGTCGCGCGGACGAGGAGGCGCACCGGCTCGTCCCGCGGTACCCACGCGCGCCCGCGGGGCGCGAACGAGGCGCTGTCCACCCAGAGGCCTTCGGCGGGGGGCGGCCGCCGGGCGCGCCGCACCGCGTGCACGAGCACGGCCGAGTCGCCCCCGGCGCGCGCGACGAGCGTGAAGCGCATGAGGGTGTCGGCCGGGAGCGGGAGCCACGCGAGCCAGGCGCCGTTGGGCGCGACCGGCACCGGCTGGCCGTTGATGCTGAGGGTGGCGTCCCCGGTACCGGTCGATCCGAGCAGGAAGCTCGAGTCGCGGGCATCGATCGCGGCGCCGGCGGGCGGGTAGACGACGCCGAGCCGCAGGGGACCCGTCACGCGCGGCACCGGGATCGGGGCCGGGGCGCTGGCGGGGGGTGCGGAGGGGCGGCAGGCAAGCAGGGCGAGGAGGCCGGCGGCGACAGCCGGGACACGGCGGAGATCCATGGCCGCAAGGTACTTGCACATCGGCAGTTAGGCCACGCGGGGCGCCGAATTGACGCTCCCCGACGGCAGTCCTAGATTCCGCCGACCTCCCTCTCACGCTCGAGGACGCGCGCGATCATGTGGCCCTTGCACCACCGGGCATGCCCGAGGCCGCCCCGCATCCGCACCCGTCCCGTGCGACTCGCCGCATGAAGCGCTGTCCCATCTGCGGCGGCCAGTACCCCGACGACGCGCGGTTCTGCCCGAACGACGGCGGCACCCTGCGCGCCGAGGGGAAGTCCGACCTCGTCGGCGAGGTCATCGCCGACCGCTACCACATCCTGAAGAAGCTGGGCGAGGGCGGGATGGGGCAGGTGTACCTCGCCGAGCACGTGAAGATGGGCCGGCGCGACGCCATCAAGGTCATGGGCGCCGGGATGGCCTCGGACCCCGAGGCGATCTCGCGCTTCAACCGCGAGGCGGCGAACGCCGCGCGCATCTCCCACCCGAACGTCTGCACCATCTACGACTTCGGCGAGTACGACGGGCTGATCTACCTCGCGATGGAGTTCGTCGAGGGCGTCACCCTGACGAAGCTCCTCGCGCAGGAGGGACCGCTCCCCCTGCCCCGCGCCGCGGCGATCCTCGCGCAGGTGGGCGACGCCCTCGGCGCCGCCCATGAAATGGGGATCGTGCACCGCGACCTCAAGCCCGACAACATCATGATCGTGCGCCAGCGCGACCGCGACGTGGTGAAGGTCGTGGACTTCGGGATCGCGAAGGCGATGGGCGCGGGCGAGGCGGGGCAGAAGGTGACGAAGACGGGCCTCGTCGTCGGCACGCCCGAGTACATGAGCCCCGAGCAGCTCGTGGGCGACGCGGTGGACGGCCGGAGCGACCTCTACTCGCTGGCGCTCGTCGCCTACCGCATGCTCACCGGCAAGCTCCCCTTCGAGGGGGCGACCGGCCAGGAGATGCTCTTCAAGCGCCTCACGACGGACCCGCTGCCCCTCGCGGCGGTGCGGCCCGACCTGACGTTCCCGCCGGGCCTGCAGCCGGTGCTCGACCGCGCACTGCGCCGGACCCCGTCGGAGCGGCAGCCGACGCCGGTCGAGTTCGCGCACGAGTTCGGCGCCGCGATCGGCCTCGCGGAACCGGCGACGCTCGTGGCACCGCCCCCGACGCTCGTCGCCGCGGCGGCGCCGACCGCACCGGTGGCGCCGACGGTGCCGCCCACGCAGGTGGCGACGCCGCGCGGGGCGAACGTTCCCGCCCCGGTGCCGGCCGCGCCGGCCCGCTCGCGCGGCCTGGCGCTCCCGCTCGCCGGGGTCGCGCTCGCGGTGGTCGTGACCGCGCTGGTGCTCGTTCGTGGGCGCCTCGGCGGGGGCGAGGGCCCCGCGACGCCTCCGGCCGTGCTGCCCCCCCCTGCCGGCGGCACGGACGGCGGCACGACGACGACGCCCGCCGGCGGGCAGGAGCCGGCGCCGCCCAGCGAGGGGCGCCCCGCCGACCGCGGGACCGGCGCGAGCGGCGGCACCACCCCGACCGGGCACGGCACCGCACCGGGGAATGTCACGCCGGCTGGCGGTCAGGGCACCCCGACGCCGGCCGGCCCGGTCCCGCCGACGCGGCCGCAGGCGGAGCCGGCGCCGACATTGCCCGATCCGGAGGAGATCTCGAACCCGGCCACGCGGGAGGCGGCGCGGCGGCGGGCAGAGGCGATCTACGGGCGCACGGAGCTCGACCGGGTGCTTCGCGCCGGTGCGGCGGCGACGGTCTCGTCGGCCGCGCTGGAGGGGGGCAACGTGCAGGAGGCCTACGACTGGCTCCAGCGCGCGTACGATCTCAACCCGAAGGACAGCTACCGCCGCCAGCTCGACGCGATGCGGCCGCAGCTGAACCCCAAGAACTGAGGCGCGCGTGACCCACGGCCCCGTCCGCATCAGCGTCGCCGGCCTCTCCGACGTCGGGCGCACCCGCGACCACAACGAGGACACCTTCCTCGTCGCCGACCTGAGCACCGGCACGGCCGAGCTGGTGCCCGAGGTGCGGGAGCACGTCCTCGGGCCGCGCGGCTCGCTCTTCATGGTGGCCGACGGGATGGGCGGCGCGGCCGCGGGCGAGGTCGCGAGCGCGATGGCCGCGGACCTCATCTACGGCTACCTCACGGAGCACTGGGCGACCGACCCCGAGGCGAGCGGGGCGCGCTTCGCGCACCACATGCGGCAGGCGGTGGAGGCCGCGAACGAGCGCATCCACGCCTATGCGGGGGAGCACCCCGAGGTCCGCGGGATGGGCACCACGCTCACCGCCGCGGGCGCGTTCGGCGACGAGGTCTACGTCGCACAGGTGGGCGACAGCCGCGCCTTCCTGGTCCGGCAGGGGCGCGCGTTCCAGCTCACCAAGGACCAGTCGCTGATGCAGCGCCTCGTGGACGCGGGCGAGATCAGCGAGGAGGAAGCGGAGGCGAGCGGGCGGCGGAACATCATCCTGCAGGCGCTCGGGCCCGACCCGCGGGTCAAGGTGGTGCTCACCGCGCAGCGGCTCCGCCGCGGGGACGTCCTCGTGGTCTGCTCGGACGGCCTCTCGGGCCAGGTCCGGCGGGACGAGATCGGCGCGCACGCCGCGGCGACGCCCGACCTCGCGCAACTCTGCGCCACGCTCATCGGGCTCGCGAACGAGCGGGGCGGCCCGGACAACATCACGGTGGTCGCCGCGCGGTTCGACGGCGAGGGGCTCGAGCTGCCGACCGACGGGGACGACCCCGGGCACCGCCTGTACCGGGAGGAGGGCGTCCCGCTCACGTCGGACGAGATGCCCGCGGTGCCGCCCCCGCCACCCCCGCCCCCGCCCGAGCCGGCCCCGCTCGAGCCCGCCCCGCCGGCGGAGCCAGCCGCGGCGGCGCCGGCGCGCGCCGGGCTCTCGCCGCAGGTCGGCCTCCTGATCGGCGGCCTGCTCGTGCTCGCCGGCGTCCTCTGGATGCTGCTGGGGCGCTGAGGCGCCGCCGGCCGACATGCGCGCCCGCCTGACGTACCTCGCCGGCTCCCGTGCCGGGCAGGTCGTCGAGTCCGACAAGCCCCAGCTGCTCGTCGGCCGCCACCCGCAGGCCGACGTCCGCTTCGCCCCCGCGGAGGACCTCACCGTGTCCTCGCGGCACGCGGCGATCGTCCGGCGCGACGCACTCTACGTGCTGCGCGACCTCGCGAGCACGAACGGCACCTTCGTGGACGGCCAGCGGGTGGACGGCGAGGCGGCGCTCCGGAACGGGGCCGTCATCCAGCTCGGCACCCACGGCCCCACCCTCCGCTTCGAGTACCTCGACGCCGGCGCACGCCCCGGCCCGACGGCGGTCGAGACCGTGGCCGAGGGCCAGGCGGTGTGGGAGGGTCCCGTGCCGCCGACGCCGATCATGCAGCCCGCCGCCGGGCCGATGCGCGTGGTGCTGCCGGAGGAGAGCACGCTCGCGAAGATGCAGCGGCTCGTGCTCGCCCAGACGCGCGGGATGCGCTGGGGGGTGCTGGCGCTCGCGGCGCTCGTCGTGGCGCTCGCGCTCGTGCTCTGGCGCGCCACGGCGGCCACCGACCGCGCGGCGGCGACCGAGCGCGCCGAGCTCCTCGGCCGGATGGACAGCCTGATCGCCCGCCTCCGCTCCAACGCCGACACCAGCGCGGCGATCCGTGCGGACCTCGCCGCCACCCGCGCGGAGGCGGCCCGGCTCCGCAGCGAGGTGGCGAGCACGCGTGCCACCGCGCGCGAGCTCCCCGCGCTCCGCCGGCGGGTGGACTCCCTGGTCGCGCACCTGCAGGAGACCGGCAGTGCGCGCTGACGCCAGCACGGGAGGCCGCGCGTGAGGGTCCGCCTCACCTACCTCACCGGCGCCCGCAAGGGCCAGGCGGTGGACGCCGACAAGCCGTACACCTCGCTCGGCCGCCATCCCACGTCGGACGTCCGGTTCGGGCCGGACGACGACCTCGTCGTCTCGAGCCGCCACGCCGCGATCGTGCGCCGCGAGCGGACCTTCTCGATCCGCGACCTCGGCAGCACCAACGGCACCTTCGTCAATGGCGAGCGGGTGACGGCGGAACGCGTCCTCGCCGACCGCGACGTGATCCAGCTGGGCGGCGGCGGGCCCACGGTCTCGGTCACCATGCTCTGGGCCGAGCCGACCGCGGAGACGCCGACCGTGGTGCTCGGCGGGCCGCCGCCGGTGCCCGAACCGGGGCCGACCCGCCCCACGCCCGCGGCCGGCGTCCCCCTCACCCCGACCTCGCTCAAGGTGCAGCGCGAGGTAGCGCGCCAGACCTCGACGCTGCGGCGCTCGGTCCTGCTCCTCGTGCTGCTCGTGGTGGTGCTCGGGGGCGTCTCGCTCTGGCGGATGCGCGAGGCCGACCGGCAGGCGCGCGAGGAGCGCGCGGAGCTGCTCCGGCAGGTGGACAGCCTCTACACCTCGCTCGGGCGCTCGGCGCAGGGCGCCACCTCCATGCGCGACGAGCTGGCGACGGCACAGCAGGAGACCGCCGCCCTCCGGCGCGAGATCGCCGCCGCGAGCGACGACCGCCGCGCGCTCGACCTGCTGCGCCGCCAGGTCGAGCGCACCGCCCAGCAGCAGCAGCACCTCGCCGCCACCGCCAGCTTCGACGCCTCGGGCATCGTCCGGGGGAACGGCGACGCCGTGGCGCTCGTCCTCGTCGAGTTCCCCGACGGGCACCGGATCTCGGGCACCGGGTTCGGCGTGCGCACGGACGCGACCGGCGGCTGGGTGGTCACCAACCGCCACGTGGTCGAGGACTCCGCCGGGACGCGGGCGTCGCGGCTCGGCCTCGTCTTCAACGGGTCGCGCCAGAACTTCCGCGCGACGCTCGTGGCGGTGCACCCGACGCTCGACCTCGCCCTCCTGCGCGTGAACGTGGCGCACGGGATCCCGGTGGTGCAGGCGCTCGGCGTCACCGCGCCCGCCGCCGGCGAGCCCGCCGTGCTCCTCGGCTTCCCGCTCGGCCTCGACCTCCCGATGGGCGGCGACTGGAAGGTCGAGGGGGTGAGCGCCTCCGCCACGCTCGCCACCGTCTCGCGCGTCCTCCCCGACCTCGTGCAGCTCGACGGGTACGGCGCACAGGGCGCGAGCGGGAGCCCCGTCTTCGACCGGCAGGGCCGGGTCGCGGGGGTGCTCTTCGGCGGGGAACGCCAGAGCGCCGGGCGGATCGTCTACGCGGTGCCGGCCGCGGCGATCGGCGAACTGCTGGCGGGAGTCCCGGGTGGCAGCTGAGGCGCGGCGCGCGCCGTTCGCCTGGATCGCCGCCCTCAGCTTCGCGTCGGGCCTGCCCTTCGGCCTCGTCAACGAGGCGCTGCCGGTGTTCCTCCGCGCGCGCGGCACCGCGCTCGTGGACATCGGCCTCGTCACCGCGGCCACCTTCCCCTGGACGTTCAAGTTCCTCTGGGCGCCGCTGGTGGACCGCCTCGGGCGCCGGCGCGACTGGATCGCCGCGTGCCTCGCCGCGATCGCGC
Organism: Gemmatimonadales bacterium; assembly: GCA_037916975.1. GTDB lineage: Bacteria > Gemmatimonadota > Gemmatimonadetes > Gemmatimonadales > GWC2-71-9 > JAGGAG01. The sequence goes on from JBAIWX010000194.1 coordinate 11,437, forward strand.
TCGCCTTCCCGCTCCTCGCCCGGCTCTCGCCGGAGGCCGCCCCGCGCGCCTTCTGGGCCCTCCTCGTCCTCGTCGTGACGCTCTCCGCGACCCAGGACATCGCGATCGACGCCTACACCATCGAGACCACGCCCCACGCCCAGCTCGGCGTCGCCAACTCGGTGCGGATCGGCGCCTACCGCTGCGCGATGTTCGTCGCCGGCGGCTTCCTCGTCTGGCTCGCGGGCCGCGCGAGCTGGGACGCGGCCTTCCTCGTCGCCGCGGTGGCGACGGGGGCGCTCGCCGTCGCCACGCTGCTCCTCCCCTCCCCGCCCCGCGCCGAGTCGGCGCACGCGGATCTCTGGGCGCCGCTCCGGGCGCTCCTCGCGCGCCCGGGCGTGGGCGCGGTGCTCGCCTTCGCGCTCCTCTTCAAGCTGGGCGACGCGGCGATGGAGCCGATGACGCGCCCCTTCTGGGTGGACCGGGGCTTCTCGCTCGAGGAGATCGGCGCCGTCCTGACGACGGGCCGCATGGTCGCGACGCTCGCGGGCGCGATGCTGGGCGGCGTGCTCACGAGCCGGCTCGGGATCGGCACGGCGCTCTGGACGCTGGGGCTGCTGCAGGCGGGATCGAACCTGGGCTACTGGGCCGCCGCGGCGACGGCGCCGTCCAAGCCGCTGGTCGTGGCGGTGGCCTTCTTCGAGAACTTCGCGGGCGGGATGGGGACGGCGGCCTTCGTCGCCTTCCTGATGTCCATGTGCGAGCAGCGCTTCGCCGCCACGCAGTACGCCCTCCTCTCGGCGCTCCTGGCCCTCACGCGCGCGCTCGCCGGGGCGATCAGCGGCGCGCTCGCGACGCGCCTGGGCTACGCCCCCTACTTCCTCCTGACCTTCCTCCTGGCGCTCCCGGCGTACGCGCTCATTCCGCTCGTGCGGCGCGCGACGCCCGCCCCTACCCCAGGCGGCCCCTGAGCCAGCGGGCGACCGCCCGCTGCAGCAGGCGCTGCCGGTGCCACGCCACCACGACCGGCGGCCCGTCCGGCACCTCGGCCTCGAGACGCCGGTGCGCGAGGAGCACCACGAGCCCGGCCCCGGGCACCGCCTCCGCGAGTGCCGCGCGCGACGCGGCACCGAAGCCGCCGCGCCCCTTCCACGCCCGCGGCTCGGCCAACGCGAGCACCACCCGGCTCCCGCCCGGCCCCAGCGGAATGCCCAGCGCCGCGAGCTCCGCGGCGACGTGCCCGCTCGGCACGGGCGCGTACGGTCCGCCCAGGTCGTCGTCCACCACCACCAGCTCGAGCGGTGCCCGCAGCACCGGGGCGCGGCCGCGCACGACGCCCGCCTCGAGCAGCCGGTCGGCGACGCGGTCGGCGTCGAGCGCGGGGACACCGGGCGCGGCGGG
>JBAIWX010000195.1:0-7689 GCA_037916975.1 Gemmatimonadales bacterium
CGCCCGGGGGCGGCGTCGGTGGCCTCGGGCTCCTGCAGGGCGGCCTGCGCGATCTCCTCCTGCAGGGTGGCGAGCGGCACGATGCGCGGCTCGTCGGCGCCGCGGAGGAAGACACGCTCGCGGAAGATGTCCACCGCCACGACCTTCTCCGCGCCGCGGAGGGTGCGGAGCGTCTTCCCCTCCTTGGGGAAGCGCTTGCGGGCGGCGACGTAGAACTCGTGCTCGTAGCGGAGGCAGCAGAGCAGCCGCCCGCAGCCGCCCGAGATCTGCTGCGGGTTGAGCGAGAGGTGCTGGTCCTTGGCGAGCGCGAGGTTGACGGGCGAGAGGCCGTTGAGCCAGGTGGAGCAGCAGTACTCGCGGCCGCAGCGGCCGACGCCGCCGAGGCGCGCCGCCTCGTCGCGGACGCCGATCTGGCGGAGCTCGATCCGGGCGCGGAAGAGGCCCGCGAGTTCGCGCACGAGGGCGCGGAAGTCCACGCGCTGCTCGGCGGTGAAGAAGACGGTGAGGCGGTGGCGGTCCCACTGCCACTCGACGTCGCTCACCTTCATGTCGAGCCCGTGCTCGCGCACCTTCGCGACGATGCGGCGCCGGTCGGCCTCCTCCGCGACGCGCAGCTCGGTCGCCTGCCGCACGTCCGCCGGCTCGGCGCGGCGCACGACGGTGCCGAGCGCGGCCTCGCCTTCCTTCCGCGCGGCGGGCGCCTCGGTGGCGACGGCGACCGCCGCCTGGTCGCCCTCGGCCACGGGCGTGCCCGACGGCTGCACCTCGCAGGCGCACCCGCCGCACTTCCGCGCCGCGACCTCGCCGACCGCGCTCACGCGGCCGAGGTCGTGGCCCCGCTCGGCCGTGACGACGACCGCCTCGTTGAGGCGCAGCGGGTCGTCGTCGCGGTCCCAGCGGAAGAAGGCGCGGCGGGTCCCCTTGAAGCGGACCTCGACGGTCTGCGGCATCAGGACTCGGCGAACTCCCCCATCGCGGCGAACTTCTCGCCGCGCCGGCGGACGAGCTTCTCGCTGCGGAGCTTGCGCAACTCGCCGAGGTGGCGGAGCAGCGCCCCGCGGAGCGCCTCGCCGGTGGCGTCGGGGTCCACGTGGGCGCCGCCCACCGGCTCGGCGACGACCTCGTCCACCACCTTGAGCCGGAGGAGGTCGTCGGCGGTGAGCTTGAGGGCCTCGGCGGCGCGCTCGCGCTGGCTCGCGTCCTTCCAGAGGATCGCGGCGCAGCCCTCGGGCGAGATGACGGAGTAGACGGAGTTCTCGAGCATGAGGATCCGGTCGGCGACGCCCAGCGCGAGGGCGCCGCCCGAGCCGCCCTCGCCCACGACGCAGGCGATGATCGGCACCGGGAGGAGGCTCATCTCGAGGATGTTGCGCGCGAGCGCCTCGGACTGGCCGCGCTCCTCGGCGCCCAGGCCGGGGTAGGCGCCCGGGGTGTCGATGAGCGTGACGATGGGCGCCCCGAACTTGCCGGCGAGCTTCATGAGGCGGAGCGCCTTCCGGTAGCCCTCGGGGTGGGGCATGCCGAAGTTGCGCTTGATGTTCTCCTTCGTGTCCCGCCCCTTCTGGTGCCCGATCACCATCACCGAGGTGCCGCCGAGGCGCGCCCAGCCGCCGACGATGGCGGGGTCGTCCATGTACAGCCGGTCGCCGTGCAGCTCGATGAAGTCGGTGAAGATCGTGCTCAGGTAGTCGAGCGTGTACGGCCGGCGCGGATGCCGGGCGACCTGCACGCGCTGCATCGGCGTCAGGTTCCGGTAGATGTCCTCGCGCACCGAGGCGAGCTTGTCCTGGAGCAGCTTGAGCTCGGTGTCGACGTCGATCTGGCGCTCGCTGCCGAGGCGCTTGAGGTCGTCGATCTGGCGCTCGAGCTCCTGGAGCGGCTTCTCGAAGTCCAGCGTGTAGACGGGAGGCATGCGTCAGTTGCTCTTGATGTAGTGCACGGCGTCGGCGCCGAGCAGGTCGCGGAGGCCGCGCACGAGGTCTTCCTCGAGCGCCACGCGCAGGCGGCGGGCACGCAGGCGCACCGTCTCGCCGTTGCCGTCGTTCCACTCAATATAGACCGGCGTGGGTCCGGGGTGGCGGTCGAAGAGCCGGGCGGCGGCCCGGAGCTTGTCGGCCGGGGGGGCGGCGGGGAGCCGCCAGCGGAGGCTGAGCCCGAGCTGGCCGGTCTGGCGGAGCTCGGTGAGCGGCCGGGCGCCCTCGACGATGAACGGCGCGCGGTCCTCGCTCCGGTCGCGGTCGGAGTAGCCGCCGGTGAGGAGGAGCGCCGCGTCGGGGAGGATCACCTGGTTGAGCTTCGCCCACGCCTCGGGGAAGCAGATCGCCTCGGCGGTGCCGTGGAAATCCTCGAGCACGAGCCGGGCGTACTCCTTGCCGGTCTTCTTCGAGATCTGGCGCTTCACCGCCGTGACCACCGCCGCGATCGTCACCTGGTGCTCGCTCCACTCGTGGAGCGTCGCCGTGGTGCGCGCCCCGAAGAGCGCCACCTCGTCCCGGAAGCGCTCGAGGGGATGGCCCGAGATGAAGAAGCCGATCACTTCCTTCTCGCGCGCGAGGCGCTCCGCCTCCGTCCAGGCGGGGACGTCGGGGAGGGTCGGCGGGGCGGGGCGCGCTTCGGGGGCCGCCGCCTCGCCGAAGAGCGAGACCTGGCCCGCCTCGCGCTCGGCGGCCTTGAGCTGCGCCTCGTTCAGCGCGGCGTCGAGCCCCTCGATGAGCTGCTTCCGGTGCCCGCCGAGCGAGTCGCAGGCGCCCGCCGCGATGAGCGACTCGAGCACCCGCTTGTTGCAGAGCCGGAGGTCGATCCGCTCCACGAGGTCGGTCAGGCTCCGGTACGGGCCCTCGCGCCGGCCGGCGATGATGCTCTCGATCGCCCCGGCGCCCACGTTCCGCACCGCGCCCAGCCCGAAGCGGATCCGCCGGTCGCCGACGACGGTGAACTTGAAGCCCGACTCGTTCACGTCCGGCGGGAGGATCTCGCACTTGAGCTCCCGCGCCTCGTTGATGTACTGCACGACCTTGTCGGTCGAGCCGATTTCCGAGGAGAGGAGCGCCGCCATGAACTCGGCGGGATGGTGCGCCTTGAGCCAGGCGGTCTGGTAGGAGAGGACCGAGTAGGCGACCGAGTGCGACTTGTTGAAGCCGTAGCGGCCGAAGGTCTCGATCTGCGCGGAGAGCTCGTCGGCCAGCTTCCGGTCGATGCCGCGCGCCACGGCGCGCTCGACGAACTTGCCGAGCTCCTTGCGGATCAGCTCGGCGTCCTTCTTGCCCACCGCCTTGCGCAGCACGTCGGCTTCGGCGAGGGAGAACCCCGCCAGCACGTTCGCGATGCGCATCACCTGCTCCTGGTAGGTGATGACGCCGTAGGTGGGCTCGAGCACCTCGACGAGGGAGGGGTGCGGGTAGCGCACCGGCTCCTGCCCGAGCTTCCGGCGGATGAACACCGTGTGCATCCCGGCGTCGAGCGGGCCGGGGCGGAGGAGCGCGTTCGAGGCGACGAGGTCGTCGAAGCGGTCGCACTTCATCGCGCGGAGGGTCTCCGTCGCGAGCGGCGACTCGAACTGGAACACGCCGGCGGTCCGCCCGCGCCGGAGGAGCTCGTAGACCGCCGGGTCGTCGAAGGGGAGCGCCTCGGGGTCGATCACGGTCCCGCTCCGCTCGCGGATCATCGCGACGGCGTCGTGGATCACCGTGAGCGTCTTGAGCCCGAGGAGGTCCATCTTGAGCATGCCGACCTTCTCGAGCGGGCCCATCTCGTACTGGGTGACGACGTTGTCGCCCCCCTCCTGGGCCCCCGCGCCCTTGGACTGCACCACGCACACCGGCACGTAGTCGGGGAGCGGGCCGGGCGCGATCACGACGCCCGCCGCGTGCACCGAGAGGTGGCGGGAGATCCCCTCGATGCGGGAGCTCAGCTGCATGAGCCGCCCGTAGGCGGGGTTCTCCCGCACCGCGTCCTTGAGCTCGGGCACTTTCTCCATCGCCTCGGGGATCGTGAGCGCGAACGCCGGCCCGGAGGGGATGAGCTTGGTGAGCTTGTCCGCGTCCCCCGGCGGGATGCGGAGCACGCGGGCCACGTCCTTGACCGCCGCCCGCGCCTTCATCGTCCCGAAGGTGACGATCTGCCCCACCGACGCCTTCCCGTAGCGCTGGCGGACGTACTCGATCACCTCGCCGCGGCGCTCGAAGCAGAAGTCCACGTCGATGTCCGGCATGGACACGCGCTCGGGGTTCAGGAAGCGCTCGAAGAGGAGGTCGAACCGGAGGGGGCAGACGTTCGTGATCCCAAGCGCGTAGGCGACGAGCGACCCCGCCGCCGAGCCGCGGCCCGGTCCCACCGGGATGCCGCGCTCGCGCGCCGCGTTGATGAAGTCCTGGACGATGAGGAAGTAGCCCGCGTAGCCCGCGGTGTTGATGACCGAGAGCTCGTACTCGAGCCGCTCGCGGACGTGGTCCGGGAGCGGCTCGCCGTAGCGCCGGCGCGCGCCCGCCTCGGCGAGGTGGCGGAGCAGCGCCTCGTCGGTGTCGAACCCCTCGGGCCGGGGGAAGCCCGGGACGAAGTAGCGCTTCTCGAAGTCGAACTCGCAGGCGTTCGCGACGAGCTGCGTGTTCTCGATCGCCTCGGGGTGGCCGGGGAAGAGGGCGCGCATCTCCTCCTCCGACTTGACGTACGACTCCGTCCCCTCGAAGCGGAAGCGCTTCGGGTCGTCGAGGTCGGCGCCCGTCCCGATGGCGAGGAGCACGTCGTGCGCCTCGGCGTCCTCGCGGCGGAGGTAGTGCGCGTCGTTCGTCGCCACCACGCCCAGGCCCAGCTCGCGGCCGAGCCGCAGCATCCCCTCCGCGACGAGCGCCTCCTCCGGGATCCCGTGGTGCTGGATCTCGAGCCAGAAGTTCCCGGGGCCGAACACCCGCGCGAACCACTCCGCGCTCTCCTTCGCCTGGTCGTAGCGGCCGAGGCGGAGGTTCATCGCCACCTCGCCGGAGAGGCAGGCGGCGAGGCAGGTGATCCCCTCCGCGTGCTGCTCCAGCACGTCCTTGTCGATGCGCGGCCGGCGGTAGAACCCCTCGAGGTACCCGATCGAGGAGAGCTTCACGAGGTTCCGGTAGCCCTGCCGGTTGCGCGCGAGGAGGACCAGGTGGCTGTAGGCCGCGGGGGCCCACGACGGCTTCTCGCGGGCGGTGCGCGGCCCGTAGGCGAGGTAGGCCTCGAAGCCCAGGATCGGCCGGATCTTCTCCTTCTTCGCCTCCTCGTAGAAGGAGGCGGCGGCGTGGAGGTTCCCGTGGTCGGTGATGGCGAGGCTGTCCTGGCCGAGCTTCTTCACGTGCTGGACCAGGTCACCGATCCGGCTCGCGCCGTCGAGCAGCGAGTACTCGCTGTGGGTGTGGAGGTGGACGAACGCCATCGTCAGCGCCGCCGCCGCTCGAGCTCGTCCCAGACCTCCGCGAGCGGGACGCCCTTCGCCTCGAGCAGCACGAGCAGGTGGTAGAGCAGGTCCGCGCTCTCGCTCGCGAGCCGGCCGGCGTCCTCGGCGTTGGCGGCGACCACCACCTCCACCGCCTCTTCGCCGACCTTTTGCGAGATCTTCGCCGTTCCGTGATCCAGCAGGCGCACCGTATACGACCCGTCGGGCCGCTCGCGGCGCCGCCGGGCGATGGTCGCGGCGAGGCGGGTGAGCACGTGGCCCCCCTCGTCCTCCCCCTCGGCGAGTGCGCCCGACGTGACGCGCGCGCGGAAGCAGGTCGGGCTCCCGGTGTGGCAGGCGGGGCCGGTCTGCCGGACGCGGTAGAGCACCGTGTCCTGGTCACAGTCCACGCGGATCTCGGTCACCGCCTGCTCGTGACCCGAGGTCTCGCCCTTCCGCCAGAGCGCCTGCCGGGAGCGGCTCCAGTAGTGCGCGGCGCCGGTCTCGGCGGTGCGCTCGAGGGCGGTGCGGTCGGCCCACGCCACCATCAGGACGTCGCCGGTGCGCTCCTCCTGGGCCACCACCGGCACGAGGCCGTCGGGCCCGAAGCGCACCTCGGCGATCCAATTCTGGTCTGGCATGCGGGAAAGGTACCGGGCGGCTCCATGGTTGTCAAAGATATTGCGGGACAACGCTTTACGCTGATCGGCCGCGCCGGTGCGACGCTCCTCCTGACGCTGCTGGCGGCCTGCGGCGGGGGCGGGACCGCCGGACCTGCCCCGGCGCTCTGCTCCGGCGTGCCGGCCACCTCGCTGGCGGTGGGCCAGGCGGCGCTCGTGGACGCGGCGACGGCGGCGTGCCTGACGCTGCCGGCTGCGGGCGCCGGTGGCGCCGAGCACCTCGTCGCACTGGTGGCGGGGCAGGGGGTCCAGTCCACCGGCGGGGTCGCCACCCCGTTCGCCCTGACGGGGGGGGCGGGCGCGGCCGCGGCGACCTCCGCGCCCGCAGCGCGGGCGGCCGCGCCCGACCTCGCGGGACGATTCCACCTCGCGCTGCGCGAGCGCGAGCGGAGCGCCGCCGCCGGCCGGGTCCCGACGCCCGGACCGCGCTACCTCGTCGCGCCACCCGCCCCGGGATCGAGCCGGACCTTCCAGGTCTGCGCCAACACCGCCTGCAGCAGCTTCACGCCCGTCGCGGCCACCGCGCGCTTCGTCGGCGCGCACGGGGCCATCTACCTCGACGACACGGTGCCGGCCGGCGGGCTCGCGCAGGCCGACATCGACTCTCTCGGCGCGCTCTTCGACCAGTACCTCTACCCGCTCGACACGACCGCCTTCGGGCGGGAATCGGACCTCGACGGCAACGGCGTCGTGGCGGTGCTGCTCACCGACCAGGTCAACGTGCTGAGCGGCGACTGCCGGGACGGCGCGATCGTCGGCTACTTCTTCGGGCTCGACCTGCTCCCGGGACAGCCCGGCGCCAACGCCGGCGAGGTCTTCTACAGCCGGGTGCCCGATCCCTCCGTGCCCTCGTGCGGGGCCACGCGCGACCGCGTGCTGCGCGCGCTGCCGCCGACGTTCATGCACGAGTTCCAGCACATGATCAGCTTCAACCAGCACGTGCTCGTGCGGGGCGGGGACGCGGAGAACACCTGGCTCAACGAGGGGCTCTCCCACTTCGCCGAGGAACTCGGCGGCCGGCTCATCCCGGACGGTCCGGTGCAGGGGGGGGCGGCGTCACGCGCGAGCCAGTTCCAGGCGAACGACATCCTGAACGCCCTCGACTACCTGCTCGACCCGGCGGCCAGCTTCCTCGTGGTGCCCGGCACCTCGCTCGGCACCACCGCCGAGCGCGGGGCGGCGTGGCTCTTCGTGCGCTGGCTCGCCGACCACTACGGCGGCCCCGACGTGGCGGGGACGCCGCTTACCCGCGCGCTGGTGGCGACGGCGGACCTCGGCGCGGCCAACGTGTCGGCGCGTGCGGGGCGGCCGTTCGCCGAGCTCGTCGGCCTCTGGCAGCTCGCCAACTACCTCGATGGGCTCCCCGGCTTCACGCCGGCCGACGACCGCCTGGCCTACCGGTCGCTCGACCTGCGCTCGCTCTTCCTGCCGGTGTACCCCGTCTTCCCGCTCCGTCCGGACAGCACCGGTGGCCGCGGCTACGCGCGGACCGGCACGCTCCGGGGCGGCTCGGCGGTCCACCTGCGGATCGTGCAGCCGGCGGCGGCAGGGGCCGTGGCGCTGCAGGCCGCCCCCGGCGGCGCGGCCGGGGCCTGGGCGCTCGCCTCGCCG
>JBAIWX010000196.1:0-2234 GCA_037916975.1 Gemmatimonadales bacterium
GCCGGGCGACGAAGCCCGTGAGCGCCCTGCCGTCCACCGTGCCGTAGGTGACCGTCTCGGTCACGATCTCGGCGCGGGGCGCGACGCGCGCCGCCGGGCTCGCGACCGGCGCGTCGTGCGCGTGCTCGCGGTGCATCGCCTGGGCATAGTCGGTGGTCTGGGCCGCCGCGGGCACCGCAGTGGCCGCGAGCAGGAGGAGGGCGAGGGACGAACGCATGCTGACCTCGAGGATGATGCGCACCGCGCATGGCCGACCGCCGGCCCGCGCGAGGCGCTGACTGCGGCAGTCTAACCGGATCGCGCCGGGAGGTTCCCCTCGCGGGCCGGGCGGCGTCCCGCGACGGCGGCCGCCGGTCGGTGGCGACCGGGGGGGAAAATGCACCGGCCCCGACCGGGAGACTTCCCGATCGGGGCCGGCGGCGGCGAGCCGGGTCCGCGCCCGACGGCGCTACGCGCCCGCCGGGACCGCCGGGGTGACCGCCGCCTCGTCGCGCTCGGCGGTGCGGATCCGGTGCACCTGCTCGACGTCGAGGACGAACACCTTCCCGTCGCCGACCTCCCCGGTCCGCGCGGCGGAGAGCAGGGCGCGCACCGTCGGCTCCACGAAGGAGTCAGAGACGCCGATCTCGAGGCGGACCTTCTCCTGCAGGGCCATCTTGACCGTGGTGCCGCGGTAGGTCTCGACCCGCTCGGTCTCGCCGCCGTGGCCCATGACGCGCGACACGGTGAGGCCGCGCACCTCGGCGCGATAGAGGGCCTCGAGCACGTCGTTGAGCCGCTCGGGCCGGAAGATCGCGATGATGAGCTTCATGGTCTCGTCCCTCCCTCAGCTCGCCGCGGGCTGCGGCGCGGTGGCGGCGATCGGCGCGACCGCGGGGGCGGCCTCCGCCGGGAGCACGAGGATGGAGCCCTCGCCGCTCGAGTAGGCCTCCTCGCCGTGCTCGCTCACGTCCATGCCGAGGCCCTCCGCCCGGACCTCCGCCCGGAGCGGCATCACGGCGCCGAGGAGCTTCAGGATGACGAACGTCATCACGCCCGCGTAGAGGAGCGACGCGCCGGCGCCCAGCGCCTGCAGCCCGAGCTGCCCCGCGTTGCCGGCCAGCAGGCCGTCGGTGCCGCCCCACGCCTTCTGCGCGAAGACGCCGGTGAGGAGCGCCCCTGTGATGCCGCCGAGCCCGTGGCCGGCGAAGACGTCGAGCGAGTCGTCCACGCGGGTGCGGGAGCGGACGACGATCCCGAAGTAGCTCGGCACCGCCGCGATCGCGCCGAGGGCGATGGCGCCCGCGGGGCTCACGAAGCCGGCGGCCGGCGTGATGGCGACGAGGCCGATCACGATGCCGGTGGCGCCGCCCACGGCGGTCACGTGGCCGGTGCGGAAGGCGTCGAGCGCGGCCCAGACCACGAGCGTCGCCATGGGCGCGAGGAAGGTGTTCACGAACGCGGTCGCGGCGGAGGCGTTCGCGGCGAGCGCGCTCCCGCCGTTGAAGCCGAACCAGCCGAACCAGAGGAGCCCGGTGCCGAGGAGGACGAACGGCACGTTGTGCGGGAGGATCGCCTGGCGGCCGTAGTCCTTGCGCCCGCCGAGGACCATCGCCGCGACGAGGGCGGAGATGCCCGCGTTGATGTGCACGACGGTGCCGCCCGCGAAGTCGAGGACGCCGAGCTTGCCGAGCCAGCCGCCGCCCCAGACCCAGTGCGCCACGGGGGCATACACCAGCAGCGTCCAGAGGACGATGAACGCCACGTACGGCCCGAAGCGCATCCGCTCCACGACCGCGCCCGAGATGAGCGCCGCGGTGATGATCGCGAAGGTTCCCTGGTAGGCCATGAAGAGGACGTGCGGGATCGTGCCCTTCGCCTCCGTGCCGACGCCCGCGAGCAGCGCGTTCTGGAAGCCGCCGACCCAGGCCGAGCCCTCGGCGAAGGCGAGGCTGTAGGCGACGACGGCCCAGAGGATGCCGACCGCGCCGAGCGCCACGAAGCTCATCATCATCGTGTTGAGCGAGTTCTTCGAGCGGACGAGGCCGCCGTAGAAGAACGCCAGCGCGGGGGTCATGAGGAGGACGAGTGCCGTGGAGACGAGCATCCACGCCGTGTCGGCGGGGACGACCTGCGGCGTTGCGTCCTGGAGGGCGAAGAGCGTCGGCATGGGCATCCGGGCCTGCCTTCATGGGGTTGAGGTTGGGCGGCGGGCGCGACACCGAGTCCCGGCCGCCGAAACGCCAGCGACAATA
>JBAIWX010000197.1:0-10389 GCA_037916975.1 Gemmatimonadales bacterium
AGGCGGACGCCGAGGCGGCGGCGCGCGCGCTCGCCGCCGACCGGGTGCCCGCGCTCCTGGTGGACACGTCGCCGCGCCCCGCGCCCTTCGCCCAGCGGCTCGCGGCGCTGCTGGGCGGCGACTACCTGCCGCTCCCCGTGGCCGACGCCCGGCGCGTGGGCGCCGCGGTGCGCCGGGTCGCGGACCGGGGCTGAGCGATGGCGGCGTCGATGCCGGCCCCGGCCGACGTGGCGGTCGCGCCGCCACCGGCGGGCGGTACGGGGCGGATGCTCCGGCGCGCGGCACTCCGCGTGGTGGGCTTCTGGTGGCTCGCGACCGGGCTCATCGTCGCCACGCAGCGCGACGGGATCACGCGCGCGCTCGCCCTCGTGGGCGCGACCGCGCTGGCGCTCGCAGGCGCGCGCCTCGCGTGGCGCTCGCGGGACGACACCTCGCCCCGCGGCGCGCAGCTCGGGTTCCTCGCGGGCGCGTTCCTCTGGATCTGGGTGAGCACGACCTTCTACGGCGGGTGGCTCGTCGGGCCGGAGCTCCCCATCCCGGCGTCGGCGGGACCGAGTGCGCCGCTCGCGGTGCTGGCCATCGCCGCCACGGCGTGGAACGAGGTCGCCGCGGCGCTCGCCTTCGCCTACACCGTCGCGGTGCACGGCCGCAACCCGATGCCGATGTACACCCTCGGCGCCTTCTGGGCGGCCGACCAGCTGGCGAAGCTGAACGTCTTCCTCGGCGTCGCGAACCCGGGGACGCACTTCCTCCCCGACGCGCTGGCGTTCCTCGTCGCCTTCTTCGGCCCGCAGCGGAACTCGCCCCTCCTGCCCGCCTCGGTGGTGGTGCTCGCGGCGCTCTCGGCGACGCTCCTCGTGCGGGCGGTGCGCGGGCGGGCGCCGTTCGCCCGGGAGGGCAACGCGCTCCTCGCGGCGCTCCTCGCGCTGGCGGCGCTCGAGCACCTGCTCCTCGGCCTGCCGCTCCAGCTCCCGCTGTGGGACCCGTTCCTGCGTGCGCGCGGCGGCTGAGCGTGCGCGCCCGGAGGCTCCGGCCATGACCCCGACCCGTCGCCTCGCGTGGGGCGCCCTCACCCTCTACGCGGCGCTCACGCTCATGAGCATCGGCGCCTTCCTCGTCATGGTGGGGAAGCCGATCCCGGCGGGGTTCGACGCCGGGCTCTGGCGCGCGGGCTACGCCTTCGGGATGAAGTACATGGGGGCGGGGATCATCTACCTCGGGTTCGTCGCCGCGGTGGCGGGGCTCGCGTCGCACATCGGGTGGCGCCGCGCCACGACCGGCGCGGGCCTCGTCGTGGGGCTCACGCTCGCGGTGGAGACGATCGGGGCGAAGACCGGCTTCCCCTTCGGCGAGCACGGGTACGGCGGGCAGCTCGGCTGGCTCGCCTTCGGGCTCGTCCCGTTCGTCATCCCGCTCAGCTGGTTCCTGATGCTCTACGCGTCGCTCGGCATCGCGCTCCGCTTCCGGCGGGGCCGGGCCGCGACGCTGCTCCTCACCGCGCTCGGCCTGTTCGCGTGGGACGTGCTGATGGAGCCGGCGATGAGCGCGGCGTACCCGTTCTGGGTGTGGCGCTCGAGCGGCGTCTGGTACGGGATGCCGGTCGCGAACTGGCTCACCTGGCTCGCGATCGGCCCGGTGATCGGCTGGCTCGTGCTGCGGACCGCCGGGCCGGGACTCGGGCGGCTCGCGACCGACCCGCTGCCGCGCTGGCTCTATGCGTGCACCGGCATCCTCCCGCTCGCGCTCGCCATCCGCTTCGGCCTCCTGGTGCCGGCCGTGGTCGGCGGGCTCGCCATGACCGCGTACCTCGTCGCGCCGCTCCTCCCGCGCACCGCGGCGGCGCCCAGCGCGGCCGCCGGGCCCGGCCGCCTCGAAGCGCTCCCGTGACCGGCCCCCCGGCGCGGCGGCTCGCCGACCGGGTGCGCGACCGGCTCGAGGCCCTCCTCCGCGATCCCGCGATCCAGCGGCGCGCGCTCGCCATCCCGGGGCTCCGGGGCGTCGCGCTCCGCCAGGCGGAGCGGCTCTTCGACCTGCTGGCGGGCTTCACCTACACCCAGGCGCTCCTCGCGGCCGTGCGGCTCGACGCCTTCGAGGCGCTCGCCGGGGGGCCGCACCCGACCGCCGCGCTCGCGCCGCGCCTCGGGCTCTCCGAGCCGGCGGCCGAGCGGCTGCTCCTCGCGCTCGCCGCCCTGGACCTCGCCGAGCGGACGCGCGACGGGTGGCGGCTCGGGCCCCTCGGCCTCCCGCTCCGCGGGCAGCCCGCGCTCGCGACGCTCCTCGAGCACGACACGCTGCTCTACGACGACCTGCGCGAGCCCGAGCGCCTGCTCCGCGACGACCGCCGCACCCCCACGCACCTCTCGGAATTCTGGGCCTACGCCCGCGCGGCCGACCCGCGCACCCTGGCCGGGGATGCCGCGACGCGCTACAGCGCCGTCATGGCGCTCACGCAGCCGCTCGTCGCCGCCGAGGTGCTCGACGCCTACCCGCTCGGGCGCCATCACCGCCTCCTCGACGTGGGTGGCGGCGACGGGACCTTCCTCCGCGCCGTCGCGGCGCGCGTGCCCGGCCTCGCCCTCTCGCTCTTCGAACTGCCTCCGGTCGCGGTCCGGGCGCGCTCGGCGTTCGAGGGCGCGGGGCTCGCCGGACGCGTGACGATCCACGAAGGGAGCTTCCTCGCGGACGCCCTGCCCACGGGCGCGGACTGCATCTCGCTCGTGCGGGTCTGCTTCGACCACGACGACGAGACGGTCGCGGCCCTCTTCCGGCGCGCGCATGCGGCGCTGCCGCCGGGGGGCCGGCTGCTGGTGGCGGAACCGATGCGGGACCTGCCGCATGCGCGCCGGGTCGGCGACGTCTATTTCAACCTGTACCTCCTCGCCATGCGGAGCGGCCGTCCGCGCTCCCCATCTGAGCACACGCAACTTCTTGTAAAAGCTGGCTTTAGCCGGGTCGAGACCCGCCGGACCCGGAGTCCCATCCAGAGCGGGCTGGTGGTCGCGACGCGCTGAGTTCGTCCTTCGGCCTCGGGGGAAATACGGGTTCGTGTGTCTAGCTCTATTGACAGAAAATGTTGTCAGGTGCACCTTACGTCCGTCATCGTCCTTCCACCGCAGGCCAGACGGGCGCTCGCCCGGGAGTTCGGCCTTGGAGTCCATCGCTGTCGTGCTCGAACGGCCCGAGTGCCTCTCGGTGCGGCGCCTCGAATTGGCGCCGGCCCCCGGGGACGAGGATGTCGTCGTCGAGGTGGAGTGGACGGGGATCAGCGCCGGGACCGAGCGGCTCCTGTGGACCGGACGGATGCCCGCGTTTCCCGGGATGGGCTACCCGCTGGTGCCGGGTTACGAGGCGGTGGGGCGGGTGGTGCAGGCCGGGCGCACGTCGGCGCGGGCGGTGGGGGAGCGGGTGTTCGTGGCGGGGGCGCGCTGCTTCGCCGACGTGCGCTCGCTGTTCGGGGGGGCGGCCTCGCGGCTCGTGGTGCCGGGATCGCGCGCGATCCCGTTCCGCGAGAACCTGGGGGAGCAGGGGGTGCTCCTCGCGCTCGCGGCGACGGCGTACCACGCGGCCTGGGGGGCCGAGGGCGAGGCGCCGGACCTCATCGTCGGGCACGGCGCGCTGGGGCGCCTCCTCGCCCGGCTCACGGTGGCCCTGGGTCACCCGGCGCCGACGGTGTGGGAGCGGCTCCCCGAACGGCGCACCGGCCACGACGGCTACCTGGTGCTCGACCCCGCCGAGGATCCGCGGCGCGACTACCGGAGCATCTACGACGCGAGCGGCGACGGCTCGCAGCTCGACGGGCTCGTCGCCCGGCTCGCCCCGCGCGGCGAGATCGTCCTCGCCGGCTTCTACAGCGAGCCGCTCGCCTTCCGCTTCGCGCCGGCGTTCCTGCGGGAGGCGCGCTTCCGGGTGGCGGCGGAGTGGCGGCCGGAGGACCTCGACCGGGTGGCGCGGCTCGCCAACGACGGCCGCCTCGCGCTCGACGGCCTGATCACCCACCGCGTGGCGTTCAGCGCCGCCCAGGATGCGTATGCGACGGCGTTCGGCGACCCGCGGTGCGTCAAGATGATCCTCGACTGGAGGCTGGCGGCATGAGTGGTTCCGACGGGCTGGTGCAGCTCTCCCGCATGACGGCGCGCCTGCGCGAGGAGGCGGCCGAGGCGCCCGCCCCCGTGGCGACCGGCCCCGTGGCGAAGGCGACGCAGATCATCGCGATCTACGGCAAGGGCGGGATCGGGAAGAGCTTCACGCTCGCGAACCTCTCCTACATGATGGCGCAGCAGGGGAAGAAGGTCCTGCTCATCGGCTGCGACCCGAAGAGCGACACCACCTCGCTCCTGTTCGGCGGCAAGGCCTGCCCGACGATCATCGACGTCTCGTCGCGGAAGAAGGCCGCCGGCGAGGCGGTCGCGATCGGCGACGTCTGCTTCAAGCGCGACGGCGTCTTCGCCATGGAGCTCGGCGGGCCCGAGGTCGGCCGCGGCTGCGGCGGGCGCGGGATCATCCACGGCTTCGAGACGCTCGAGAAGCTCGGCTTCCACGACTGGGGCTTCGACTTCGTCCTCCTCGACTTCCTCGGCGACGTGGTCTGCGGCGGGTTCGGGCTCCCGATCGCGCGCGACATGTGCCAGAAGGTCATCGTGGTCGGCTCGAACGACCTGCAGTCGCTCTACGTGGCGAACAACGTGTGCAGCGCGGTGGAGTACTTCCGGCGGCTGGGCGGGAACGTCGGCGTGGCCGGGATGGTGGTGAACAAGGACGATGGGACCGGGGAGGCATCCGCCTTTGCTGACGCTGTCGGCATCCCGGTCCTTTCCGCGATCCCCGCCCATGAGGACATCCGGCGGAAGAGCGCCAACTACGAGATCATCGGCCGCCCCGGCGGGCCGTGGGGGTCGCTGTTCGAGCGCCTCGCCACGAACGTCGCCGAGGCCCCGCCGGTGCGCCCGCGGCCGCTCAGCCAGGACCAGCTTCTCGGGCTCTTCAAGGGGGACGTCGTCGGGCGCCACGTGGTGCTCGAGCCGGCGACGCTGCGGGACATGTGCGGCCGCGACGACGTGAGCCGGCCGTCGCTGGAGGTGGTCTACGACACGGTCTGAGGGGGCGCGGTGACGATCCGCGAGGCGGCCCTGGCCGCGACGCCCGAGGGAGGCCACGAGGTCGCGTACGACCCCGCGGCGGCCTCGGCGCCCGTGCGCACGGACGAGGCCGGCGAGGCCGGGACGGCGCGCGCGCTCCCGGTGCTCGCGGCGCCACCGGCGACCGACGGCCTCGGGTGCCACGCCGGCCGCGACGCCATGCTCGCCGCCGCGCGGGAGGCGGGGAAGTCCGCCGTGCTCGACCGGTACGCCGAGGACTACCCGCGGGGCCCGCACGACCAGCCGCAGAGCATGTGCCCCGCGTTCGGGTCGCTGCGCGTCGGGCTCCGGATGCGCCGCACCGCGACGATCCTCTCCGGCTCGGCCTGCTGCGTCTACGGGCTCACCTTCACGAGCCACTTCTACGGCGCGCGGCGGACGGTCGGCTACGTCCCCTTCAACTCCGAGACGCTCGTCACCGGGCAGCTCTTCGAGGACATCCGCGACGCGGTGCACGGGCTGGCCGACCCCGCCCAGTACGACGCGATCGTCGTGACCAACCTCTGCGTGCCCACCGCCTCCGGCGTCCCGCTCCAGCTCCTGCCGAAGGCGATCAACGGCGTCCGCATCATCGGCATCGACGTGCCGGGCTTCGGCGTCCCGACGCATGCGGAGGCCAAGGACGTGCTCGCCGGCGCGATGCTGCGCTACGCGCGGCTCGAGGCGGAGCACGGCCCGGTGCAGGCGCCGCGCGGCGGCGTCCCCGAGAAGCCGACGGTCACCTTCCTGGGCGAGATGTTCCCCGCCGACCCGGTCGGGCTCGGGATGCTGCTCGAGCCGCTCGGCCTCGCCGCGGGTCCCGCGGTGCCGACGCGCGAGTGGCGCGACCTCTACGGCGCGCTCGACGGGGCGGTCGTGGCGGCGCTGCACCCGTTCTACGTGGCGTCGGTGCGCGAGTTCGAGGCGGCGGGCCGGCCGGTGGTGGGCTCGGCGCCGGTGGGCGTCGAGGGCACCGAGGCGTGGCTCCAGGCGGTGGGCGAGGCCTGCGGCACCGGCCCGCGCGCGATTGGCGAGGCGAAGGACCGCTTCCTTCCGCTCATCCGCGCGGGGCTCGCGGCGCACCCGGTGCGGGCGCGCATCACGCTCTCGGGCTACGAGGGGTCGGAGCTGCTGGTGGGCCGGCTCCTCGTCGAGAGCGGCGCCGACCTGCGCTACGTGGGGACCGCCTGCCCGCGCACCCCGTGGAGCGCCGCCGACTGCGAGTGGCTCGAGGCGCACGGCGTGCGCGTGCGGTACCGCGCCTCGCTGGAGCAGGACCTCGCGGCGATGGCGGAGTTCGCGCCGGAGCTCGTGATCGGAACGACGCCCGTGGTGCAGGCAGCGAAGGCGCGCGCGATCCCCGCGCTCTACTTCACGAACCTGATCTCCGCGCGCCCCCTCTTCGGGCCCGCCGGGGCGGGGTCGCTCGCGCAGGTGCTGACGGCCGCGCTCGGCAACGCCGACCGGATGGCGCGCATGCGCGACTTCTTCGCGGGCGTGGGCGAGGGGCACGCGGCGGGCGTCTGGGAGGACGTCCCGCAGGACCGCCCCGAGTTCCGCGAGCACTACCGGCGCCACCTCGAGAAGGAAGCCCGCCGCCGCAAGGCGGAGGAGATGGCCTGATGCTCGTCCTCGACCACGACCGCGCGGGGGGCTACTGGGGCGCCGTGTACGTCTTCACGGCGGTCAAGGGGCTCCAGGTCGTGATCGACGGCCCGGTGGGGTGCGAGAACCTCCCGGTGACGTCGGTGCTCCACTACACCGACGCGCTGCCGCCGCACGAGCTCCCGATCGTCGTCACCGGGCTGGGCGAGGAGGAGCTCGGCCAGACCGGGACCGAGGGGAGCATGACGCGGGCGCACGGCACGCTCGACCCGGAGCTCCCGAGCGTGGTGGTGACGGGCTCCATCGCCGAGATGATCGGCGGCGGCGTGACGCCCGAGGGGACGAACCTCAAGCGCTTCCTCCCGCGGACGATCGACGAGGACCAGTGGCAGGCCGCCAACCGGGCGATGACCTGGCTCTGGACGGAGTACGGGCTCAAGCGCGGCGTGCGTCCCGACCCGCGCCCGCGCCCCGAGGGCGCGAAGCCCCGCGTGAACATCCTCGGCCCCGCCTACGGGACGTTCAACGCGCCGAGCGACCTGCACGAGGTCCGGCGGCTGGTCGAGGGGATCGGCGCCGAGGTGAACCTCGTCTTCCCCCTCGGCTGCCACCTGGCCGACGTGCCGCGGCTCGTGGACGCCGACGTGAACGTCGTGATGTACCGCGAGTTCGGGCGCGGGCTCGCCGAGGCGCTCGAGCGGCCGTACCTGCAGGCGCCGATCGGGATGGAGTCCACGACGAAGTTCCTGCGCACGCTGGGCGGGCTCCTGGGCCTCGATCCCGAGCCTTTCATCGAGCGGGAGCGGCACACGACGATCAAGCCGCTGTGGGACCTGTGGCGGAGCGTGACGCAGGACTTCTTCGCGACCGCGAGCTTCGGCGTGGTGGCCACCGAGACGTACGCGCGCGGGCTGCGGCACTTCCTCGAGGGCGAGCTGGGCCTGCCGTGCACCTTCGCCGTGGCGCGGCGGGCCGGGGTGAAGCCCGACAACGCGGCCGTGCGGGCGCTGCTCCGCGAGTCGCCGCCGCTCGTGCTCTTCGGGAGCTACAACGAGCGGATGTACGCGGCGGAGGCGGGGGCGCGGAGCGTGTTCATCCCCGCGTCGTTCCCGGGGGCGATCGTGCGCCGCCACACCGGCACGCCGTTCATGGGCTACGCCGGGGCGACGTACGTGGTGCAGGAGGTGTGCAACGCGCTCTTCGACGCGCTGTTCCACATCCTCCCGCTCGGGAGCGACCTCGACCGGGTGGAGCCCACGCCGGCGCGCACGACGCAGAGCCTCCCGTGGGCGGACGCGGCGAAGCGGCTCCTCGACGAGCTGGTGGAGCGCCAGCCGGTGCTGATCCGGATCAGCGCGGCGAAGCGCCTCCGCGACCGGGCGGAGCGCGAGGCGCGGCAGGCCGGCGACGACGTGGTGACGCCGGCGCACGTGGAGCGCGTGCGCGGCGCGCTCGCGGGGGTCTAGGCCCGCACCCGGTCGGCGAAGGCGAGGAGGTGGCCCGCGACGGCGTCGGGGTCCTCCTCGTGGACCAGGTGGCCGCAGTCGGGGAGCGCCACGGCGGTGGCCTCGCGGAACTCGGCGGCGAGCGCGGTGACGACGGGGGGCGGGAACCAGGGGTCGCGGCCGCCGGCGACCAGCAGGGCGGGGACGGGGACGGCGCGGAGCGCGGCACGGACGGGGCGCACGTCCCAGCGGGCCATCATCGAGAAGACGGCGTGCTGGTGGCCGGCCCGGCGGAGGACGCGGTGGTACCACGCCACCTGCGCCTCCGGGAGACGCGGGGCGACGCGGCGGAGGGTGGCACGGACGCGGGCGGGCGCGTCGCAGTACCACGCCGCGAGGCGGGCGATCCACTCGCGCTCCCCGAGCCACGCGGCGAGCGCCCAGCCCGGCACCTCCCGCGGGTTGCTGGGGAGGCGGATCGCCGGGGCGAGGCCCGCGAGCCCGCGCGCGGGAAGGCCGTCGAGCAGGAGCCGGGCGCCGATGGCGGCGCCGGCGGAGTGGCCGGCGACGAGCACGGGCCGGAGGCCGAGGGCGGCGAGGAGCGCGGCGACACCGCCCGCCATGCCGGGCAGGGAGAGCCCCTCCGCGGGGGGCACGGCGGTCCAGCCGTGGCCGGGCAGGTCGGGGACGACGCAGGTGAAGCGGTGGCGCAGGCGCTCCACGAGCGGGGCGAAGGAGAAGCTGGCGGCACCGGTGCCGTGGAGGAGCAGGAGCGGGGCGCCCTGGCCCACGAGCTGGACGTGCCAGCGGAGGCCCGCCGCCTCGACGAAGCGCGAGGCCGGGCGGTGGGGGAGGTCGGGGGGGAGCGGCTCGGCGGCGGTCATCGCGGACGGATGTCAGGGACGGCGCGGCCCGCGGGGCCGCGCGCAGGACGCAGGGATGGTGTCAGTCGCTTCCGGTCGGGGCCATGCCGAGACCGGGAGCCGATCGGGCCCGCCGCGACCGCGGCAGGAACCCGGCCCCCGCGCGGGCATCGCGCGGCAGCATCGCAACGGATCGAGGGGAGGTGACAACAGACTATGGCCGAAATGGCTCGCGGTTCCTCGGGTTACACCGAGGAGGAGGCACGGGAGTTCCACGCAGGGTACATGCGGGGCTTCGCCTTCTTCGTCGTCGTCGCAGTGATCGCGCATTTCCTGGTGTGGCAGTGGCGCCCGTGGCTCGGATCCTGAGGGCCTGACCTGATCGGAGGATAGCGGTATGCATCGTATCTGGCTCTATGTGGATCCGCGCAAGGCGATGGTCGGGCAGGCGGTCTTCCTGTTCGCGCTCGCGGCGATGATCCATCTCATCCTGCTCAGCACCAGCCGCTACAACTGGCTGGACGGGGCCGCCGGCGGTGGCGCCAAGGCTTCGGCCGCCGCAGTCGCCGACATGACCCCGCTGCCGCCCCGGTAGGTAGGCGGCCAGGCATCTGATGGCCACGGGCGGGGGCATTCGGCTGGCCCCATGCCACCGCCCGACGCCATCACGGCGACTTCGCAATGAGGCGGCACGACCGACGCCGCCCGGGGAGACCTCACCATGGCGATGCTGAGTTTCGAACGTAAATACCGCGTGCGCGGCGGCACCCTGCTGGGCGGCGACCTGTTCGACTTCTGGGTCGGCCCGTTCTACGTCGGGGTGTTCGGCGTCACGACCCTCTTCTTCTCGGTGCTCGGCACGGCGCTCATCGTGTACGGCGCCGCGATCGGCGAGGGGCTCAACGGGCAGTCGTGGAACCTGTGGCAGATCAACATCGCGCCACCGGACCTGAAGTACGGCCTCGGCCTCGCGCCGCTGCGCGAGGGCGGGCTCTGGCAGATCGTCACGGTCTGCGCCATCGGCGCCTTCGGCTCGTGGGCGCTGCGCCAGGTGGAGATCGCCCGCAAGCTCGGCATGGGACTGCACGTCCCGGTGGCCTTCAGCGTCGCGATCTCGGCGTACGTCACCCTCGTGGTGGTGCGGCCGATCCTCCTCGGCGCGTGGGGGCACGGGTTCCCGTACGGGATCCTGAGCCACCTCGACTGGGTGTCGAACGTCGGGTACCAGTACCTGCACTTCCACTACAACCCGGCACACATGATCGCCGTGTC
This sequence comes from Gemmatimonadales bacterium, assembly GCA_037916975.1. Lineage (GTDB taxonomy): Bacteria > Gemmatimonadota > Gemmatimonadetes > Gemmatimonadales > GWC2-71-9 > JAGGAG01. The sequence goes on from JBAIWX010000197.1 coordinate 10,300, forward strand.
GTTGTTCTTCACGACGACGCTGGCGCTCGCGCTGCACGGGTCGCTCGTGCTCTCCGCGATCAACCCGAAGAAGGGCCAGGTCGTGAAGGG
>JBAIWX010000198.1:0-3283 GCA_037916975.1 Gemmatimonadales bacterium
CCCCCCCTCGTCGCTCCGGGCGCCGGCCGCGCCTACGCGCGCTTCGGCAGGAGCAGGTAGCCCCACACGAGGCCGGCCACGACCCCGCCGACGACCGGACCCACCCACCAGACCGCCTGCGCCGTGAAGTTGCCCGCGGCGAGCGCCGGGCCGAAGGCGCGGGCCGGGTTGAGCACGCCCCCGCTGAGCGGCCCGCCGGCGAGGATGCACGCCGTCAGCATGAGGCCGGCGCCGAAGCCGCCCACCTTCGGCGCCTCCGGCGCGACGATGGTGCCGTACACGGCGCTCACGAGCAGGAAGGTGAGGAGCGCCTCCAGCAGGATGCCCGAGCCCACGGTGTAGGCCGCGTTCAGGGTCGGGGTCCCGTAGAGCGCCGCGCTCGCCGCTCCCGAGGGCACGACGAGCTTGACGAGGAACGCGCCCAGGACCCCGCCGAGGAGCTGGGCGACGACGTAGGCGGCGGCGTCGCGCGGGGCGACCCGCCGGCCCACCAGCAGCGCGAGCGTGATCGCGGGGTTGAGGTGGCCGCCCGAGATCGCCATCGTGGCCGTGACCGCGACACCGAACGCGAGCCCCTGCGCGACCGCCACGCCCAGCAGCCCGAGGTTGGTGCCGGGGTAGTTGTTCATGATGACGGCGCCGCAGCCGACGAAGACCAGCACGAGGGTGCCGAGGAGTTCGGCGAGGGCACGACGGGGAAGGCCGTTCATGGATCGAGCCTGGTTGGTGTCGGGGCGCGAATCTACCGGGGGGGGCGCGGGAAGCGGAAGGGCGCGGCTCAGCGCCCGTCGTGCCGGCGGAAGAGCAGGGCGGCGTTGATCCCGCCGAAGCCGAAGGAGTTCGAGAGCAGGTACTCGGGGTCGGCCTCGGCCCCGTCCCCGGTGAGGTAGGCGAGGTCGCAGGCGGGGTCCGGGGCGTCGAGGTTGACCGTCGGCGGGAGCCAGCGCCGCGCGCTCGCGAGCGCGCAGATCGCCGCCTCGAAGGCCCCGCTCGCGCCGAGGGCGTGGCCGTAGTAGCCCTTGGTCCCGCTCACCGCCACGCGGTCGGCGTGCGCGCCGAAGACCTGGCGGATCGCGCCCGTCTCGGTCGGATCGTTGAGCGGCGTGGACGAGCCGTGCGCGTTGACGTAGCCCACGTCGCCGGGCGCCACGTGGGCCTCGGCGAGGGCCAGGCGCATCGCCCGCGCCGCCTGCGCGCCGTCGGGCCGCGGCTGGGTCATGTGGTGCGCGTCGTTGGTGAGGCCGTAGCCCACGACCTCGGCGTAGACCCGCGCGCCGCGCGCGAGCGCGCGCCCCCGCTCCTCGAGCACCAGCACCGCCGCCCCCTCCGCCATGACGAAGCCGTCGCGACCCGCGTCGAACGGCCGGCTCGCGCGCTCGGGGGCGTCGTTCCGGGTGCTCATCGCGCGGATGATCGCGAAGGCGCCGAAGCAGAGCGGCGCGAGCGGCGCCTCCGCGCCCCCCGCGACCATCACCTCGGCCTCGCCGCGCGCGACGGCGCGGAAGCCGTCGCCGATGGCGATGGCGCCCGAGGCGCAGCTCATCCCGTTGGTGGAGTTGGGGCCGGTGAGGCCGAACTCGATCGCGACGTTGCAGCTCGCCGCGCCCGCGAAGACCGACAGCGCGAGCGACGGGTCCACCGCCCGCACCCCGCCGCGCACGTAGTTGGCGTGCTCCCCCTCCGCGCGCGCCACGCCGCCCAGCGCGGTGCCGAGCATGGCGCCCACCCGGTCGCGGTCCTCGCGCGCCGGGTCGAGCCCGGCGTCGGCGAGGGCGAGCCGCGTCGCCGCGAGGGCGAAGGCGGAGTACCGGTCGAGCCGGCGCGCGCGGCGCTCCTCCACGAAGTCGCCCGGGCGGAAGTCCGGCACCTCGCCGGCGATGCGCGACTTGAACGGTCCCGGGTCGAAGCGCGTGATGCCGCGGACCGCCGAGCGGCGCGCGCGGAGCCCCGCCCAGAGGTCCTCGACGCCGGTGCCGATCGGCGTCACCGCGCCGATCCCCGTGATGACCACCCGCCGTGCCGTCATGTCGCGCTCCCCGTCGTCGCGTCCCGGGCGGCCACGAGCCCCGCCAGCCGCTCCCCCTCGGGCCCGAGCGGCGCCGCCGAGGCGGCGAAGCGGCCGAGCCCCGCGAGGGTGCGGCTCGCGATCCCGTGGACGAAGACGGGGCCGATCACCCATTCCGCCGCGGGCCGCCGGAGCGGCCCCCAGGGCGGCCCCGTCCACTCGTGCACGATGGTGACGTCCACGCCCCGCCCGTCCGGCACGAGCGTCCACTCGACGTCCATCCCGGTGGTGACGCCGCGGACGTGGCGGTAGCGCACCGCGCCCCGCGCCGGCTCGAGCGCCATCTCCGAGGTCCAGAAGGTGGGCCAGCCGAGCGGGCCGAAGGGGCGGTTCGCCGACATGGCGACGAGCCCGTCCGGCGTGCGGCGCACCCAGCGATAGTGGGCGAGGCGCTCCGGCCAGCGCATCACGTCCGCCGCCACCGCCCACGCGCGCGCGAGCGGAGCGTCCCAGCGCAGGCGATCCACCGTGCGCATCATGGCGCGGCGCCCGCCGTACGCCACCACGCGACGAGCCGGAAGCCGGGACGCCGCTCGACCCGCCCCGCGATCCCCGCGCGCGCGAGCAGGGCCGCGAGCTCCGCGCGCGCGTAGCCCCGGCGGATCGAGGTCTCCCCGTCGGCGCGCGTCGTGGCGTCGAAGCGGAGGAGGCCGGCACCCGCGCGGAAGAGGAGCCGTGCGAGGGCCGAGCGCCGCAGGTCGGCGACGACCACGCCGCGCCGGGCGACGCGGTCGGCCGCGCGGAGGAGCGCCACGACGGCGTCCGCGGCGAAGTGGTGCGCGACCTGGCTCACGAGCACCACGTCCACGCTCCGGGGCGCGAAGGGGAGCGCGCCCGCGCACCCGACCACGGTCGGGAGGCGGCCCCGCCCGAGGCGCGCCGCCACGCGGCTCCGCTCGAGCCCGACCGGGAGCAGCGTGACGCCTCGGCGCGCCGCCCAGGGGACGAGCCCCGCCGGGACGTCGCCCAGCCCGGTGCCCACGTCGAGCACGCGCAGGCCGGCTTTGAGCCCTGCGCGCTGGAGCATCCGCTCGGTGGCGGGCCGCAGCGAGGCGTTGCGGTGCGCCGCCCGCTCGCGCCAGAGCGCGACGGTCTCCGCCCGTTCGAACTCGGAGGTCATCGCTCGCGGAACTGCTCGGCGGCGAGGAAGTCCGACTCGTCGAGGTCGCGCATCGGCTTGCCGCTCTCGCTGCGGACGCGCTTGAAGACCTCGATGAC
>JBAIWX010000199.1:0-28715 GCA_037916975.1 Gemmatimonadales bacterium
GTGCGTCCGGCGCCGGTGCCCGGGGGGCGCGTGGTGGCGCGCGCGCCGCTCTGGGTGGTCGCGGTGCGCGACAGCGTGTTCGTCTTCCTCGACTCGGTGGCGCCGCGCGGCCACGCCTGGCGGGTGACGCGCGGCGATGGTGCCATCATCGCCGAGGCGCTCGAGCCGGAGCGCTCGGCGGACCGCGTCGCCGAGCGGCTCGGCGAGGACCTCCCGCTCGCGCGCCGGCTCGCGCGCGCGGACGACGACGTCCAGCTCCTCCGCCGCCTCCAGTCGGACCGCGCGGTGTCGTACGCCGGCTTCCTGCTGTCGCGGCGCATCGCGGCCGCGACCGGCCGCCTCGCCGTGGACGGGGCTCCGCGCGGGCCGGGTACTTCATACACCGCGACGCTCGTCCGCCGGCTCGACGGCGCGGTGCGCGGCACCCTCTCGGGGACGCAGCTCGCGGCGCGCACCCCCGCCGCACCCGCCACCGGGCTCTTCGCGGAGCCGGTGCTCGAGGGCATCCGCGTCGAGTGGCGCTACCCGCGCTATCAGGGCGACCCGCAGGACGTGACCGTCGGGTTCCTCCTCGAGCGTTCGGTGGCGGGAGGGCCGTGGGTGGGCGTGGTCCCGGACGCGATCCTCCGCGACGAGGGGCACGCGCCGTCGTGGCTCGACGCCGACGTGGTCGAGGGCACGAGCTACCGCTATCGCGTCCGTCCGGTGCTCCTTGGCGGCTTCGCCGGCGACCCCGGGGAGCCGGTCGCCGTCCGCATGCGCGACCGCCTCGCCCCGCTCGCCCCCGTGGACGTCGCGGTGGACGTGCAGGACGGCAAGGTGCGCGTGGTCTGGGCGGCGCCCCCCGACGTGGACCTCGACGGCTTCGAGGTCCAGCGCCGGAAGGGCGGCAGCGACAGCACGTGGACCCGGCTCCACCCGGGACTCCTGTCGCCACGGCGGCTCGAGTTCGTGGACAGCACGGTGCGCGGCGGCTCGATCTACGCGTGGCGCGTGCGCGCCCGCGACAGCGCGGGGAACGCCGGCCCGTGGAGCACGCCCGCCACCGCGCGCGCGCAGGAGGGCACGCCGCCCGACGCGCCGCGCGCGCTCGCCGCGAAGCTCGGCGCGGGGCACCGCGCCACGTACACCTGGACCGCGCCCCTCGCGACCGACGTCGCGGGTTACCACGTGTACCGGGCCTCGGGGAACGGGGTGCGCATCCGCCTCACCGGCACGCCGGTGCCCGTCCGGCAGTTCACCGACAGTGCGGCGCAGGGCGCGGGCCTCGTGCCGGGCGCCACCTACACCGTCCAGGTCACCGCCGTGGACTCGAGCGCCAACGAGTCGCCGCCGGCGGTGCTCGAGCTCAAGGTGCCCGACGACCAGGCGCCCGACGCCCCGCGCAGCGTCGCCGCGCGCGGCCGCTTCGGCGGCAGCGTCACGGTCACCTGGACGAAGAGCCCGAGCCTCGACGTCGCGACGTACGAGGTGCGCGTCGTCCGGGGCAAGGACCCCGCGCGCCCGGTCGGCGGGACGGGCCCCGCGGGGCCGTTCGTGGTGGCGGACACCGCCGCGCCCGACGGGATCGCGCTCCGCTACGAGGTGGTCGCCGTGGACAGCGCGGGGAACCGCTCGCCCGCGGGCACCGATGCGATCACGCTCGTGGACGAGGAGCGCCCGAGCCCGCCGCGCGCCGTGTGGGCCGTGCGGAAGGGGCCCGTGGTGCGCCTCGGCTGGGAGCGCGTGACGAGCCGGGACCTCGCGGGGTACGTCGTGCTCCGGACCGAGTCGATCCGCGGGACGCTCGTCGAGGTGGCGCGCACCCGGCCCGACGTGCGTGAGTTCGTGGACCGCGCCGCGCCGCCCTCCGTGTACTACGCGGTGCGCGCCATCGACCGGAGCGGCAACCTGAGCCTGCCCCAGGCGCTCGTGACGCCGGTGGCGGGGGAGCCGTGAGGGCCCTGGTGGTCGCGGCGATGGCGCTGGCGCTCGCGGCGCACCCGGCGGCCGCGTCCGCCCCCGAGCCCGACACCACGGTCGCGGGCCGGGCGCGGGGCGCGCTCCGTCGCCTCGAGGTGCTCGAGACGAGCCTCGCCGTCCGCAGCGACACCACCGACCTCGCGGCCCGCGCACGCCAGCGGGAACTCCTCCTCGCCGCGCGCGCCGTGCTCGACACCGCGATCGTCCGCGCGCCCGACGGCCGCCGCACGCTCGCCGCGCTGCAGCGCGAGTATCCCGGCGCCGCGATCCTCCGCGAGTACGAGGGCCTCCGCCTCCTCGCCGACGGCGATCCCGCCGGGGCGCTGCGCCTCTTCGAGGGCCTCCTCCGGGCCCAGCGGCGCAACGTCCCGCTCCTCCGCGGCCGCGCCCGCGCGCTCGACGCGCTCGGCCGCGCCGCGGAGGCCGAGGTGGCGTGGGGCCGCGTGCTCGACGCGTCGCCCGCCGACGAGGACGCCTTCGAGGTCCTCTTCGCCCGCCACGCGCGCGCCGGGACGCTGCCGGCGTTCCACCGCACCGTGCAGCGGCTCCGCCTGCTCGAGCCCGACGACCCCGTGATCCTCGGCCGCGAGGTGCGCCTCCTCCAGGCCATGGGCCTCCCCGACTCGGCGGCGGCCGTCGCGCAGCGCTTCCAGCGAGGTGGCCCATGAGCCCGCTCCGCCGTCTCGTCGTCGGTGCGCTGGTCGCCGTGCCGCTCGCCGCGGCCCGTCTCGCCGCGCAGGACGCCCCCGCGGCCGTGGCGCCGCCGTCGCGCGGCCTGCTCGACCGCCTGGGCGGAAACGTCACGGTGACGAACGAGCTCTACGACGCGAGCGGCATCGCGCCGCGGCGGCCCGGCAGCACCTGGCGGGTGCAGGCGGCCCCGAGCCTCCGCCTCTTCGGCGCCACCTCCGTGGGCCTCGACGTGCTGCTCTCGAACGAGGGCAACGAGTTCCGCCAGCGTCTCCCGCAGGTCGGGCTCGAGCCCCGCTTCCGCTGGGGCACGTTGCACCTCGGCGACTTCACCCGTGACTACGGCGCCTACACGCTCGCCGGACTGAGGATTCGCGGCGCGGGCGCGGACGTGACACGCGGGAGCTTCCGCGCCTCGGTGCAGGGCGGCGTGAGCCAGGACGCCATCGCCACGACGGTGGACGGGCCGGTGTACCGGCGCACCGTGGTCGCCGCCTCGGTCGGCGTGGGACGCCCGGAGGAGCGCTCGCTCGACCTCACGATCGTCCGGGCACTCGATGCGCTCCGGGCCGAGAGCCGGCCGTTCCTCGACACGCTGGGCCTCGACACGCTCCCCGCCGACCTCCGGCCGCAGGCCTTCAACCGCCCGCAGTCGGGGCTCGTGGCCGCGCTCGCCGGCACCATCGGGTTCCTCGGCAACAGCCTGCGCCTCAAGGGCGAGATCGCCGGCGCGATCCTCACCCGCGACCGGACCAGCCCGCTGCTCAACCCCGACAGCGTCCCCGCCGGGGGCCTCGGCACCGACGTCCGCGCCTCGAGCGCCGCCGACCTCGCGTGGAACGCGGAGGGCCAGTATCGCGGGCGGCGGTTCGGGCTCCGCGCCGGGTACGAGCGCGTCGGGGCGGGCTACAACTCCCTCGGTGTCGCCTACCTGGTGAACGACCGGCAGTCGTGGAACGCCGGGGGCGACATCCGGCTCCTGCGGGACCGGCTCCAGCTGCAGGCCCGCGTCCAGCGCCAGGAGGACAACCTCCTCGGCCAGAAGCGCTTCACCACCTCGCGCGACGTCTACCAGGCGGGGCTCGTCGGCCGCATCCGCCGCGCGACGCTGGCCCTGACCGGCGTGCGCAACCTCGCGCAGAACGACGCGACCAACGACACGCTGCTCGTGGACAACACCGCCTCGGTGGTCACGGGCCAGCTGAGCGTCCCGTGGCGCATCGGGCGGCGGGACGTCGTCCTCTCGACCGGCTACTCCTGGCAGCGGAACCGCGACGCCAACCCCGTGCGCCGGATCCCGGCGATCGAGGTGCGCACCTGGAACGTCGCCCTCGCGGTGCCGGTCGGGCCGGTGACGCTCGCGCCGAGCGTGAACGGGGTCACGAGCGAGGGCGGCGGCGCCGAGCGGCAGGAGAACGTGGTCGGCGGGTTCCGCGCGAGCGCTCGGTTCGGCAAGGGGAGGGGGAGCCTCAGCGCCGGCTACAACCGGACCTTCGTCGCCGCGCGCGAGGTGTCCGGCGCGAACGCGCAGTTCGGGTGGCAGCTCCCCTGGGACACCCGCCTCCAGCTCGCCGCGCGCCACCAGCGGTACGGTGCCCTCGGCGCGCGGCCGGCGTTCCGCGAGTCGTACCTGACGACGACGCTGAGCCGGAGCTTCTGATGCGCCGCGCGACCGCCACCCTGCTGTTGCTCGCCGCCGCCCTGGGCTGCAAGGAGATCGTCACCGGCCCGACGGCCGGCGACGATACGCCGAGGGCGCTCCGCCTCGATGCGACGGCAGTGCAGCTCGACGTCGGCGCCACGCGCCAGGTCACCGCCCAGCTCCTGGACGGGGCGGGCCGGCCCACGGCCGTGCCGCCCGGGCTCGCGCTCGTGTACGGCTCCAGCGCGCCGGCGGTGTTCACGGTCACGCAGGACGGGCTCGTGACGGGCGTGAGCGAGGGACAGGGCGTGCTGCGGGCGGCGGTCGGGGCGCTGCAGGTGGGGGCGACGGTCACGGTGGCGCCGGCCGGCCCGCGGCTCGTGAAGGTGTCGGGGGACGCACAGGCGGCGACGCCGGGCGGCACGCTGCCGCAGCCGCTCCGCGTGCGCGCGCTCGATGGCACGGGGACGCCGGTGCCGAACGTCACGGTGACGTTCACCCCGGCGCAGGGGAGCGCTGCCCCCACGAGCGCCGCGACCGACGGCGCCGGCGAGGCGGCGACGAGCTGGACGCTGGGCGGCACCGCCGGGGCCCAGTCCCTCGTCGCGAGCGCGACCGGGTACCGGAGCGTGACCTTCGCGGCGACGGCGGCCGCGCAGCCGATCACGAGCATCACGGTGACGCCGTCACCGGTCGCGTTCACGGCCGTCGGCCAGACGCAGCAGCTCGCCGCCGTGGCGCGCGACGCGGCGAACAACGTCGTCCCGGTCGCCGCCTTCACCTGGAGCACCTCGAACGCCGCGGTCGCCACGGTCTCGCCGACGGGGCTCGTCACCGCGGTCGGCAACGGCACGGCGAACATCTCCGCGGCCGTCGGTGCGGTGTCGGGCGCGGCGCAGGTGACGGTGACGCTGCCGGCGCCGCAGGCCCGGCTCGGGCTCGATCCCGACTCGATCCGCGTCGTGAGCTACGTCGGCGCGCCGGTGACGCGCGCCGCGGTGGCGGTCCGGGAACTCAATGGCGTGGGCCTGCCCGCGCTCGGGACGGTGAGCTGCGGGGCGGTGAGCTACGTCGAGGGCGGGACGTGGGCGACCGTCGAGCGCTGCACCGACTCGGTGGTGGTCCGCTTCGACCCGGCGGTGCCGTTCAACGGCGTCGGCCGCGCCACGATCCGGGTCACGGCGAGCGCCGTCACGGACACGGTGCCGCTCCGCCTCACGCTGGTCGCGTTCAACCCGGCGCTCTCGCTCACGCCCTCCTCGTTCACCGTGGCCTCGCAGGCCGGCGGTACGCCCTTCCGGGTCGCCGCGGCGGTGGCGGTCAGCGTGCCTCCGGGGACGACCTACGCCGGCACGCTCGGCGCGCTGCAGTGCACCATCACGACCCCGGCCGGCGCGCCGCCCGCCACGGTGTCGAAGTGCGGGCCCGACTCCGTCGCGGTCACCGTGACCCCGACCTCGGCCACCGGCCAGTACCAGTACTTCGTCGAGGCCGCGGCGCCGGCCGCGAGCCCGGCGGTGGACGCGACCGGATTCTTCCTCACGGCCACGTTCGCGGCAGCGCCGCCGCCGCCGGCGGGCTTCAGGGCCGCGCTCATCTACGGCACCTGCGCCAACGACCTGAACGGCGATCTCTACTGCTGGGGCAGCAATTCCTCGGGCCAGCTGGGCGACGGCACCACGGTGCGGAAGTCGCGCCCCACGAGGGTCGCGGTGCCGGCGGGGGGCCAGTTCTTCAACGTGGACCTCAGCGGCGGTGTGGCCTGCGCGTCGGGCTACGGCGCGATCGCCGCCGGGGTCTATTGCTGGGGCAGCAACTCGACCGGCGCCACCGGCGTCGGCACCTTCACGGGCAACACGCTACTGCCCACGCGGGTCAACCTCGCGGGCAACCTCTTCCAGCACAATTCGGTCGGCGGTCAGGCCGCCTGCGCCACGACCGACGACGGCTTCAGCGCGTTCCTCTACTGCTGGGGCGGGAACAGCTCGGGCCTGCTCGGCAACGGGACCGTCGGCGGCTTCCAGAACACGCCGGTTCGTGCGGGGGTCGAGGAGCAGTTCGTCGGCGACGTCGCGGTCGGCTACAGCCATGCGTGCGCGATCAGCGGCGGCTCGGCGCCGTACCGGCTCTACTGCTGGGGTCGGGGGTGGCTGCTCGGCAACGGCAACACCAGCAGCTCGTTCATCCAGAGCACGCCGATCCTGACCAACAGCTTCCCCGACGAGACGCCGCCCAACGGGCTCGTTGCCGGGGACGATGGGACCTGCCTGCGCAACGCCCAGCAGACGGCGCTCTACTGCTGGGGCTCGAACAGCAACGGCGAGATGGGAGTCGGGACCTTCAACGTCGTGAGCGTACCCACCCAGGTCCTCTTCCCGGGCCAGCCCGCCAACGCGCCGGTCACGGCGTACACGATGGGAGAGAACCATGCGTGTGCGATCGTCGCGGGTGCGACGTACTGCTGGGGCTCGAACAACTTCGGCCAGCTGGGCACCGGGGACGCGACGGTGGGCAACTCCTACCCGACGCCGCAGCGCGTCCTGAATGACCCCGGCTTCAGCAGCATCTCGGCCGGCCAATTCACGACCTGCGGCATCGTCGCCTCCGATTCCAGCGTCCGGTGCTGGGGCTATGGTCTCACCGGCGAGCTGGGCAACGGGCAGGAGAACAACTCCGCCGTGCCGGTGCAGGTCATCGCCCCCTGAGCGGCGCCGGGCGGCGGCTCACGCCGCCGGCCCGGCCCATTCCCCCGGTCCGGGGAGCCCCGCCGCCGCCACGAAGGCGCCGGTCGCAGTGAACGGCGCGCTGACGCCAGGCTCGGCGTCCCGCTCGCACCGCCCCTCCAGGCGCAGTTCTCCCGCCGCGCGCTCCGGCGTCACCTCCGTCACCCGCAACGTCCCCGCTGTCGCGTAGCAGGTCCGCCGGTCCGTGCCGTTCCGGTCGAGCGCGATCGTCGCGCGGAAGGCTCCCGGCGGGTCCCCCTCGTTTCCCGGCGCCACGGGATGGTCGCCGCGCTCGAGCCCCGTCGTGCCGAGCCGGTAGAGCGCGAGCGAATGCGTCACCGCGCCGCCGCCGGCCGGCGACCGGAACGCGAACGCCGTCCCGATGTCGCTGTTGGCAAGGTCGGGGGTGAAGAGCGCATCGCCGGCCAGGCGGTACGGCGGGTCGTGCGTGACGTCGAGGGTGAACCGCGCCGCGGGTGGCGCGCTCGTGGGCTCGCCGCCGCAGGCGACGAGTGCGAGGGCAAGGGTGGCGATCGCGGCGCGGCGGCCGTTCGCGTGCTCGGGTGACATGCCGTGGTGCTCCGGGTTCGGTTCGGAAGGGGCCTTCAAACCTGACGGCGGGTCCGGGCCCCCGGTTCCACCCCGGCCCTCGACGCCTTCACCCGTCCTTCATCGGATCCTGCGGGTCCGCGGTGGAGGTTGGGGGCGGCGCCCCGCCCGGGACGCCGGGGAGGCGGCGATGACCACGGGAGCCCTGCACCCCACGCGCGGCGCGATCGAGGCCGCCGCGCCCCCCGCGCGGTCCCTGGCGACGCTCGCCGCCGGGTACCGCGGCGGGATCGCGCTGGCGCTCCTGCTCGTCGTCGTCGAGAACGTGGCGTGGATCGTGGAGCCGAGCCGGTTCGGCCCCGTGCTCGACGCCCTCATCGCCGTCGCGCAGAAGACACCGGGCGCCTCGGCGCTGGTGCCGCTCGTCCTCTGGATCGGGGTGTTCGCGCTCAACTCGTCGGCGGGCGTCCTGCGGCGCTGGCTCGAGCCGAGGATCTACCTGCGCATCCACGCCGACGTGGTGGCGGGCGTGGTCCGGTCGGGACGCGAACGGGGCCTCGCCGTGGGCGTGATCGCGGCGCGCGCCGAGCTGTCGCGCGAGGTGATCGACTTCCTCCAGTACCGCGTCCCCGAGATGCTCGAGCAGGGGATCGCGGTGGGCGGCGCGCTCGTGGCGCTCGGCTTCCTCGACTGGCGCATCGCGCTCGCGTGCGCGCTCGTCGTGGGCCCGCTCCTCGGGATGCGCGCGACCTACCGGCGGCGCATCCTCCCGCTCCAGCAGGAGGTGCACGACCGCCTCGAGGGCGCGCTCGACACGATCGCGTCGCGGGACGTCGCCGAGGTGCGGCGGTACTACCTCGAGGTCGCGGCGCCCCGGCGGGCGATCGCGCGCTGGGGCGCGCTCTCGTTCGGCGTGATGCGGCTCGTGCTCCTCGCCGTCTTCCTCGTCGTGCTCTTCGTCGCGATCGACCTCGACGACTTCACCACGGGGCAGCTCTACACCATCGTCGCCTACCTCTGGACGTTCGTCACCTCGACCGAGTACGTCCCCGAGCTGCTGGAGAGCTGGAGCGCGATCACCGACCTGGCGCGGCGGTTCGGGGCGCCGGCGGAGGGGGTGGGCGCCGGTTGAGGCCGGGTTGAGCGGGAGGCGCCAGGTTGGCGCTGCATTGAGCGAAGCCGAGCGGATCGAGGGAGCGGGGCCCGCCCGTGGGCGGGCTCCCAATCCCGCGGCCTCGGCTCGGCCGGGCCCCCGGTCGGCCCCCCCCTTCCCAGCCTGCCCCTCCCGAGGGCGCCCCGCGACCAGGCCCGCCCTCCACGGCGCCGCCCCCCCGGGGCGGCCGGGGTGCTTGACAGGCCCCCGCCGACGCGCCACTTTGTTCGCATACCAAACAAAGCCCACCGCCCCCTGAGCCTCCCGGGGGGACTCCGTCCACCCCGGAGTGTGCCCATGTGCCCGAGTTCCGCCCGCCTGGCCGCGGCCGCAACCCTCGTGGCCGCCCTCGCCGCCGGGGGTTGCAGCCGAGACCTCACGACCCTCGAGCCGGCGAGCTACCCCAGCACGGCGGAGATCTTCGGCGACGGCTTCGCGCGCGGCGTCGATTTCCAGGCGTTCGGGGACTCCAAGCTGAACGCCCTCAGCATCGACTCGACGGTCCACCACAGCGGCACGAGTTCGCTCCGGTTCACCATCCCGGCGCCGGGCGATCCGTCGGGCGGCTACGCCGGCGGCGCCTTCGTGGACCGCATCGGCCGTGACCTCTCCGGGTACGACGCGCTCACCTTCTGGGCGCGCGCCAGCATTCCGGCCACGCTCAACGTGGTCGGGCTGGGCAACGACAACACCGGCACCTCGAAGTTTACGGCGCAGACCGGCAGCATCGAGCTGACGACCGAGTGGAAGAAGTACGTCATCCCCATCCCGGCAGCCTCCAGGCTCACGCAGGAGCGCGGGCTCTTCTTCTTCGCCGAGGGGCCGGAGAACGGGGCGGGGTACGACGTCTGGTTCGACGATGCGCGCTTCGAGCGTCTCGGCACCATCCGCAACCCGCGGCCGGCCATCCCGTCCTCGACCCGGAACGTCGAGGTGGGGCAGACGGTGCCGGTCCAGGGCGCCACGGTCACGTACACGATCAACGGCGCGGACGAGGTGCTCGCCGCGGCGTCCGGCTACTTCACCTTCGCCTCGTCCAACCCGGCGATCGCCACGGTCGGCCCCGACGGCACGATCACCGTGGTGGGCGCCGGCACGGACACGATCACCGCGACCCTCGGCTCCGTGGCCGCGACCGGGGCGATCGTCCTCAACGCGACGGCACCCCCGCTGGCGCCCGCGCCGGCCCCGACCCGGCCGGCCGCCGACGTCATCTCCCTCTTCAGCAACGCCTACACGAACGTGCCGGTGGACACCTGGTCGGCGGTCTGGGACCAGGCGGACGTGGCGGACGTGCAGATCGGCGGGGACGACGTCAAGAAGTACACGAACCTCGCCTACGCGGGGATCGAGTTCACGAGCCACCCCATCGACGCGTCGGCGATGACGCTGCTGCACCTCGACGTGCTGGTCAACGACGCCGCCGCGTTCCGCGTCAAGCTCGTGGACTTCGGCGCCAACGGCGTCTTCGGGGGCGGCGACGACTCCGAGTACGAGCTCGCCCTCTCGCCGACGTCCAACCCCGCGCTGGTGGCGGGGGCCTGGAACAGCCTCGACCTCCCGCTGTCGGCCTTCCCGGGCCTCGCGAGCCGGAGGCACCTCGCGCAGCTCATCATCTCGGGGTCGAGCCCGACGGTGTACCTCGACAACCTGTACTTCTACCGCGCGCCGGTGCCGACTGCCCCGACGAGCGCGGCGCCGACGCCGACCCTGCCGGCGGCGCAGGTGATCTCGATGTACAGCGGCGCGTACACCAACGTGCCGGTGGACACCTGGTCGGCGGTCTGGGACCAGGCCGACCTCGTCGACACCACGATCGCGGGCAATGCCACCAAGAAGTACTCGAACCTGGTCTTCGCGGGCATCGAGGCCACCTCGCAGCCGATCGACGCCTCGGCGATGACCGGCTTCCACATGGACATCTGGACCCCCGATCCGACCGGGGCGCCGGCCGCGTTCCGCGTGAAGCTGGTGGACTTCGGGGCCAACGGCACCTTCGGCGGCGGGGACGACGTCGAGCACGAGCTGACGTTCACCGCGGCCACGACCCCGGCGCTCGCGACGGGCCAGTGGGTGGCGATCGACGTCCCGCTCTCGGCCTTCACCGGCCTCGTCACGCGCGGGCACATCGCCCAGCTCATCATCTCGGGCGACCCGAAGACCGTCTTCGTGGACAACGTCTACTTCTACAAGCCGGCCGCCGCGGCGACCTCGCCGGGCGCGCCCGCCCCCGCGCCCGGGTTCGCGGCGGGCAACGTGATCTCGCTCTTCAGCGACGCCTACACGAACGTGCCGGTGGACACCTGGTCGGCGGTGTGGGACGCGGCCGACGTCGCCGACACCGCGATCGCGGGCAACGCCACCAAGAAGTACACCAACGTGGTCTTCGCCGGGATCGAGTTCACCTCCCAGCCGATCAACGCGACGGCGATGACCAGCTTCATGATGGACGTCTGGACGCCCTCGCCCACGGCGGCGCCGGCCGTCTTCCGGATCAAGCTGGTGGACTTCGGGGCCAACGGCGCCTTCGGCGGCGGGGACGACGTCGAGCACGAGCTCACCTTCAGCGCCAGCACCGTCCCGGCGCTGGTGACGGGCAACTGGATCCGGTTCGACATCCCGCTGTCGGCGTTCACGAACCTCGTCACCCGGGGGCACCTCGCCCAATTGATCATCTCCGGCGACCTCCCTACCGTCTATGTCGACAACGTCCTGTTCCACAACTGACCCCGCTCCCGGGGTCGGCACGGACGAACCCTGGGGGGCGACGGTGACGGAGGTCGGCGGCGAGGCGGAGGCGTGGCGTTCGCGCGTGCTGGGGCAGGTGTCCCTCACCGATGCGGTGCTCCACCTGATCTGGGAGCACCGGCGGATCAGCCGCGCCGACATCGCCCGCCGGACGGGGCTCTCGCGCTCCACGGTGTCGGAGATCGTGGAGGAGCTGCTCCCGACCGGGCTCGTCGCCGAGGTGGGGGCGGGGCCCTCGCGCGGCGGCCGGCGGCCCATCGTCCTCGAGTTCCAGGACGACGCGCAGGTGATCCTCGGCGTGGACATGGGGGCGAGCCACGTCTCGGTGGCGCTCACCGACCTGCGCGGTCGGGTGCTCGCGTGGCAGCACGCCGATCATCCGGTGCGGTCGGATCCCGAGGGCACCGTCGAGCTCATCCTCCGCGCCTGCCGCGGCAGCCTCGCCGAGTGGGGCGGCCGGCGGAAGCGGCTCATGGGGATCGGCCTCGCCGTGCCGAGCCCGGTGGATCCCCGCTCGCCGGACCGGCTGTCCACCCTGGTGCTGCCCGCGTGGCGGGGACGGGGCCTGCTCGAGGTGCTGCGGGCCGAGTTCGGCGTGGCGGTGCTCGTGGACAACGACGCCAACCTCGGCGCGCTGGGCGAGCGGTGGTGGGGCGCCGGGCGCGGGCTCGACGACTTCACCTTCGTCAAGGTGGCCACCGGCATCGGCGCGGGCCACTTCGTGGGCGGCCGGATCTGCCGCGGCGCCACCGGCGTCGCCGGGGAGATCGGCCACCTCACCATCGACGCCCACGGGCCCCTCTGCATGTGCGGCAACCGGGGCTGCCTCGCCACGTACGTCGGCACCCAGGCGCTGCTGGCGCGGGCGCGCGAACTCCTGCCCGGGCACCCCGCGAGCCGGCTCGCCCGCAGCGAGATCACCACGGCGGCGATCGAGGATGCCGCCCTCGCCGACGACCCGTTCGCGCTGCAGCTGGTGCGCGAGGCGGCGGAGTACCTCGGCATCGCCGTGGCCGGCCTCATCAACCTGATGAACCCGGCGGCCGTCATCTTCGGCGGCAGCCTCTCCCGTCTCGGCGAGCGCCTGCTCGCGCCGCTCCGGGAGACGGTGCTCCGGCGCACCTTCGTCGGCTCCGTGGCCGCCGCCACGATCCGCACCGGGGAGCTCGGGTCGCGCGACGTCGCGATCGGGGCCGCGACGCTCGTCCTCGATGCCGCCCTCACCGACCCGACCCTCTTTCCGACGGTAGGCTCCCCATGACGCGCGCCGCTGCCCGTTCCCGACTCGTCGCCCGCCGGCTCGGGGGCCTCGCGCTCACCGCCCTGCTGGCCGCCGGCTGCTACGGCGACCTCGCCACGCCGCCCGACGTGCAGTGGACGCTCGCCTGGCAGGACGAGTTCGACGGCCCCGCCGGCCAGCTCCCCGACGCCGCCAACTGGCGCTTCGACCTCGGCACCGACTGGGGCAACGCGCAGCTCGAGTACGACACCGACCGGCCGGAGAACGCCTCGCTCGACGGGAACGGCCACCTCGCGATCGTCGCCCGGCAGGAGTCCTTCCAGGGCCGGAGCTACACCTCCGCCCGCCTGACGACGCTCGGGCTGCACGACCAGCGCGAGGGACGCTTCGAGGCGCGCATCCGGATCCCCACCACGAGCGGCGTCTGGCCCGCCTTCTGGCTGCTGGGGTCCAACTGCGCGACGGTCGGGTGGCCGACCTGCGGCGAGATCGACATCATGGAGAACTTCGGCCGCGACCCCGCCCGGATCCAGGGTGCCCTCCACGGGCCCGGCTACTCGGGGGCGAACTCGCTCTACCGGCCCTTCATCCTGGCCGACGGCCGGTTCGACGACGACTTCCACGTCTTCCGGGTGGACTGGCTCGCCGACCGCATCGTGTGGTACGTGGACGGCCAGCTGTACCAGGTCATCAAGCGGGACTACGTGCCCGGGGCGTGGGTCTTCGACCATCCCTTCTACGTGATCATCAACCTCGCCGTCGGCGGCGGGCCCGCCGGTGCGCCCGGCGCCGGCACCACCTTCCCGCAGACGATGCTGGTGGACTGGGTGAAGGTCTACTCGGCCGGCGCGTGAGCGGCACCGGCCGGCTGGGCCAGCTCGCGCGCACGGCCATCGCGGCCTGGCACGCACGCCTCGGCACGCGCGCGGCGCGCGGGCACTACCAGACCGCGCCCGAGGACCGGATCCCCTTCGCCCGCAAGCTCGCGTACGGCGCCGGCGCGCTCATCAACAACACGCTGGCCGCGGCGATCGGCGGCATGACGATCATCCTCAACCTGGGCCTCGGGATGAACCCGGCCCTGGTCGGGGTGCTGGGGGCGGTGCCCCGCTTCTTCGACGCGATCGTCGACCCGCTGATGGGCTACGTCTCCGACAACACCCGCACCCGGTGGGGACGGCGGCGCCCGTACATCTTCGCGGGCGCCATCCTGTCGGGGCTCATCTACATCGCGCTCTGGCGCCTGCCGCGCGGGCACACCGAGGCGTGGTACGCGACCTGGTTCCTGACCGGCTCGATCCTCTTCTACGCCGCCTATACCGTCTTCGCGGCACCGTGGGTGGCGCTCGGCTACGAGCTCACGCCGGACTACCACGAACGCACCCGGCTGATGGGGGTGCAGAATTTCATCGGCCAGCTGGCCTACATCATCTCGCCGTGGTTCCTGTGGATCATGACCAACAAGGCATGGTTCGCGGACTCGGTGGAGGGCGCCGCGGGCCTCGCGCTGGCGATCGGCATCGTCACCATCGTGATCGGCATCCTGCCGGCGGTCTTCCTGCGCGAGCGGTACGTCCACGGCGCCGAGGCGGTACCCGCGGCGGGGGCCGGCGCCGACGGGGCGAAGGCCGTCCTCCACAGCCTGCGGGAGTTCTTCGGCGCCTTCGCGACGACGCTCCGCTCGGCGCCCTTCCGGAAGCTGTGCCTGGCCACGTTCCTCGTGTTCAACAGCTTCATCATGATCTCGTCGTTCCAGTACTACGTGATCATCTACTACGTCTTCCGCGGCGACCAGGAGCTGGGCGCGCGGTACGCCGGCTACGCCGGCACCCTGGGCGCCGTCTCGACCTTCGGCGTGATCTTCGTCGTCACCTGGCTCGCCACGCACCTCGGCAAGCGCCGCGCCTTCGTGATCTCGACCACGCTCTCCATCGTCGGCTACGCGAGCAAGTGGTTCTGCTACAACCCGAAGCTCCCGTGGCTGCTGCTCCTCCCCGCGCCGCTCCTCGCGTTCGGGCTGGGCGGGCTCTTCACCCTGATGGGCTCGATGATCTGCGAGGTGGTGGACGTGGACGAGCTCTCCACCGCGAAGCGGCGGGAGGGGATGTACGGCGCGATCTACTGGTGGGTGGTGAAGCTCGGGATGGCCGCGGCGCTCGCGGCCGGCGGCTACCTGCTGAACGCCACCGGCTTCGACGTCGCCCTCGGCGGGCAGCAGGCGCCGCGGACCATCCTGCTCATGCGGCTCTGTGACATGCTGATCCCGCTGGTGGCGTCGGCCGCGGCGATCTGGGCGATCATGAGCTACCCGATCACCGAGGAGCGGGCGCACGAGGTGCGCCAGGAGCTGGAGCGCCGCCGCGGCTGCATGCCGGTGGCCGCGGCGGGCTAGTCCCGTCGCGCGCTAGGCGCGCACCCGGTACCGGAGGCCGTGGCCGAACGGGAAGCGCGCCCGGTACGGCTCGTCGCCGAGGTTCGGCGCGTCGTCCGGGCCGGCGGGCCAGGAGCAGGGGAGGCGCCCCTGGAAGTCGAAGTCGCCGAAGAGCACGTCGGCAACGCCCTGGCCCTCCGAGCCCGGCAGCCACGCCGCCACGAAGGCATCGGCCGCCTCGAGCTCCCGGCTGATCACGAGCGGGCGCCCCGACACGAGCACCGCCACGACGGGCACGCCCCGGCCCGCCACGGTGCGGATCGTCGCGAGGTCCTCGGGGTGGAGCGTGGCCAGCTCGAGCGACGGCCCGTAGGGCGCGAGGTCCGCCGTCTTGAGCGTGCCGCCCGATCCCGCCTGCACCGGCCCCACCCGGCCGATGTCGCCCATCCCCTCCGCGTAGGGCCGCTCCCCGACCACCACGATCGCCACCCGATGGCGTGCGGGGTCGGCCGCGGAGCCGTCGGGGCTCAGCTCCGCCTGCGGCGCCACCTGCCGGATGCCCTCCCAGATGGAGGTGCCGCCCGCCACCGCGTCGTTCCCCGAGGTGCCCTGCCACGCGATGGTGAAGCCGCCGCACTGGTGGCCGAGGTTGTCGGCGTTCTTCCCCGCCACCAGGATCCCGGCGCTGCGATCGAGCGGCAGCAGGCCGCGGCGGTCCTCGAGCAGCACGAGCGACTTCCGCACTGCCTCGCGCGCGATCGCCCGGTGCTCCGGCGCACCGAGGACGCCGGGGCGCGACCAGGGCCGCTCGGCGGGCCGGGGGCGCTCGAAGAGCCCGTAGCGGTGCTTCACGGTGAGGATGCGGCGCACCGCGTCGTCGATCCGCGCCATGGGGATCGCGCCCCGCGCCACCCCGTCCCGGAGCGCGTCGAGGCACTTCCGCCACTCGATGGACACCATGAACATGTCGATGCCGGCGTTGGCGCCGAGCACGATCGCCTCGGCGTAGTCCTCCGAGAGCTGGTCGGTGCCGTCCCAGTCGGAGATGACGAACCCGCGGAACCCCAGCCGGCCCTTCAGCACGTCGGTGAGCAGGTAGCGGTGCCCGTGGCACTTGGCGCCGTTCCAGCTGTTGTACGACGCCATGACCGTCAGCACCCCCGCCTCGAGCGCGGGGTAGTAGGGCGCCATGTGGAGCCGTTCGAGTTCCGCCTCCGTGAGGCGGGTGTCGCCCTGGTCCACGCCGCCGGCGGTGCCGCCGTCGCCGACCCAGTGCTTGGCGCAGGCCACGACGCCATCCGCGCCGAGGTCGCCCTGGAGCCCGCGCACGAAGGCGCCGGCGTAGGACGCGACGAGCGCGGGATCCTCCGAGTAGCTCTCGTAGGTCCGGCCCCAGCGCTCGTTGCGCGCGACCGCGAGCGTCGGCGCGAACGTCCACTCCACCCCGGTCCCCAGCACCTCGCGCGCGGTGGCCCGGGCGATCCGCTCGAGCAGGTCCGGGTCGTTCGCGGCGCCCAGGCCGATGTTGTGCGGGAACACCGTCGCGCCGCGGACGTTGGCGTTGCCGTGCACCGCGTCCACGCCGTAGAGGATCGGGACCGGCACCCGGCCGGGCCCCTCCGCGACCGACGCCGCCCAGTAGGCGTCGTTCATCGCGATCCAGTCCTCCGGGCGGTTGGTGCCGGGGCTCGAGCCGCCGCCGCTCAGCACCGAGCCGAGGTGGAAGTCGCGCACCTCGTCCGGGGTTACGTTCTTGCGCTCGGCCTGCACCATCTGCCCGATCTTGTGCTCCAGGCCCATGCGGGCGAGGAGCGCCTCCACGCGTGCGGCGATGGCCGCGTCGTTTCGTGCGGTCATGGTTCCTCGGCGAATGCGAAGCGGGCCTGCAGCGTGGCATCCGAGCTGCCCCCGATCCAGGCGTGGAACTCCCCGGGCTCGGTGCGCAGGCGCATGTCGCGCCCGTGGAAGGCGAGGTCGTCCGGCGCGAGCGTGAACGCGACGCGGCGGCGCTCCCCCGGCGCCAGGCGGACGCGGCGGAAGCCCTTGAGCTCGCGCACGGGGCGCGTGACGCTCGCCACCGGGTCGCGCACGTAGAGCTGCACCACCTCGTCCCCCTCGCGGTCGCCGGTGTTGGCCACCACCGCGCTGATCTCGATCGTCCCGCCCGGCCGCAGCACCGGGCTGCTGACGGCGATCTCGTCGTACGCGAAGGTGGTGTACGACAGCCCGTGCCCGAAGGCGAAGAGCGGGGTGTACCCGGCGTCGAAGTGGAAGGAGGTATTCCCCACCGAATGCTGGGGCGTGTCCTTCGCCAGCGCGTCGAGGTGCACGAACGACTCGGGTGTCGCCGGCTTCCCGGTGCGCTTGTGGGCGTAGTAGATCGGGATCTGGCCGGTCATCCTGGGGAGCGTGATGGGCAGCTTGCCCGACGGCGAGGCCGCGCCGAACAGCAGGTCGGCCAGCGCCGGCCCGGCCATCGTGCCCGGGTGCCAGGCGTAGAGCAGTGCGGCCACCCTGCCCGCCACGCGCTCGAGCGCGAGCGGCCGTCCCGCCATCACCACGAGCACGACCGGTGTGCCGGTGGCCGTGACGGCCTCGACCAGCTCCTCCTGCACGCCGGGCAGGCCGATGTCGGCGCGGCAGTGCGCCTCGCCGCTCAGGATGGCGTCCTCGCCGAGGAAGAGCACGGCGGCGTCGGCCTGCCGCGCCGCCTCGACCGCCTCGGCGAAGCCCTCGCGGCCGCGGCTCCACGTCGTCGGCAGCGCACGCGCGTACGTCACCGCCTCGTCGCCCAGGAGCTCCCGGAGCGCCTGGAGCGGGGTCCGGCTCAGGCCGGGGTCGCCGTCGAAGACCCAGGTGCCGAGCTGCTCGGCGGGCTCGTCGGCGAGCGGGCCGATCACCGCGAGCCGCCGCACGTGGTCGCGGGCGAGCGGGAGAATCCCCCGGTCGTTCGCGAGGAGCACGACGCTCTCGAGCGCCGCGGCCCGCGCGGCGTCGAGGTGCGCCGCGCACGCGATGGGCGGGAAGCGGCCCGGGTCGGCGTAGGGGTTCTCGAAGAGGCCGAGGCGGAACTTCACCCGCAGGATGTTCGCGACCATCGCGTCGAGCCGCTCGAGCGGCACCCGTCCCTCGTGCACGAGCGAGGCGAGGTGGTCGGCGTAGGTGCGGCTCACCATCTCCATGTCCACGCCGGCCATGGCGGCTTCGTACGCCGATTCGCGGTCATCGGCGGTGAGCCCGTGCACGGCCAGCTGCCGCACCGATTCCCAGTCGCTCACCACGAACCCGTCGAACCCCCACTCCTCGCGCAGGACCTGGCGCAGGAGGAAGGCGTTGCCCGAGGCGGGGACCCCGTTCAGGTCGCTGAACGACGTCATGACCGTCGCGCATCCCGCCGCGAGCGCGGCGCGGAAGGGCGGGAAGTGCACGCCGCGCAGCTCGATCTCGGGGATGTTCGTGGTGTTGTAGTCGCGGCCGCTCTCGCTCGCACCGTAGCCGGCGAAGTGCTTCGCGCAGGCGGCGATGCTGCCGGGCGCGGCCAGGTCCTCGCCCTGGTAGCCGCGCACCATCGCCGCGCCGAGCACGCTCGCGAGGTACGGGTCCTCGCCCAGTCCCTCGGCGACCCGGCCCCAGCGGGGATCCCGGCAGATGTCGAGCATCGGCGCGAAGGTCCAATTGACGCCGGCGGCGGCCGCCTCGAGCGCCGCGACGCGCGCCGCCCGCTCGACCAGCGCCGGGTTCCAGGTCGCGGCCTGGCCCAGCGGGATGGGGAAGACGGTCCGGAAGCCGTGGATCACGTCGCGGCCCAGGAGCAGCGGGATGCCGAGCCGGCTCTCCTCCACCGCGATCCGCTGGAGCTCGTTCGCGGTCTCGACGGAGACCTCGTTGAGCAGGGAGCCCACGGCGCCGGCCTGCACCATGCCGCGCAGCCAGTCGGGAATCCAGCCGCCGGCCGCGTTGAGCTGCGCGGCCTGGCCGATCTTCTCCTCGAGCGTCATCCGGGCGAGGAGGTCCTCGACGCGCTGCTCGAGGCTCGGGGCGAGTGTCGATTCGGTCATCGGGTCCGGGAAAGGGTGGCGGGTCCGCGGCATGGCCGCCACCCCGATGCCCGCGGGCCTCGGGGTGACGCCGGGTGCCGGGCCCTGCCGGGCGTGGCTAGAGGCCCACGTGCAGGTAGGTCCGGATCTCCCACTCCGACCCGTACAGCGCGGGAGCGGTGGGATCGCAGGTCAGGGTGCCGTTCGCGTCGGGCAGCCGGACCGGGCAGTAGCGCGGCGAGAAGCGGTCGAGCGACCGCCAGGTGGCACTCACGCCGAGCTGCGTGATGGGCGCGGTGAACCAGCGCGAGCGCCCGAGCGTGTACGCGAGGTCGCCCGACAGCTGCAGCGGGAAGGTCAGGTTGAAGTCGCGGTGGTAGTCGTAGGGGCCCCAGTCGTTCACCTTGACCGCGGTCATCAGCTTGACCGGCCCCTTCACCGCGCGCACGTCGCCGCCGTAGCGGCGGATGAGCCGCGCGTCGCTGCCGTTGGGCTCCGCGGTGCCCGCGTAGAGGTTCGCCACGATACGCAGGTCCGGCTGCAGCCGCGACACGAAGCGGCCGTGGACCTCCCAGAGGTCCCGCGGCGGCGTCGCGCCGGGGAACGGGAAGAAGGTGCGCCCGTCGGCGAGGATGCCGATCGCCGCGTCCTGCGTGGTCGGGAGGTGCCGCCAGGTGAAGCCGACGCTCGCGGCGAACTTCGCGTCCTCGCGCACGTCGTTGTCCCACGCGTACATCCAGGTGCCGGGGGTCGGATCCCAGGTGAGCAGCAGCTCGGCGCCGGTCGTCTGCCGGTTGGCGCGCACGACGAACGGGTCGTCGAGGATGTTGCGCGGCCGGCCGGGCGCGGGCACGTCCGCCGGGATGGGGCCCACGATCGGCTTCTGCCAGAGGAAGTTCGGCGCGATCTGCAGGTTGCCGATCAGGTAGGTGAAGCCGGTCAGGGCGTTCCACTGGTTGCCGCTGCCGCTGTCCTTGAGCCACCAGCCGGTGTAGGTCAGCGTGGAGGTGGGGCCGCCATCCGCCACGATGCCCATGGCCGCACCCTGCGCGTACCAGTTGAACCGGCCCTTCGAGTACGTGACCTTCGCCTTGGCCCCCCACGCGTCGGAGCCCTTGATGCGGTCCTCGAGCACCCGCGTGGTGGCGCCGCGGTCCACCAGCTGGAAGGCCAGGCCGTTCCGCGTATCGCCGCCCCAGATGCCGCCCAGCTCGATCCCGAGCGGGCCCTGCGTGGTTGCGAGGTGCAGCGTGGCCCGGCGCGTCCTGGGGAACGGCACCGCGAACGAGGTCCCGGTGTTCCCCTGCCGGCTGAAGTCGTTCTGGAAGACGGCGGTGGCGGTGATGCCGCCGAACTGCCGCCGGTACTTGGCGAGGAAGCCGGGGTTCGCCCCCCACCAGAGCTCGGGGCCGAACGCGAACTTGAAGCCGTCCAGCTGGCGCTTGCCGGTGAGCTCGAAGCCGAGCGGGGCCTCGCCGTTGTAGATGTCGAGGTTGGGGCCGTAGTTCGCCTCGCGGTAGAGGCCGAAGAAGTCGCCCTCGTAGCCCCAGTGATAGTGCCCCGTCCGGTAGAACCCCTCGAGCCGGAACAGCGACTCCTCCCAGGAGACGCGCGCGCGGTAGACCTTCACCCGCTCGATGCCCTTCTGCACGAAGGGACCGGCGTCCGTCTGGACGGTCCGGTCGCGGCCGCGATTCTCGTAGAAGATCTCGTTGATCCGGTTGGTCGGGACGTTGCCGAGGACGTTCACCGCCACGGCGCCGGTCACGCGCTCGGTGGGGTGGGCCTCGAACTCCGCGTAGAACGACTCGAGGTGGTCGAAGCCCCGGCGGGGGAGGGAGCTCCCCGAGTTCGCGAGGGTGTCGGGCTTGTTCACGCGGACGCCGCCGCTGCTGAACGTCTCGAACTGGAGGCGGACCTCGCTCACGCGGAAGCGGTCGTTCAGCTCGCCGTCGAGCGCGGCGCGGTCGCCGCGGGCCCGGAGCGCCATCGCGGCGGGGTCGATCGCGGCGAAGTGGCGCCGGATCGTGGCGAGGTCGGTGCCGGCGGCGTAGGGGTCGAGGGCGTAGGCGGCCTGCAGGGCGTAGTAGGCGGCGCGCGGGTAGAGCTGGAACAGCCCGTCGGCGTCCGGCCGGCCCTTGGCGGTGATGCCCCACCACTCCTCGTTCATGTTGTTCTGGCCGGGGACGTAGTCCTCGGCGTAGCCGGCGTTGGCCCACGAGGCATTGTCGTCGTGGATGTCGAGCCGGGTCTCCTGCCCGTACTTCCACCACCCGTCGGTCCACTGGAAGGTGAACCCGCCGATCGCGTTGCCCTCGAGCCCCTTGCCGCCCGTCTCCTCGTAGATCTCCCGCCACTGGCCGAGGAGGTAGCGGGCCTGGGTGACCTGGTCCTCCCGCACCTCGCGCGCGTTGAAGGCGTCGGCGCCGAACTCGGTGAACATCATCGGCAGCCCGAGCTTCTCCCGCACGACGCGGAACGCGTCGCCGAACGAGATGCCCCGGTACATGTTGGTGCCGAAGATGTCGATCCCCTTCGCCTCCGCGGCCACGAGGTCGATGTACTGCAGGTCGCCGTTGGCGATCGCCACCGGGTGCGCCGGGTCCACCGCCTTGATCGCCCGGGCCACCTCCCCGTAGAGCGAGTAGAGGTAGCGGGCCCGCGCCGCGTCCCGCTCCCCGACCGGCAGGTTCTCCGTCTCGGCCGAGCGCCAGGTGAGGCCGTAGTTGTTCTCGTTGCCGATGAGCCAGATGAGCAGGCCGGGCGTGTCGCGGTACTGCGAGGCGAGGGCGGCGATCTCGGAGCGCAGCACCGCCCGCACCCGCGGGTCGGAGTAGTCGGTGTTCGGCTGGTACGCGCCGTCCACGGTCACGCCGTAGCGCCCCATGGCGTGGTTGAGCACCGTGTAGATGCCGTACTGCTCGTAGATGTAGCGGATCCAGCGGGGCGGGACCCCGACGTACTGCCGGATCGCGTTGACCCCCATGTTGCGGAGCAGGGGCATCTCGCGGTCGAGCGCCGCCTTGATCACGTCGTCGCGCTGGGACCAGAGGCTGTACGCGTAGTTCTCGCCGACCGGGAAGTAGTCCCAGTTCACCCCCCGGAGCAGCACGTCGCGCCCGTCCACCCGGAGCCGCCAGCCCGTGGAATCGCCCACCAGCTGGATGGCGGGCACCTGGGCGCGGGCGGGCCGGGCGAGCGGGGCCAGCAGCGCGATCACGGCCAGGCTCTGCCCGGCCAGGCGCCGCAGGGCGCGGTTGCGGATGGGACTCACGAGAGCCTCCCCGGGGAGGGCGACGGGGCGGGAACGAGGGCCCGCCGGGCGGTTCGACTTTGTTCGGAGTTCAAACAAAGTCGCGCCCATGTACCCGGGTGTCAAGACCCGGGGCAGCCGGCGCCCCCCGAGGTCAGAACCGCCGCACCAGCGCCGCCCCGACGCTCGCCGTCGTCCGCTGGCGCACCAGCGGGCTCTCCATCGCGCGGTCGCCGAGGCGGGAGACGGTCCCGAACGCGGCGAACGAGAGCGTCGGCGTGAGGAGGAGCGCCGGCGTCACGCTCACCGAGACGTCCCTGAGCCCGCCGCGCGGTGCGAAGGCCGCGCGCCCGCTCGCCGCGGCATCCTCGGCGCTCACGCCGAAGTCCCACGCCATGTTCCGCCGATCCGCCACCGTCGCCGAGACGGCGCCGCCGAGGAGCAGGCGCCGCGCGACGAGCCGCTGCGCGCCGAGCGATGCCGTCGCGAATGTCCCCACCTCGCGCCGGAGGCCGGTCGCGCCGGTGAGGCCGAGTTCGATCCCCGCGAGCCGGAGGGTGAGCCCACTCCCCGCCGTCACGCCGAAGCCGCGGTCGGTGAAGCCCGTGAGGTCGTCGGAGGTGGCCGCCGGCCGGTTCATGGTCCCCCCGAGGTCCACGCTCCAGGTCAGGTGCCGGCCGCGAACCAGGTACAGGCCGGCGCCGCCGCTCGCGCCGGCCGTCCCGGCGCCCAGGTAGGCCCGGCCCAGGTCCACGCCCAGGATCGGCAGGACGAGGGTGCGGCGGTCGTTGGAGCCCGGGTAGGCCGCGAGGGTGGCGGCGCCGATCCCGGCGGTGAATCGGGGCGGGCGCGGCGACCGGGTGACGGGTGCCGCCTCCTGCGCGAGGAGGGCCGGCGCGGCGAGGAGGGCGAGGGCGACGAGCGAGCGGGTCGAACGGGTCATGGTCGGCTCCGGTACGGGATGACAGGTCCTGCTGGTCGCCGCCACTATGGCCCCACCGCCCGCACCCGTCGTCCGTCCCGATCGGCGCGGACCTGCCGGGCCCCGCCGCGGGGACTCCCGGGTGCGGCGGGGCCTCGGGTAGCTTCTCCCGTCGCCCCGGTAGGACCGGCCCCGCCCCGCGCGCGGGCCGACGGCCTTCGCTCCCGGAGTCGCTGCCCTGTCGCTCGTCGTCTTCCTGTCCCTCCTGGCCGCCGCCCAGGGGGGCTTCGTCGCGGTCCTCCTCGCCACGCACCGTACCGGCCACCGGCTCGCCAACCGGCTGCTCGCCGCGTACTTCCTGATCTTCGGCGTCGCGATGGCCCGCATCGCGGCCTACGCGAACGGCTGGCTGGCGGCACACCCGCACTTCGCCCTGGCCGCCGCGCCGTTCGAGCTGCTCTACGGGCCGCTCTTCTATCTATATGTATGTCTCCAGACCGGGCACCGGCTGACCGCCCGGGACCTGCGGCACGCCATCCCGGCCGTCGTCCTGCTGGTGGCGCTGGTGCCGTTCTACCTCCTCCCGGCCGAGGAAAAGCGGCGGCTGATCGTGACCCCGACCGCCGGCGAGCGGCGGGCGCTCCTCGCCCTCTGGGCCCTCAACTGGACGCTGCTCTCCGCCTACCTCGGCGCGGCCCTCGTCGCCCTCCGCCGCCACGGCGAGCGCCTGCGGCGGAACCTCTCCTCCGTGGGCCATGCCGGCCTCGCCTGGCTCCGCCTGATGGCCTGGCTTCTCGTCGTGATGCAGTTCGCCGATGCAGGGTCCGCGCTCACGACCTGGGACGGGAGCGAGGTGACCCCCGCCTGGGAGGCGAGCGCCTTCGTGCTCGCGGTGCTGCTCTACGTCTTCTCCTTCCAGGCGCTGCGCCAGCCGGAGCTCCGCTATGAGCGGCCGGCCCCCGTGCGGCTCGACGCCGCCACCGGCGAGTGGGCTCGGCCCGCCGCGGAGGAGGTGGCCGTCACGGCCGCCGTGGAGCCGGTTCCGCTCGACGTGCAGGCGGAGGAGGAGGCGGAGCGGGCTGGGAAGTACGAGCGCTCCGGCCTCACCGCCGCCGAGGCCGAGGCGATCGCGGCCCGCATCGGTGACCTGCTCGACCGCCAGCGGCTCTTCGTCCGGAGCGACCTGTCGCTGTCGGACCTCGCCGAGCTGGTCGGCGCGCCGACGCACCACGTCTCCCAGGCGCTCAACGAGCGGCTGGGCGGAAGCTTCTTCGACGTCGTCAACCGGCGGCGGGTGGCGGAGGTCCAGCGACTCCTCGCCGACCCCCGCCGCGCCCACCTGACCGTGCTCGCCCTCGCGTACGAGGCGGGGTTCAACTCCAAGACCGCCTTCAACGCCGCCTTCAAGCAGGTGACGGGGACGACCCCGTCGGCCTGGCGCACCCGGCACCTCCGGGCGGCCTGACTCACGAAGCGCCGCCCCGTCCGGCGTCCGCGCCGGCCGGGACGGACGCCCTCCCCGGCTTCGCAGGTCCGTCCCGATCGGCCCGGACGACGCCGTACCCCTCCCGCACCAGCTTGCCTCCCATGCGACGGGCCGCACCCCGCGGCCCGCTCGACGGAACCCGGACGTGGGAGGTAACGACGATGCGACGGATCCTGACGATCACCGTGGTGCGGGACGCGATGCTGGCGGCCGGCGCGCTCTGGACGATGGGCTGCACGGAGGGCACCGCGCCGGCCGCGCCCGCGCCGGTGGCGCGCCAGGTGGCGGTGGGCGGCTACACCCTGTCGGCACGCGAGTGGGCGGGCGCGGGTCCGACGGTCGTCTTCCTCGCCGGCCTCGGCGAGCCGCAGGCGACGTGGAGGGAGGTGCCCGGCGACGTCGCGCGGTTCGCCCGCGTGGTGACCTACGACCGCGGCGGAGTCGGCGCCTCGGGCGACGGCGGCGATGCGCGCACGTCGCGCGACGTCGCCGCGGAGCTCGACCGGTTCCTCACCTCCGCGGGGCTCCCCGGGCCCTACATCCTGGTGGGCCACTCGCTCGGCGCCCTGCACATGCAGCAGTTCGCGCAGCGCTACCCGGCGCGCGTGGCGGGCCTCGTCTTCGTGGACGGCACCCCCGCCAAGGCGATCCTCCCGATCCGCGATGCGGTCCCGCCCGGGACCACGGTGGAGGAGCTGCTCACCGGCGCCGCGGACCAGATCGGGCTCACCGGCGGTGCGCGCCGCGAGTTCATCGCGCAGGTGACGAGCGCCGACCAGGTGGTCGCCGCGGGGCGCCTGCCGGACGTACCGGTGGTGGTGCTCACGAGCACGAAGGTGGAGGAGGGGGGCTCGGCGGAGGAGCGGCAGGCGGCGCTCGCGCTCCAGGGCGAGTGGGCGACGCAGGTGACCCGCGGCACCCAGGTCGCCACCTCGGCGGGGCACCACATCCACTGGGAGGCGCCGGCGCTCGTCGTCGAGGCGATCTGCGCCGTCGTGCGGGAGCTGCGCTGAGCGGCGTGGGGGAGCCATCCCGTGCGGGACGGCTCCCCCGTCTGCCGCGTCCGACGAACCGCCCCTCTCGCGCATCCTGAGGAGTGAGCCCCTCGCCCAGGACTGCCCGTGATCCCGATCCCGCGTCTCCTCGCCGCGTCACTCCTGCTCCTGCTCGTCGCCGCGCGCGCGCACGCGCAGGCCACCACCCCCTTCGACGTCGAGCGCGAGGTGCGCCGCATCGCCGGCAGCACGGCGCTGTGGCCCGGCTTCGCCCCGCTCGCGATTCCGCTCGCGGTGTACGACGGCGAGCGCACGCTCTTCTTCCGCCACCCGTCGCCGCCGGCGGGGAGCGTGCCGGTCCCCGGCACCGACGCCGTCGCGCTCTCCAGCCGACATCCCGCCGTCACCGCCAACTCGAGCGCCGAGATCGGCGGCGTCGTGACGGCCACGCTCCTCGCCGACGGCCCGCGCGCGGCGGGCGGGGCGACGGCACTCGCCGCCACCGCGCTCCACGAGGCGTTCCACGTCTTCCAACGCCGCCGTCATCCCTCGTGGATCGCGAACGAGGGCGACCTCTTCCTCTATCCGGTGGACGATCCGGTGCCGCTCGCGGAGCGGCGCCTCGAGTCGGCGGCGCTGGCCCGCGCGCTCGGTGCCGGAGACGGCGCGGTCGCCGCCTGCTGGGCGCGCGAGGCGCTCGCGCATCGCGCCGCGCGGTTCGCGGCGATGGACTCGGCCTTCGCGCGCTACGACCGGGCGAGCGAGCTCAACGAGGGGCTCGCGGCGTGGATCCAGCTCCGGGCGGAGGGGCGGGCGACGGTCGCGATCCCTGCGGCGGAGCTGCCCGCGGCGGCGGTGCGCGACCGCGCCTACCTCGTCGGCCCGGCGCTCGCATTCCTGCTCGCGCGGTTCGAGCCGGCGTGGCGCGACTCGCTCGAGGCCGACGACCGTCGCTCGCTCGACGGGATGCTCGCCGAGGCGCTCGCGCGGCTCTCCGCCCGGCGACCATGCGGGTTCGCCACATCGGAGGTCGCCGAGATCCGCCGCGTGGCGGACGCGGATGCGCGCGCGGTGACGGACGAGCGCGGGGCGCGGCGTGCGGCCTTCGACGCGCGGCCCGGTCCCCGCCTCGTGGTGGAGGCGGCGCAGGGGCGGCCGCTCTGGCCGCAGGGGTTCGATCCGCTCAACGTCTCGCGCGTCGAGGGCGGTCTCCTGCACACGCGGTTCCTCGCGCTCGGCAACGCAGCGGGCACGCTCCGCGCGCTCGACGAGGGCAGCGCCGACGTGGATGCGCTCACGGAAGCGGCGGGGGCGCATCCGCTCTTCGACGGCGTCCGGCGCGTGACGGTGGCGGGATGCGGGCCGCTCGCCGTCGGCCGGGAGGGCACGGCGGTGACGGTGCGGGGAGCGGGATGCACGCTGCGGTTCGATGGGGCGGAGGTGACGGAGGAGGGAGGGAACGTCGTGGTGCGGGTGGGAGCGGGGCCGTAGCGCACGGCGGGCTGGTGGCGTCAAGTCGCGCTCATCGTCTCCCCCCGCCCGCTGCGATGACGACGGCGGGCGACGAGCACGGCGCCCAGAGGCGGGGACGTCGTCGCCAGCGGACCGAGGTCCGCTCGGCCCGGGAGCAGGAGGTACATGGGGCATGCTCGGGGAGGCTGCTGCTGATCGATACGCCGGCCCGGAACGCCGGGCAAGGGGCGCACAACGGCTGAGGGTACACAACACGTGCCGGAAGGCACGCGGGATGTATGGCGGGCGAGGATCGCCACCAGTAGCGTATGTGAAACGCCGACGTCCCAGGACAGGCGTGACCTGCCACAGCTCCGTATCAGCAATCGATCAACTTGGTGGGCCTCGTCGGTGTCGCGTCGGCGTCCTTGGTGCGTTGGGCGATGGACTGGCGCCGTGCATCGACGGCACCTCCCTTGGTGAGGGCTAACGAACTCATTGTCATCGTCGATCCACTCGATTGCACGCTCCTGAAGGTGGATCTTGATGGAGCGCGTCAGCTTGCGCAGACGATGCGCCTGCGTCTGCGGCCCATGGTGATTGGCCTGGCGGATCTTTCTGGGCACGAGCAGTACCTGGACGCTCTTGGCCTTGATCGGGTTGGCGGTGCCACCGAGGCTGAAGACTGGGGGCGCTGGGCTCTCCGCGCCGGCTTGGCGCTTCCGGCTGTTGTTTACAGGCGAGAAGCTGGATTGGTAGTGCTCTCCGGCCTACGGAGTTGGCGGGTGAAGTATCTGCTCGCGCTGGCACAGGGATGATGCGCTCGCTTCTCCCCACCGTCGCGGCCGCGGCCGTCTTCGCCGCCACGGCGGCGAGCGCATCCGCCCAGGCGGTGGCACGCCTCCCCGGCACCCGGCGCATCTTCGACCTCCCCGACCGGCCGCTGCGCCAGCTCACCGCGGTGGACGACACCGTGCTGCTGCGCCCCATGCTCATGCAGGCCCGCGGCGACCAGGTGGTGGTCTTCGACTGGGCGGACAAGGCGGTGAAGGCGTTCCGCCTCGACGGCAAGGGGCACTGGCGCTTCGGCCGGTCGGGCGGCGGGCCCGGCGAGCTGAGCGGGCTCAACGACATGCAGGTGGATGGCAGGGGCCGGGTCTGGTGCGCCGACGGGAGCAACGCCAAGGTCGTCGTCCTCACCGCCGACGGCCGGCTGGAGCGGGAGATTCACCTCGAGCTCCCGCTCACGCGCGCCGTACCGGTTCGCGGCGGCTTCCTCGGCCTCATGGGAAGCCGCCCCTACTTCCTGCGCTTCGACGAGCAGGGCCGGCTCCTCGATTCACTCCGCCCGCCCGCGATCTACGGCGGGGCGGCACCACTGACGACGGAGCCCGTCGAGGCCCTCGCGCCATCGGGCGAGATCCTCGTCGCCTATCGCTGGGCCGACTTCGTCGTGCGCATCGACACCGCCGGACGGTCGGAGGTCGTCGCG
>JBAIWX010000200.1:0-18058 GCA_037916975.1 Gemmatimonadales bacterium
CCCGGCGGCGCGGGTGCGGCACCCGCCACCGGCCCCGGCGCGGTGGCCGGGGCGGCGACGGCCGTCGTGTCGGCGGGCGCGGGCGGCCGGGCCGCTCCCGGCTTCGGCCGGAAGAAGAACGACGGCACCACCACGATGAACGCCATCAGCAGGATGGCCCAGACGGTACGGCGATCCATGAGTCGGGGGTCTCGGGTTCCGGGACGGGCGGCGTCAGCCGCCTACCTGCTCCCTGTCGCGCGGCGCGGGCACCGGGTCGTAGCCGCCCGGGTTCCACGGGTGGCAGCGGGCCAGCCGGTGCGCCGCGAGCCAGGTGCCGCGCAGCGCCCCGTGCACGCGCAGCGCCTCGAGGGCGTACTGCGAGCAGGACGGCGTGAAGCGGCAGGCCGGCGGGAGGAGCGGGGAGATCGTGAGCTGGTAGAGGCGCACCAGCCCCATGAGGAGCCAGCGCGGGACGAGCAGGAGCCGGCGCACGGGACCGTCACGCCGGGCAGGTGGCGTCGCGCCACGCGAGCAGGTCGGCGCGGAGCTGGGCGAAGGTGGCGTCGTAGGCGGGGCGCCGGGCACGGATGACCAGGTCCCACCCCGGCTGCCGGGGACGCACCTCGCGGCGCCAGATCTCGCGGAGGCGCCGCCGCAAACGATTGCGGGCCACCGCGGTCGCCCGAAACTTCGGCACGATCATCCCCATCCGCGGGTGGCCCACTTGGTTGTCCGTCCAGACCAGCTCGAGCCGCTCGGTGCGCCGGCGCCTCCCCTGCTGCTGGGTCCGCCGCAGGTCCTGCGCGCGGGCCAGCCGGTGCGACCGGGGCGAGCGTTCGTGCGCCGTCAGGCGCGCCCGTGCTTGGAGGGGAGCGAGATCGTCAGCCGCTTCCGGCCCTTCTTGCGGCGGCGCGAGAGCGTCGCGCGGCCCCAGGGGGTGGCCATGCGGGCACGGAACCCGTGAGTCCGGATGCGGCGCTTGTTGCGCGGGCGGTATGTCGGCTGCATGTCGTTACCTGCTCCTCCGATGAGCCCGCAATCCTAAGGACGCAAGGCCCGGAATGTCAAGGTTGACTTATCCACATCCGGGCCGTAACATCGTCCGCCCTTGCGAAACCCCCTGTCCGCCGAGCCCGATGCAGGCCGCTAAAGACGTCTGGAAGCGCGTCCTCGACGAGGCGCTCCGCGAGCTGCCCGAACATACCGTCCGCACCTGGCTCGAGCCCGCCGAGGCCATCGGCCTCGAGGGGGGGAGGCTGCTCGTCGGCGCCCCCGACCAGTTCGCGGTCGAGTGGAACGAGAGCAAGCACGCCGAGCTGCTGACGCGCCTCGCCACCCACGTGGCGGGGGAGCCGATGCAGGTCGTCTTCCGGGTGCAGGAGGACCGCCAGAAGCGTCCGCAGATGGACCTCTTCGTGGCCCCGCCGCCCTCCGCGGCGCCCGGCGGGCCGGCGCAGCGCCCCAACCCGAGCTCGCAGCCGCTCAACGAGCGCTACACCTTCGACACCTTCGTCATCGGCAAGTCGAACGAGCTCGCCGCCGCCGCCGCGCACGCCGCGGCGGAGTCGCCGGGCAAGACGTACAACCCCCTCTTCATCTACGGCGCCACCGGCCTCGGCAAGACGCACCTGATGCAGGCCATCGCCCACCAGGTCATCCAGCGGCAGCCGGAGACGCGGGTGCTCTACGTGGGTGCCGAGCAGTTCGTGAACGAGGTCATCGAGAGCATCCACGGCCGGACCATGCCGGAGTTCCGCCGGCGGTACCGGAGCGACGTGGACCTCTTCCTGGTGGACGACGTCCATTCCCTCGAGGGGAAGGAGATGACCCAGGAGGAGTTCTTCCACACCTTCAATGCCCTCTACGAGGCGGGGAAGCAGATCGTCCTCACCTCCGACCGGCCGCCGAAGGAGATCCCCGGCCTCGAGGCGCGGCTCGTCAGCCGCTTCGAGTGGGGGATGGTGGCGGACATCGGCCAGCCCGACCTCGAGCACCGGGTGGCCATCCTCAAGAAGAAAGCGGAGCAGGACCACCTCGAGATGGCGATCCCCGACGACGTGCTGCGCTTCATCGGCGAGCACGTCCGGTCGAACGTCCGCGAGCTCGAGGGGTGCATCATCAAGCTGCTGCTCTACGCCTCGCTCAAGCACAAGGAAGTCTCGATCGAGCTCGCCCGCGAGGCGCTCGCCGACCGGATCCGCCCGGCCGACGACGCCCAGGCGCCGGGCCGGGCCATGCCCTCCATCACGAAGGTCCAGGAGGTCGTGGCGCGCCGCTGGGGGGTCACCCCGGAGGGGCTCCGGTCCAAGGCCCGCATCAAGACGCTCACCGTCCCGCGCCAGATCGCGATGTTCCTCGCGCGGGACCTGCTCCAGATGCAGCTCGTCGAGATCGGCCAGGCGTTCGGCGGCCGCGACCACTCCACCGTCATCCATTCGGTGGACAAGGTCACCCGCCTCATCGCGCGCGACCGCTCCTTCCGTGAGAAGGTCGAGCTCGCCCGCGCGGAGTTGTCGTCGTAGTTATCCCCGGCCGCCCACATCGCCACGTGGACGATGCGGGCAGCCGTGGGAAGGTGCGGGAACGAGGGGCGGGCGCCGACATGGCACACACGGCGTCCACGGCGTGGAAAGCCCGGAACGCTCGGCGCGACAACGCGCTCCGCTGCGTGTCCACGAGTCCACACCCTCTACTACTGCCACTAGATTCTTCTATTACTGGGTTGGTAGGTAGTTTCCCCGGCTTTCGAGGCACCCGATGAAGTTCACGATCACCCGGGAACAGTTCCAGGAAGGCCTCCAGGCCGTGGCGGCCAGCGTGCCGACCAAGACCACGCTCCCGGTGCTGGCCAACATCCTCGTCGAGGCGAGCCGCGACGGGCTCAAGCTCTCCGGCACCGACCTCGACATCGCGGTGAGCACCACGGTGCCCGCCTCGGTGGACCAGGAGGGCGCCATCACGATCCCGGCCCGGAAGCTCGCCGAGATCGTCCGGGAGTTGCCGAACGCCTCGATCCGCGTCACCGCCTCGGGCGAGCAGCGGGTCACGATCGAGTGCGGGAAGTCGAAGTTCCGCCTCCTCGGCCTCCCGAAGGACGAGTTCCCCGCCTTCCCCTCGGTCAAGTTCGAGGGGGGCTGGACCGCCCTCGCCGGCAACATCCAGAAGCTCATCCAGCACGTCGCCTTCGCCGCGAGCACGGAGGAGAGCCGCCCGATCCTGAACGGCGTCCTCTGGGAGCTCCGCCCCGACCGGATGCGGATGGTAGCCACCAACGGCCACCGCCTCGCCCGCATGGACGTGCCCGCCGCGGCGGCCGGCGGCGGTCAGGCGGACCTGATCGTCCCCCCGAAGGCCCTGGAGCAGATCCGGAAGCTCTTCGCCGCGGAGGACGAGATTGAGGTCGCCCGGAGCGAGAACCATCTCGGCTTCCGCTCGGCGAGCACGCAGGTCTTCACGCGGCTCATCGAGGGCCCGTACCCGAACTACGAGCAGGTCATCCCGCGCGAGAACGACAAGGCGATGACGGCCGACAAGGCCGCCCTCATCTCGGCGCTTCGCCGCATGAGCATCGTGGCGAGCGACCAGACCCACCGGATCCGGATGGCCTTCGCCAACGGCACCTGCAAGCTGTCCGTGCAGACGCCCGACCTGGGCGAGGCGCAGGAGGAGCTCACGGTCGCCTACGAGGGGGACGCGCTCGAGATCGGCTTCAACGCCGCCTACCTCCTCGAGGTCATGAAGTACATCCCCACCGACGAGGTGCGGATGACCTTCAAGGCCCCGGAGCGCGCCGCCACCTGCGAGCCGGTGGGCTGGGACGACCCCGCGAGCTTCCTCGCGCTCGTGATGCCGCTCCGCCTCGTGGACTGAGCGGCGCGCCCCTCGCGGGAACGCGAACGGGCCGGTAGTCGCCGGCCCGTTCTTCGTTTCCACCGGCCGTGGCGGCCGGCTGCCTAGAAGGCGAGCCCCGCCGAGAGCGCCAGGGTGAACCACCCCTTCACGATCCCCTCCCCGAACTCGTCGCCGACGATCCCGTGCACCCGCCCGCCGACGCCGAGGGTCCAGCGGCCTCCCTTCGGCGCCCAGTCCACGCCGAGGCCGGCGTGTGCCCCCGCGGCATCGTCTGTGTCCACGTCCCGCACGTTCGTGCCGGGAATGACGTTGCCCGGGTTCCCGCCCAGGAAGATCGAGCGCTCCGAGGTGCTGCGGAGCCGGTAGTAGCCGGCCCCGACCATGCCGTACGGCCGGATCGTGGGGCGGAGCGGGCCGAAGCGCGCGGCGAGCGTCGCCTGCCACTCGCTGCCGGTGCTGCGGTTCCGGTAGGTGCAGCCGGCGTCGGGCGGAGTCCCGGTGGGACACGGCGTCGCGAGGTCGATCGTGCCGCGCTCCGGCTGGTGCCAGCCGCCCTCGACGCCGAGGACGACGAAGTCGCCGAGCCGGCGACCCACGAAGAGGGTGGTGGTGGGGCCGGCGCCCGGGGCGTCCAGGTTGGCCTCGAGGGCGTTCGCGTAGCCGGCGGAGAGCGAGGCCACCCACTTCGCCTCCTGCGCCGCGAGGAGCGCGGGCAGGGCGAGGAGGGCGGCGAGCGGGGCCGTCCGGCGGAAGAGTCGGGTCATGTCCGTATCCGTGAAGGTGAATCGTGCAACGCAGATGACGGAGGAACGGTTCCCCGGGATTCAGCCCCCGCCGGCGGTGTCGCGGGCGGCCACCGAGTCGGCCGGGGGCGGCAGGGGCGGCGTGGAATCCTCCGGGGGGCCGCCGGTCGTGTCGGCCTGGACCGCCGGCGGGGCCTCCTCGTCGGTCCTCGGCACCTCGAGGCGCTCGCCGCTCATGCGCCGGAGGATGAGGCTCTGCCGCCACCGCATGCGCGAGGGGCGGAAGGCGGGGTTCGAGCGGAGCGGGAACGGCAGGAGCCCCGCGAGCGCCGCCGCCTCGCCCCGCGAGAGCCGGAGCGCCGGCTTCCGGAAGTACGCCTGGCTCGCCGCCTCCACGCCCCAGACCTCGTCGCCCATCTCGGCCACGTTGAGGTAGAGCTCGAGGATCCGCCGCTTGCCGAGCGCGTGTTCGAGCCGCCACGCGGTCACCGCCTCCTTCACCTTCCGGAGCGGGTTCCGCGACGGCGAGAGGTAGAGGTTCTTCGCGAGCTGCTGCGTGATCGTGCTCGCCCCGCGGAGCGCGTCACGCCGCTCCCACGCCCGCCCGAGCGCCCGCCGGAGGTCGGCGCGGTCCTTCGCGTCCTGCCAGTCGAAGTCGTCCCGGCGATAGCCGAGCGCGTGCCGGATGGCGACGTAGTCGATCCCGCCGTGCTCCCAGAAGTTGTTGTCCTCGCCGGTGATCGCGGCGAGCGCCATGTCCTTCGCGATCGAGTCGAGCGGCACGGGGCGATAGCGCCGCACCGGGGTTGCCCCGGCGCTCCGTGCGTCCCGGACGGACCGCCCGCTCCGTGCCGCCTTCGTCGTCGCGGGCGAGGGCGCGGGCCGGCCCTCGGCCCGGCGCATCCGCATGAACGCCGTCTCGCGCGGCCAGTGCGTCCGGTACCACAGCGGCGGTGGCCAGACGGCGAAGAGCCACGCGACGAAGGCGAGCGGGAGGCCCAGGGCCACCCACCACCAGCGCACGCCGCGACGGCGGCTCATCGTGCCCCCTCCCACGGGGCGGGCCACGTTGACAGACCTTCGCTCACGGGGTAATCGTTCCGCATGCACCCGACCCGAATGTGTTGTCGCCCCGCCACCGGCTCGTGCCGGAGGCTCGACTCGCGGTAGCCAGTCCGGGGGCGGCGCACCTGCGTGCCGTCCAGCGGCCCGCGAGCGACGCCTCGCGGGCCGCTTTCGTTGTCCGTCGCCGAACCATCCGTCCCGACCCGTCCGCCCCAGGAGGCCCGATGCCCCTCGTCCCGTCCGCCCGGCGCCGCGCGCTCGCCACGCTGCTGCCGCTCGCCCTCGCCGCGCCGCTCGCGGCGCAGGACACCACCCGTGCCGGCCGCGACACGGTCCAGATCCAGGAGTTCGAGGTGAAGGGGGTCCGCCAGCTCGACTTCCTCCGCAACGTGACCACGGTCCCGGTGGACCGGATCCCGCTCAAGCTCCTCGGCCGCGTCGGCCAGCCGGAACTCTCGCAGATCCTCAACTTCGCGCTGCCGTCGCTCCAGTCCGTCACGCAGTCCCAGACCGACGGCAACGACCACGTGGACTTCGCGCAGGTGCGCGGCCTCGGCGCCGACCAGGTCCTCGTGCTCGTGAACGGCAAGCGCCGCCACCAGAGCGCGCTGCTCCACCTCGGCGACAACATCGGCCAGGGCACCACCGGCGTCGACCTCAACAGCATCCCCGCCGCGGCCATCGAGCGCGTCGAGTTCCTGCGGGACGGCGCCGCGGCGCAGTACGGCTCCGACGCCATCGCGGGCGTCATCAACATCGTGCTCAAGTCCGGCGCCGAGGGCGGCACGCTGGGCACGCTCAGCGGCATCACCAGCCGGGGCGACGGCGCCAGCTACCGCGTGGACGGCAACTACGGCCTGCGCGTGGGGACCCGCGGGTTCGTGAACCTGTCCGCGGAGTTCCGCCACCGCAACCCGACCAACCGCGTCGGCCGGTGGAACGGCAACGTCTACTTCGGGAACCTCTTCAACTTCGGCGACTTCGGCCCGAACGGCGAGTACAACAGCCAGGCCGAGTACGACGCCGACGTGGCCCGGATCGCCGCGCGCGGCTTCGACCGCGACAACGTCCAGCGCATCGGGGACAGCCGCCTCACGAACACCTCGCTCTGGCTCAACAGCGCGCTCCCGGTGGGCGACAGCAGCGAGGCCTACGCCTTCGGCGGCCTGACCTTCCGCCGCGGCGAGGCGACGGCGTTCTACCGCTTCCCGGCCGACCTGGACGTGAGCAACCTGGCGCTCTTCCCCGACGGCTACCTGCCCTTCATCAACACGAACATCGGCGACCAGGCCCTCACCGCCGGCATCCGGTCCACCCGGCGCGGCTGGACGTTCGACGTGAGCAACACCTTCGGTGCCAACCGCATCGGCTTCGTGCTGACGAACACGATCAACCCGTCCCTCCGCGACCAGACGCCCACCAACTTCGACGCCGGCGCGCTCCGCTACCAGCAGAACGTGACGCGCGTCGAGGCGACGAAGCGGTGGACGCCGCGCGGCCTCGCCTCGGCCACGCTCGCGGTGGGCAGCGAGGTGCGTGTCGAGCGCTACCGGATCCAGGCCGGCGAGGAGGCGTCGTGGAAGAACTACGCCACCGGCCCCGGCGACACCACCGCCAACGGCCTCACCTTCGCCTCGGGCTCGCAGGGCTTCCCGGGGTTCCAGCCGCGCACCGAGGTGGACCGCACCCGGACCAACGCCGGCGCCTACCTCGACGGCGAGGTCGCGTTCGACCGGACGTTCACCGTGGGCCTCGCCGGCCGCTACGAGGACTACAGCGACTTCGGCGACCGGGCCACGGGCAAGGTCGCGGCGCGCTGGCGCCCCACCGAGCGCGTCACGCTGCGCGGCTCCTTCAACACCGGCTTCCGCGCCCCGTCGCTCCCGCAGACCTACTCGAACCGGGTCTCGACGATCTTCGTCGGGAACCGCGAGACGGTGGTCGGCCTCTTCAACAACATCTCGCCGGTCGTCCGTGCCCTCGGCGTGGCGCCGCTCCGGCCGGAGCGCTCCAGCAACTGGAGCGCCGGGTTCCTGGTGCAGCCGGCGGGGCGGCTCACCCTCTCGGCGGACGGCTACCTCATCCGCGTGAACGACCGGATCGTGGCCTCCGGTGTCCTCGGCCGTGACGCCGACCCCGCCATCGACGGCGCGCTCGCGGCGTTCCCCGACATCCAGTCGGTCCAGTTCTTCAGCAACGCGATCGACACCCGCACGATCGGCCTCGACCTGCAGGCGAGCTACCCCATCGTCCTCGGCGAGGCGGTGCTGACGGTGGCGGGCACCGCGAACTTCAACAAGACCGAGATCCGCGGCGCCATCCGCCGGCCCACCGGCATCGGCGACGCCGACCTCTTCAACCCGCAGGAGCGGAGCTGGATCGAGAACGCCCTCCCGCGGAGCAAGGTCGGCCTCTCGGCCCGGTACGAGCGCGGCGGCCTCGCCGCCTTCGCGCGCACCACGCGGTTCGGCGCCGTCGAGAGCATCAACCTCTTCGGCCCCAACGAGACGGTGCCCGCGGGGCTCGTGACCGACCTCAACGTGGCCTACACCTTCAAGTCGGGGGTGACGGTCGCCGTCGGCGGCAACAACGTCTTCGACAAGCTGCCCCCGGTCCAGGACTACGCGAACAGCTACTTCGGTATCTTCAAGTACTCGCGCGTGGCCCCGTACGGCATCCGCGGCGCCTCCTTCTACGGCAGCGTGTCGGTGGGCCTCTGAGCGCCCCGCACGACGGTCCGGCCGACCGGACCGAGGCCGATCCCCTCCGGGGGATCGGCCTGCCGACGGCGTTCGCCGTCATCGTCAGCAACATGATCGGCACCGGCGTCTTCACGAGCCTGGGGTTCCAGGTCGTGGCGACGCGGTCGGGCTTCGCGCTCCTCGCGCTGTGGGCCATCGGCGGGCTGCTCGCGCTCTCCGGCGCGCTCTGCTACGCCGAGCTGGGCGCGGCGCTCCCGCGCTCGGGGGGCGAGTTCGTCTACCTCGGCCGCGCCTTCCATCCGCTCGCCGGCTTCCTGGGGGGGTGGGTCTCCGTCACCGCGGGGTTCGCCGCCCCGATCGCGCTCGCGGGGATCGCCTTCGGGCGCTACCTGGGCCAGCTCGTGCCGCTCACGCAGCTCGAGGGCGCGCTCCTCGTCCTCGCCCTCGTCGCGACGGTCCACCTGAGCGGCCTGCGCGCCGCGCGCTGGTTCCAGGTCACGGTGACCAGCATCAAGCTCTGCCTCATCGCGGCCTTCATCGTGGTCGGCGTGCTCCTGGGCGATCGCCAGCCGATCCGCTTCGCGCCGGACGCGGCGGCGCTGGGCGACATCCTCACGCCCGGCTTCGCCGTGTCGCTCATCTACGTCTCGTACGCCTTCACCGGGTGGAACGCGGTGGGCTACATCGCGGGGGAGGTGCGGCGCCCCGCGCGCACGGTGCCCCGGGCGATCGTCGCGGGCGTGCTCACCGTCACGACGCTCTACCTCCTCCTCAACTGGACCTTCCTGCGCGTGGCGCCGCTCGGGGAACTGGCGGGGAAGGTGGAGGTCGGCGCGATCGCCGCGTCGCACATCGTGGGGCCGGCGGGGGGCCGCGTGATGTCGGGGATCATCGCGGCACTCCTCGTGGCGACGATCAGCGCCCTCACGCTGGCCGGCTCGCGGGTCACCGCCGCCGTCGCCGGCGCGCTGCGGCGCGGGCGCATCCTCGGCCGCCGTTCCGCCGACGGCGTGCCCCGGAACGCCCTCCTCTTCCAGTTCGCGCTCATCGTCCTGTTGCTGCTGAGCGGCGCCTTCGAGCCGGTGCTCGCCTACGCCGGCTTCACGCTCAACCTGATGAGCCTCCTCACCATCCTGGGCCTCTACCGCCTCCGCCGGCGCGAGCCCGCGCTCGCGCGGCCCTACCGGACGTGGGGCTATCCGGTCACCCCGCTCGTCTTCATCGGGCTCAGCCTCTGGATGCTCGGCTTCACGATGGTGGAGCGGCCGCGCGAGGCGCTCGCCGCGCTGGCGACGCTGGCGGTGGGCTCGCTCGCCTACCGGGCCGCCGGGGGGACGGTGGAGGAGGCGGCCGGGGCGTAGCGCCGGTCACGAGCCCCCACGCGAAACGCGCCGGCCCGGGATTCCCGGACCGGCGCGTCGTGCGTTCGGTGGATCGCGCTCAGTTGAGCGCGTTGATCGTCGTGACCGTCTTCACCAGGACCGGGATCGGCGCCGGTGCCTGCGCGAGCGACACCGTCATGTTCTGCGTCCCGCTGTAGGTCCCGCTCAGCACGCGGCCGTCGCCGCTCACGGTGAAGCTCGAGGTGCCGGAGCCCGTCCCCTCGATGTCCGCCGAGCCGCCCGGCGTCTGCTGCGTGCCGGCGAGCGACGAGGCGGAGGCGCCGTCCACCTTGATCGAGCGCGGCGGCCCCTTCGGGTCGGCGGCCGCGGCCTTGTAGTTGGTCACCGTGCGGACGCTGATCTGGCCGCCGCCCACCGGGCTGCTCACCTCGGTGGTGTCCGTCCACGTCTCCCCCGGCTTCGTGTTCGGCTTCACGCGCGGGAAGAACTGGCGGATCGTCTCGCCCAGGTTCGGCACGCCCTGCTTCTCGGGCGTCACCTTGAGCTCGCCGAGCTTGCCGCTGGCGTCGAGGAAGCCGGTGTAGGTCATCCCCTTCACGTCGGCGAACACCGTCGGCGGCATGCCCGGCGGGAGGCTGTCGGCGGTGACCGAGTCGATCACCACCTTGATGCTCCGGCCACCGGCGGAGTCGGCGGCGACGAGGGTGAGGAAGCTGCTCGTCTTGATGACGACGTTCTGCTTCCCGCCACCCACGGCGGAGGCGTCCACCTCCTGCTCGAGGCGCTGGTCGATCCGGTAGCGGGTCGTGGTCGGGCCGGCGGGAACGGCCGGCAGCAACAGGGCGGCGAGCGCGGTGGCGCTCAGGGCACGAACGGGCATGCGGTCCTCGGTTCGGGTGTCGGCGCGCGGGGCACCGGCGGCTACTGCGGCTCCACGACCCGTCGCGACTTGCCGTACACCGCGACGATCTGCCCGTGGTCGCTGCTCACGCGGAGCAGGCGCCAGCCGCGCTTGCGCATGTCTGCGCTCCACGCCGAGAGCTTGTCCCACTCGGCGTGCGGTGCCCGGAAGACGCGGATCTCCGCGGTCTCCTCCCACTGCGGGGGGTAGGGCTTGTCGCCCCGTGCCGGGCGGTACGGCGCATCCATGGACATCCTGCCTACGGCGGCCAGAAGGCGAAAGTTACCGTGCGCCGGGCGGTTGGCAACGCACGACCGGTGCCACCAAGCACGCCGCCCCCTGGTGGAGGACCCAGGGGGCGGCGTCGGTCGGGCCGTAAGCCGAGTTCTGTTCGTCCCTTGCGGGCCGGACGGTCATCTGTCTGGGACGGCTGTCGCCAGCCGCCTCGAGCGGCCTACCCGCGGCTGCCACCGTCGCCGGTGGGGGTCGGTACGGGTCGCACCTCGCCGCTTATTTGGCCTTGCTCCGACTGGGGGTTGCCGTGCCGTCGCCGTTGCCGGCGACGCGGTGGGCTCTTACCCCACCGTTTCACCCTTACCCCGCGTTGCCGCGGGGCGGTCTGTTTTCTGTGGCCCTGTCCGTCGCCTCGCGGCGCCCAGGCGTTACCTGGCAGTCTACCCGATGGAGCTCGGACTTTCCTCGGGACACCCGAAGGTGCCCGCGACCGTCGCGCCCGACCGTGCCGCAATATACGTCGGCTCGGGGCGCGGCGCGGCCGGCGTTCCTGAAGGACCCTTGATCCCCTACCCCCGCCCCTCCAGCCGCGCGAGTCCCTGCCGCGCCTGCCGCACGTACACGTCGAGCTCCGGGTCGGCATCCTGCCACTGCGCCAGCGCGAGCTCGTACTGGTGCCGCGCCTCGCCCGGGCGGCCGAGCTTCTCGAGGATCGCGCCCCGGAGCAGCCGCACGCGGCCCAGCGCCGCCCAGCGCATGTCGAAGACGTCGCCCTCGAGCGGCAGCGGGTCGAACCCGTCGAGCGCCTCCAGCGCGCGGTCGTACTCGCCGAGCTGGAGCCACGCCTGGGCGAGGAGTGGGCGCGTGTACACCAGGTAGGGCGTCTTCCGCATCTCGCCGCTGGGCGCGGACGTCACCGCGCCCAGCTCGCGCC
This sequence comes from Gemmatimonadales bacterium, assembly GCA_037916975.1. Lineage (GTDB taxonomy): Bacteria > Gemmatimonadota > Gemmatimonadetes > Gemmatimonadales > GWC2-71-9 > JAGGAG01. Next base: position 11,757 of record JBAIWX010000200.1, read on the forward strand.
GCGCCGCCGCCGTGTCGTTGCGCTCGAGCGCGAGGAGCGCCCGCACCTCGCGCGGCGGCGGTTCGCCGGCGAGCGTCGCGAGCTCGGAGATCGCCGAGGCGTCGCCGGTGGGGCCGGTGAAGAGGCCCACCGCCGCGGCCCCGCCTGCGCCGAGCACGCGGCCCCGCGCCTCGGCGGGGAGGGAGCGCGCCGCCTCGGCGGCGTCCTGCCAGATGCGCCGGAGCGCGGCGGTGGGCACCCCCTCCGCCGAGTACAGCTCGCCCAGCATCCGCCAGGACATCGCGGTGCGCATCTGCGCCTCGGGGCTCCGGGGCGCCGGGTCGCCGAACCGCACGCGGTTCGACAGGTCGATCACGCGCGCGGCCCGGCCGAGGTTGCCGCGGTAGGCGAACAGGTTGGCGACGGCCGCGAGGCGGTTCGCCACGTCGGCGGCGCCCACCTGGGACTTGAAGTCGTCCCACGCGAGCGAGTCGAGGGCCGCCCCCATGATCGCCGCCGCCCCGGAGAGGTCGTTGCGCGCCACGCGCACGCGCGCCGCCTCGAAGGGGAGCTCCGGATGCCGCGGTGCCACGGTGCGGAACCGGCCGAGCTCCTGTTCCGCCCCGTCGAGGTGGCCCGCCTGGAGCTCCGCGCCGAAGAGCGCGGCGTGCGCGCGCGGCCCCGCCGGCTGGACGTTCACCCACTCCCGGGCCAGCGCCACGAGCCGCTGCCGCGCCGCCTCGCGCCCCCGCGCGACGGTGGCGCTGTCGAGCGCGCGCCCCCCGTCGGGCCGGACGAGGGCGAGCGAATCGGGCGTCACCAGCACGAACGGCGGGTTGGGCCGCGCGGCGGTGAGGAGCGCGCCGGCCACGTGCTCGTAGGCGAGCGCGTAGCCCGGGTCGAGCGCGAGGGCGCGGCCGAAGGCCTTGAGCGCCTGCGTGTAGCGCGCGGCGGCGTTCTTCACCGAGCCGTCGTGGAACCACGCGTCGCCCAGCCCGTACCAGGCGTCCGGGTCGTCGTGGTCCTTCTGGAGCAGCGCCTCGTACGTGGCCCGCGCCTCGTTGGGGCGCCCCTCGAGGAAGAAGGCGTAGCCGCGCACCATCTGCTGCTCGCGCCAGGGCAGCCGGTCGGCGTGCACGACGGCCCGCGCGATAGCCGCGCTGGCCACGGAGTCGTCGGCCCCGACGATCCACCCGCGCGTGAGGGCGAGCTTGTAGTAGGCGAGGCCGAAGGTGCTGTCGTCGGCGATCGCCTCGCGGAACTTCCGCTCGGCCGGCCCCAGCTCCCAGTGGTTCAGGTGCTCGGTGCCCGCGAGGTACGCGCGGAAGGCGTCGAGGGAGCGCGTCGTCGCCTGCGCGAGGCCGACGCGCACCTCCTCCGGGGCGCCGGTCAGGTCGAGGAGCTGCGCCGCGAGCTGGTCGAAGAGCGGGCGCACCTCGTCGCCGGCGGGCCGGCTCACGCGCGCCACGTCCACCTGGCGGCCCGTGGCCACGTCCATCACGCGCGCGGCGAGGTGCAGCGTGTCTCCGCTCCGCTCGAACTCGCCCAGCACCACGGTCCACACCCCCGCCCGCCGGGCGAGGCGCCGCGCGAGGTCGAGCCCGATCGCGTCGTCGTCCCGCAGCTGCGCGGCCTGCATCAGGTCGTGCACGCGCTCGGGGCTCACGACCGTGAGGTCGCTCCACTGCGAGAGCGTGAGTGCGAGCATGTTGACGGCGCCCTCGCGGAGCCACTGCGTGCGGAGGTCGCCGCGCACGTTGGCGAACGGGAGGACGAGGATCGAGTGCCGCGGGTCGGTCCCGGCGGGCGGGCCGTCGCGCGCCACCGCGCGCAGCGTGATCGCCGCGGCGGCGAGCGCCAGCGCCACGAGCCCGCCGGTGAGCGCGAGGCGCCGGCGCCGCCGGGCCGCCCGCCGCGCCGCGACCGCCCCCTCGAGCGCCGCCCGGAACTCCGCCCCCGTCTGCCACCGGTCGGCGGGGTGCTTCTCGATCGCCTGCATCACCGCATCGGCGAGCGGCCCGGGGCAGTCGGTCCGCCGCTTCTGGACCGGGAGCGGGCGCTCCGAGAGGTGCTTCGAGACCACCACGCGGCTCGGCCCGGCGAAGGGTGGCGCGCCGGCGAGCATCTCGTAGGCGACGATCCCGAGGGCGTAGAGGTCGCTCCGCGCGTCCACCGCCTCCCCCGCCGCCTGCTCGGGGCTCATGTACGCCGGCGTCCCCACCGCGACGCCCCGGCCGGTGTCGGGGCCGATCCCCGGGTCCGACGCGATCGCGCGCGCGATGCCGAAGTCCACGAGCAGCGCCCGGCCGTCGGGATCGAGGAGGATGTTCTCGGGCTTCACGTCGCGGTGCACCACGCCGCCGCGTGCGGCCGCGTCGAGCGCCGAGGCCACGTCCGCGGTGATGCGGCGCGCCTCCTCCACCGGGAGCCGGCCCTCGCGCAGCAGCCGCGTCCGGAGCGTCTCCCCCGGCACCCGGTCCATCACGTACCAGAGGAGCCCGTCGGCGCTCCCCGCCTGGTGCACCGTGACGATGTTCGGGTGGCGGAGCCGCGCGATGAGGCGCGCCTCGGCGAGGAAGCGGCGGACGATCGCCTCGTGCCGGACGAGTTCGGGGTGCACCACCTTGATCGCGACCGGCCGCTCGAGCGCGGTGTCGGTGGCGTCGAACACCACGCCCATGCCCCCGCGCCCCAGCTCGCGGTCGAGCCGGTAGTGCGTCCCGAGCGCGAGCTGCAGGCGCTCGAACAGGTCGGGGGCGATCGGGTCGCTCACGGACGCATGCCTCGTCGGGAAAGGGCCGGGTGCCCCGGGGCGGTCGGCGACACCGCCCCGGAGGTCCAGTAATGTAGAGATGCCCGCCGGCCCGTCACGGTTGCCTTTGGTGCCGTCGCGCCCCCCTCCGCGCCGACCGCCACGTTGAGGGGAGGTTGAGTACCCGCTCGCATCGTCGGGGCGTCCGCTACCGGGAGCCCCCACGTGCCCTATCCCCAGCCGCCCGCGTCAGCCCCCACGCCCGTCATCGCCGCGGTCCTGCACCCCGCGGAACGGCCGCGGGTGGAGGCCGCCGGCACCGGCTGCTTCAGCCTCCTGCACCGCGATTCCGTCCCCGACGCCATCCGGGCGGTGCGCGAGCGGCCGGTGGACGCCGTGCTCGTGTCCGTCCACCAGTGCCGCCCCGAGCAGTGCGACGCCGTCGTCCGCCTCGTGCGCGAGTTCCCGAGCGTCAGCACCGTCGCCCTCCTCACCCAGCCCGACCCCGGCGCCGCCGAGATGCTCCTGCGGCTCGGGGCGAGCGGCGTGCGCCAGGTGGTGGACGTCTCCGCCCCCGCCGGCTGGCGCCGCCTCCGGGACGTCGTCGCGCAGCCCGTCTCCCGCTCCGCCGCGCGGATCCAGGGTCCCGTGCTGGAGGCGCTCGCGGCGGCGCCGCCGGATGCGCGGCTCTTCGTGGAGACGATGATCCGCCTCGCGCCGGAGCTGCCCACCGTGCGCCGGCTCTGCACCACGCTGCACGTCAGGCCCAGCACGCTCATGTCCCGCTTCGCGCGGGCGGGGCTCCCGAGCCCCAAGGGCTACCTCGCCGCGATCCGCCTGCTCCATGCCGCCCAGCTCTTCGAGGACCAGGGCCTCTCCATCGCGGACGTGGCCTACCGGCTGGAGTATTCCTCGCCGCAGTCGTTCGGCCGGCACGTCCGCTCCCTGCTCGGCATCACCGCCACGGAGTTCCGGCGCCGCTTTCCGCTGCCCGTCGCGATCGAGCGGTTCGTCGCGCTGATGATCGAGCCCTATCGGGGCGTCTGGGAGACGTTCCATCCCCTTGCCCGATGACGCCTAGGGCCCCGCACGAGCGCGAACCCCCGGCGCGGTGCCCCCTATCAGGGCCCTACGCCGGGGGAATTCCGGGAGGTTTCAGTTTGAGCGGTCCCCGGGGCGTGGAGCCGCCGGGGGAGGGGCGCGACGGGGCGGCCGCACCGGACGCCGAGCCGGGTGCCCGACTCGCCGCGGTGCGTCAGCGCCCGACCGGCGCCACCCCCGCGATGGGCCCCACGTCGTCGCCGGGCTTCACGACGTGGCGCGCCTCCCCGAGGTACACGAGCGCGCGCTTCGGCCCCTCGAGCACCGCGCGTCCCTCCTCCACGCGAAGCCAGCTTCCCTCGCGCAGCGCCACCACCGGCGTGGCCGGGTTCACGGCGCAGAACTCGAGCAGGCGGTCCACGCGCGTCTCGCCGCCGTGCCGCGGGAGCTTCGCCTCGGTGTAATGGGCGTTGACCTGGAACGGGACGAGCCCCAGCGCGTCGAGCGAGGGCGGCGCCACGATCGGCATGTCGTTCGTGGTGCGGATCGTCGGGGCAGCCACGCCGGACCCCGCGCTCCACCCGACGTACGGCGCCCCCTCGAGCACGCGGAGGCGCAGCGCCCGCACGAGCCCGTGGCCGTAGAGCTGGTCGAGCAGCTGCCAGGTGTTGCCGCCGCCGACGAGGATCGCCCCCGCGCCGCGCACCGCCGCCACCGCGTCCCCGGCGCGGTGGATGCCACGCACCACCACGCCGGCGGGCCGGAGCGCGGCGGCCACGCGCCCGAGGTACTCGTCCCAGCCGATGCGCACGCCGGCGTAGGGGATGAAGAGCGCGTCCTCCGCGGCGGGGCCGAGGAAGCGCGCGATCGCCTTGCGGGCGTGCGCGAGGTAGGCGCCGCCGGGGTTGCGGGAGTTCGAGAGCAGCAGGAGCCGCGGGATCATCGGGGCGTCGTGGGCCGGGTTTCCGTGGGAGACGGCGCCGGCCTCGCCGGACACACCGCGGGCGGCGGCGGACCGGTCAGCGCGCACGGCAGGCGAGCCCGTCGTGCGCCTCGATGCAGCCCGCGCGCAGGATCTCGAAGCCGTTCTCCCACGCGCAGCGGGCGCCGTCGCCCACGCGCCACCCGGTCGCCATCGCGGTCATCGGGCCTCCCCGGCACCGCCGGCGGCGAGCCGCGCCTCGAGGCGCGCGCGCACCCCCGGCCACTCCGCCTGCAGGATGCTGAAGTACACCGTGTCCCGCACGGTGCCGTCGTCCTCGACCATGTGGGACCGCAGCGTCCCCTCCTCCAGCGCGCCGAGGCGGAGGATCGCCGCGCGCGACCGGGTGTTCCGTGCGCTCGTCTTGAGCTCGACCCGGAGGCAGCCCCACGTCGCGAAGGCGTGCGTGAGCATCAGCAGCTTCGCCTCGGTGTTCGCCGCCGTGCGCTGCCAGGCCGGCGCGACCCACGTCCAGCCGATCTCGGCCCGCCGGTGCTCCGGGGCGAGGTTGCCGAAGCGGGTCGATCCGATCACGCGGCCCGTCGCGGCCTCCACGGTGGCGAAGGGCACGGCGCGCCCCGCCGCCTGCTCCGCGAGGGCCGCGGCCACGTAGCGCGCCATGTCCGCAGCGGTGCGGACCTTCGTCGGGACGAACGTCCAGAGCGAGGGGTCGAGCCCCACCTCGGCGAGTGCCGTGACGTGCCCCTGCGAGAGCGGCTCGAGCCGGACGTGGCGACCGGCAAGGGTGACCGGCGCGGGCACGTACGTCATGTCCTCATCGCCGCTCGAGCAGCGTGGCGCCGGGAATGGCCCGAAAGCGCTTGCGGAGCGGCTTGAGCTCGTCCATCACCAGCACCGCGAAGGTCGTGTCCGGCCACGCCGCCGCGTTGAGGACCGCGTCGCGCACCGCCACCTCCCGCTTCGGGTTGGGGCCGTACCACTTCCGCCGGGCCACCACGCCGACGAGCCAGCACGGCCGCTCGGGCAGGTGCGTCACCGTGCGGCGCGCGAGGTAGACCTCGAGCGCGTCCTCCACCGTCGCGACCTGCGCGCGGAGCGCGGCCACCACCTCGTCGGGGAGGCCGTGCGGCTCGAGGGGGACGTGCTTGTCCACCCGGTGCCGCTCCGCGTGCGCGGCGTCGAGTTCGTCACTGCGCGTCTCGGCGCGCCGGCGCCAGCGCTCGGCTTCCTCGGTGCGCCCCTGGCGCCAGAGGTAGCCGAAGATCGCCTGCGCGCCGGGGAGCTCCGCGTCGGGTGCGAGGCGCATCGCGGTCTCGAGGTGCGCGATCCCCGCGTCGTCGCCGCGGCCGAGGAGCGTCCGGCCGACGAACCACCGCGCCCCCACGTGCTCCGCGTCCCCGGCGAGGACCGCCTCCGCGAGCGGGAGCGCCTCCTGCTCGGAGGCGAGGTCCGCCACGAGCTGCACCCGCTCCCACGCCTGCTCGGGCGAGAGCGTGCCCGCCGCGGCGCCCGCCTCGAGCTCGGCCAGGCGCGCGCGCGCCTCGGCCCGCTCGGCGTGCGCCGCCGCCCACCGCTCGGCGATCCCCT
>JBAIWX010000201.1:0-18885 GCA_037916975.1 Gemmatimonadales bacterium
GAGCACGCGCACGACGCGCCGGTCGCGAGCCCGGCGGCGCGCGTCGCGCCCCGCGCCGAGATCGTGACCGAGACGGTCACCTACGGCACGGTGGACGGCAGGGCGCTCACGGGCTTCGTCGCCCGGCCGAAGGGTGGCGGGAAGGGACGCCCCGGCATCGTCGTCGTGCACGAGTGGTGGGGGCTCAACGACAACATCCGCCAGATGGCCGAGCGGCTCGCCGGCGAGGGCTACGTGGCGCTGGCCGTGGACCTGTTCGGGGGCCGCGTGGCGACGACGCCCGACACCGCGCTCGTGCTCTATCGCACCGCGATGCAGAACGTCCCCGCGGGCGAGGCGAACGTCGGCGCCGCGATCGCGTGGCTCCGCGGGCAGGGTGCGTCGTCCGTCGGCTCGGTGGGCTGGTGCTTCGGCGGCCACTGGAGCCTGCGCACCGGCCTCGTCGGCGGGAAGGACGTGCAGGCGGTGGTCGTCTACTACGGCGCGCCGATCACCGACGCGAAGGAACTCGGCCGCCTCAAGGCGCCGCTGCTCGGGCTCTTCGGCGGGCTCGACCAGGGGATCCCGGTGGACAGCGTCCGCGCCATGGAGCGGCAGCTCACAGCCCTCGGCCGGACCGCCACGATCAAGGTCTACGACGACGCGAGCCACGCCTTCGCGAACCCCTCGGGGAAGGCCTACAACGCGAAGGACGCCGAGGACGCCTGGCAGCGGACGCTCGCCTTCTTCAAGGCGAACCTGCGGTAGTCCCGGGCCGTCGCCGCGCCCCGGCGGACGGCGGTGCCGGGGCGCCGGGCGCGGGCCGGCCCAAGGTCGGGCCGGCCCCCTTTTTCGGCATTTGTGTGTCTTGACAATAGTCGTGAAAACAGATATTCTCCCCTCGTCACCTCAATCCCCAGCCACGGAGCCGACCATGACCGCCACGTCCACCGCCACCACCTGGCAGATCGACCCGAGCCACTCGGAGCTCTCGTTCCGCATCCGCCACCTCGTCGGCCGCGTCCGCGGCACCTTCGAGCGCTGGACCGGTACTGTCGTGGCCGACCCGGCCAGCCTCGCCGGCGGCCGTGCCACCGTGGCGGTGGAAGCGGCGAGCATCAACACCCAGAACGCCGACCGCGACGCGCACCTGCGCACCGGCGACTTCTTCCTCGCCGAGCAGCATCCGCAGCTCACCTTCGCGAGCCGGGCGCTCTCCGTGCAGGGGGATGCGATCACCCTCGAGGGGGACCTGACGATCCGCGGCATCACGAAGCCGGTCACCTTCACCGGCAGCTACCTCGGCCACACGGTGGACCCGTGGGGGAACGAGCGCATCGGCTTCGAGGTCACCGGGAAGGTGAACCGCAAGGAGTTCGGCGTCTCGTGGAACCAGGCGCTCGACCGGGGTGGGGTGATGCTCGGCGACGACGTCGAGATCAGCATCGCGCTCGAGGCGGTGAAGCAGTAGCATCCGGAGGGGCGGGTCACCCAGGGCCCGCCCCCGTCCCCCACCCGGGAGGTCCCGTGTCCCGTCCCGGCGCGCGGCTGGGCGCCGCGCTCAAGCAGGCGAAGCCGTTCGCGAGCGAGTCGCAGGCGGTGGCGATCGCCATCACCCGCCTCGCGGGCCGCTTCCGCGACGAGTTCGCGGAGCTGCTCCGGCCCCACGGGTTGAGCCTCGCGCAGTTCAACATCCTCCGCATCCTGCGCGGCGCGGGGGAGCCGGGGCTCCCCTGCGGCGAGATCGCCGAGCGGCTGGTCACGCGCGACCCGGACATGACGCGGCTGCTCGACCGGCTCGAGAAGCAGGGCCTCGTGGCGCGGGCACGGGACACCGACGACCGGCGCGTGGTGCTGACGCGGATCACCCGGAAGGGCCTCGACGCGATCGCCCCGCTGGACGAGCCCGTGCTGGCGCTCCACCACCGTCAGGTGGGCCACCTCGGCCCCGAGCGCCTCCGGCAGCTCCTCGAGCTGCTCGAGGATGCGGGGGCCGCGCAGGCGGTCACGCCGGAGCGCTGAGCGCCCTGCCCGCCGCGTCCCCTGCGGCGCGGGTTTCTCGCTGCGCGTCGCGGCGTTACGATTGGGGCGATCCGACCGGCATTTCCCGCCCGCGGAGGCACCCATGCTCGAAGTGAAGGTCTTCCTCGTCGCCGACGCGGTCCACAAGGGCCGCCCCCTGTACGAGTACGTGCTCCAGTACCTGATGGAGCAGGGGATCAGCGGCGCCTCCGTCTTCTCCGCGCACATGGGCTTCGGCCCCCGGCACCAGCTCAACCAGCCGCAGCGCTTCGGCAGCGCTGGGCACGAGGCGCCGATGCTCCTCCTCTTCGTGGACGACGAGGCGAAGGTGCGGGCGGTGCTCCCGCACGTGAAGGAGGTCGTCGGCGCGGATCACGTCGTCGCCACCCGCGCCGAGCGGATCTGACCGCCGCCGCCGCCCGCGCGGGGCGCCACTCCCCTCCCGACCCGGAACCGTTCCATGACCGATCGCATCATCCTCCGCACCGGCGAGGCGCTCGTCGAGGCGGAGCCCGCCTGGTCCGCCGCCGAGCCCGAGGTCATCATCGGCGAGCTCGACGGCCCCGTCGGCACCGCCTTCGCCACCCTCCTCGGCGACCAGGTGAAGGGCCACACCCGCGTCTTCGCGATCCTCAACAGCGACGTGCAGGTGCGACCCGCCACGCTCATGGTGAGCAAGGTGACGGTCACCAGCACGCGCTACACGAACATCCTCATGGGCACGGTGCAGGCGGCGATCGCGAACGCGGTGCTCGACTGCGTGCGGAGCGGGGACATCCCGAAGGAGAAGGCGTACGACCTCGGGATCATCGTGTCGGTGTGGCTCGACCCGGCGGTGCTCGACGCCCCCGACTTCGACGCCATGCTCCTCTTCCGCACCCACCGCGAGGCGACCGCGAAGGCCATCCGGAAGGCGCTCCGCAACGAGCCCAGCATCGAATGGCTGCTCGAGCACCAGGACGAGGTGCAGCACTACTTCCACCAGCTCGCGGTGGAGGGGCAGGGCTGAGCCGGAACGGACGACGCGCGGGCGGCGGCGGGCCGGGCACGGGGTGTCCGGCCCGTCGTCCTTTCCGGGGCGTCGCAGGGCGAAACATGTCGTCGGCTCGGGGCGTAGGGACCTGCCTCACCCCCATCGTTCGGAGGGTCCGATGCGCGGATACTGGAACCGAGTCGCCCTGCGCGCGCTCGTCATTTTCGGGATCGGCCTGGCGGCATGGTACGGCTTTCAGGCAGTGAAGGCCCGGGCGGCCCGCAGGTTCGTCGAGATCGCCGAGCGGTCGGATGCCGCGGTGAACGCAGCGAACGGGGTGCTCGCCCAGGTGGCGGGCGACCCGGGCGCGCAGGCCGGCCACGCCGTCATGGCGCTCGATCGTGTCGCTCGGCTGGCCGGGCGGACCGGCTTCGGCAGCGACGCGGCCAACGTGCGCTTCACCCTCGAGGACCAGGACATCGGGCGGCTCACGCACCTCCGGGCCGCGCGGTCGCGGCGGGGGGAGCGCGCGAGCTTCGAACTGGTCGTCGCGCTCGTGCCGGCGTGGGATGCCGGCCGGCTCGCGACCTGCAACCTGATCCCTCTCGGGAAGAACGGCACCGACATGGAGCACGGGTTCCGCTGCGTCGAGTCGGCGGACGGGCGCGTGGTCCGGGTCGGGCAGGTCCGGTTCGAGCCCGGCGGCATCGTCCGGCCGATCATGGTGCGCGAGGCGGACGCCGCCGAGCTGGTGGACGGCGACACCTTCCAGGTGGATGCCGACCTCTCGGGCCCGGTGTCGGTGAACGTGCGGGGCGACGACGGCTCCGCGGTGCACCTCGGCGCGGGCGAGCGTGGCGCCGTCATCGACGCCGCAGATCGCGGCGGCAACACGCGGGCGCGCTTCTACGCGGACAGCCAGGGCGCCGCGTTCGTGGTGATTGACGGCAAGGGCCGGAAGGTCGTGCGCTTCTCGGCTGGGCCGGGCGGGTTCGGCGTCCAGGTGGATTCGACGGGGCCGAGGTAGCGGTCAGCGAAGCGGCATCCCCGTCGTCCTGCGCTGGGCGCACCTTCGGGTGCGCCCCGCGCGCGCTTTTTTCCCTTCGCCTGCCGCCGGGGGCGGGCCGCGATGGCCGGGCGGCCCTTGACATAGGGGGTGGGGGTATGCATCTTATACCCCAGTGAGGTATACGAACCTCGAATCCCCGGAGGTATCCCATGGCGGACCTGTCCCTCGAGATCCACGGCATGAGTTGCTCCCACTGCCTCAACGCCGTCCGCAAGGCACTCGACGTGCTCCCCGGCGTGCAGGTGCGGGAAGTCCGCATCGGCAGCGCGAAGCTGGCGTACGATCCTGCCGCCCAGTCGCCCGACGCGATCGCGAAGGCGGTGACCGATGCCGGCTACGTCGCGGCACCGCTCGGGGGGGCTGCATGAACGCGCTCGACGTCGCCGTCCTGGTCGCGGCGGGCGCCGGCATCGCGGCGGTGCTCTGGTACTTCCTCTTCCAGCGGACGCCCGCCGCCGAGGCGGTGGCGGGTGCGGGGGGCGTCCAGGAGGTCGTGATCGCCGTGGAGGGCGGTTATGCACCCTCCACGATCCGCGTCCGCCGCGGGACGCCGGTGCGCCTCGTCTTCGAGCGCCGCGAGACGGCGAGCTGCTCGGAGGAGGTGGTGCTGCCCGACTTCGGCGTCCGCCGCTTCCTGCCCGCGCACGAGCGGACCGTGGTCGAGCTCTCCGCCCCCGCGCCGGGCGCGCACGCGTTCACCTGCGGCATGGGCATGCTGCGCGGCACGCTGATCGTCGACTGAGACCCGGAAAGGCCAGGACCCCATGTCCACCGCGAACGTCACGCACCCCGCGCCCGGCGCCGAGAAGGTCGTCATCCCCGTCTCGGGGATGACGTGCGCCGCCTGCCAGGGTCGCGTTCAGCGGGCGCTCGCGAAGGAAGCCGGCGTGCAGGACGCCGCCGTCAACCTGATGCTCAACAACGCCACCGTCGCCTTCGACCCGGCCGTCACCTCCGCGGAGCGGCTGGTGGCGGTGATCCGCGACACCGGCTACGGCGCCGACCTGCCGCGCGCCGCGACGAGCGCCATCGCGGAGCAGGCGGAACGTGACGCGGCGCAGGAGGCGGAGTACCGCGAGCTGCGCGCGAAGGCGATCGCCGCCGCGCTGGTGGGCGCGGCCGCGATGCTCGCCTCGATGCCGCTCATGATGCTCGGCGCGGGCGGCGGGCATGGCGCCGTCGCCGACCCGTTCATGCACTGGGCGATGTCCGCGCTCGACCCGCTGCTGCGGTCGGCGCTGCCCTGGCTCTACGTCGTGCCGGCCCCGGCGCTGGCGTGGGGGCTGCTGCTGCTCACCCTGGGCGTGATGGCGTGGGCGGGGCGGCACTTCTACGTGCGCGCGTGGCGGGCGTTCCGGCACCGCTCGGCCGACATGAACACGCTCATCGCGGTGGGGACCGGTGCCGCGTTCCTCTACTCCCTCATCGCCACGGTGGCGCCCGGCTGGTTCACCGCGCACGGCGTCCAGCCGGACGTGTACTACGAGGCGGTGGTGATCATCATCGCGCTCATCCTCGTCGGGAACACCTTCGAGGCGCGCGCGAAGCGGAACACCTCCGCGGCGCTCCGGGCGCTCGCCGACCTGCAGCCGAAGGTGGCGCGGGTCGCGCGGGAGGGCGCCGAGGTGGACGTCCCGGTCGACGCGGTGCGCGCGGGGGACGTGGTGGTGGTGCGGCCGGGGGAGCGCGTGCCGACCGACGGCGAGGTCGTGAGCGGCGCCAGCGCGGTGGACGAGTCCATGCTGACCGGCGAGTCGCTCCCGGTGGAGAAGAAGGCGGGCGACCGCGTCATCGGCGGGACGGTGAACCGCACCGGCGCCTTCCGCTACCGGGCCACGACGCTCGGCGCCGAGAGCGTGCTCGCGCGCATCGTGCAGCTGATGCGCGACGCGCAGGGATCGCGGGCGCCGATCCAGGCGCTCGCCGACCGGATCAGCGCGGTGTTCGTGCCGGTCGTGATCGCCATCGCCATCGCCACGTTCGCGGCGTGGTTCGTGGCGGTCCACGCGGGCGGCGCCCCGGCGATGGAGGCCGCGGTGCGCGGCTTCGCGGCGGCGGTGGCGGTCCTCATCATCGCGTGCCCGTGCGCGATGGGTCTTGCGGTGCCGACGGCCGTCATGGTGGCGACCGGGCGCGGCGCGGAGCTGGGCATGCTGATCAAGGGCGGTCAGGCCTTGCAGCGGGCCGGCGACGTCACCGCCGTGGTGCTCGACAAGACCGGGACCATCACCGAGGGGCGGCCGGCCGTCACGGACGTCCGGCTCGCGCCGGGCGGTCCCGTGGACGAGGCTGCGCTGCTCACGCTCGCCGCGGCGGTCGAGGCGTCCTCGGAGCACCCGCTCGCGGACGCGGTCGTGCGCGAGGCGCGGGGCCGTGGGCTCGCGGTGACGGCGGCGGAGGGGTTCCAGTCGGTGACCGGCCGGGGCGCCACCGCCGTCGCGCAGGGCCATGGCGTGGTGGTGGGGAACGAGCGGCTCCTGGCGGAGTGGGCGGTGGACGTCGCCCCGCTCCGGCCGGAGGCGGACGCCCTCGCCGCGCAGGCGAAGACGGTGATGTACGTCGCGGTGGACGGCCGGCTCGCGGGGCTCGTGGCGGTGGCGGACCCGCTCAAGGCGGGGGCGCGCGAGGCGATCGCGGGGCTCCGCGCGATGGGGCTCGAGGTCGTCATGCTCACCGGCGACAACGAGCGCACCGCCCGCGCCGTCGCGGCGGCCGCGGGGGTGGACCGCGTGGTGGCCGGGGTGCTCCCCGAGGGGAAGGTGGCGGAGGTGCGCCGCCTGCAGGAGGCGGGGCAGGTGGTCGCGATGGTGGGTGACGGGATCAACGACGCGCCGGCGCTCGCGCAGGCGGACGTCGGGATCGCGATCGGCACCGGCACCGACGTGGCGGTCGAGGCGGCCGACGTGGCGCTCATGCGCGGCGAGCTGGCCGGCGTGCGCCAGGCGATCGCCCTCTCGCGGCGGACGATGCGCACGATGCGCCAGAACCTGTTCTGGGCGTTCGTCTACAACGTGGTCGGGATCCCGGTCGCGGCCGGTGCGCTCTACGCCGCGTCCGGCCTGCTGCTGAGCCCGATCCTCGCGAGCGCCGCGATGGCGTTCAGTTCCGTGAGCGTGGTGAGCAACTCCCTGCGGCTGCGCACGTGGCGCGCCGCCTGACCCCGACGAGGTGACGATGACGACGCACGAGCACGGGCACGACCACGGGCACGGCCCCGCCGCGGTGGCGGGGTGCGGGTGCGGGGCGCACGCCGGCGACGAGCGCCGGGCGGTCGCGGTGGACCCCGAGATCAAGGCGCGGAACGTGAAGCGCCTGCGCCGGATCGAGGGCCAGGTGCGCGGCCTCCAGAAGATGGTCGAGGAGGACCGCTACTGCGCCGACATCCTGACGCAGGTCTCGTCGGTGCACGAGGCGCTGCGCGCGGTGGGGCGCGAGCTGATGCGCAACCACCTCAAGCACTGCGCCGCGTCGGCGATCCGCGGGGGCGAGGCGGAGGCGGAGGCGATGTACGACGAGCTGATGGACCTGATCTACAAGCATTCCAGGTAGGTGGGGGGCGGCGTCGCCGGTTGCGGGCCGGGGCCACGTTGAACCTGCGTGTACCCGGGTGCAGCTTTCCCCTCCCGCTGGACGCCCCCGCCCCCGGGGCCGCGTGCCGCCGGGGTGCCGATGCCCATGAAGTTCCGCGTGCCGCGATGGATCCTCGTGGCAGCGAGCGCCCTGCTCGCCGCCGGGGCCGCGCATGCGGGCGGGCCGCCCCGTCCCCGCGGCGCCAGCGACCTCGCCTTCCGGCCCTTCACGCCCTACGAGGGCCTCACCGCCAGCAGCGTGACCTGCGTGGTCCCCGACTCGTCGGGGCGGCTCTGGGCCTGCACCGACCAGGGCGTGGCCGTCTACGACGGTGCCCGGTGGCGTGGCCTCGCCCTGGGCGAGCGGGGCGACCGGCCGTACGTGCGGCGGATCCTCTTCGCCTCGGACGGAAGCCGCTGGTTCGCGACGCGCGACGGGGTGTACCGCTACCGGGACGGGCGCTGGCGCCTGTTCGGGGCCGCCGATGGGCTGCCGAGCAGCAACAGCTACTCGATCGTCGAGACACGGGCCTTCGGCCGGCCGACCGTCGCGGTGGGCACCCTCGAGGGCGTGGCCCGCCTCGACGGCGAGCGGTTCGTCGCGGTGCCCACGCCGCCCGAGTTCCCCGCGCGCGCGGTGGTGCTGCTCGAGCGGACACGGGCGAACGGGCGGCCGGCGCTCTGGGTCGCCTCGAGCAACGCCGGACTCGCGCGCTACTCGGCGGGGGAGTGGACGCGCTTCGGCCGCGCGGACGGGCTGCCGGAGACGTCCATCGAGGACCTCGCGCCCGGTCCGACCGGGAGCGGCGTGGACCTCTACGCGGCCGGCAACTTCGGGATCTTCGAGCGCGTCGCGGGCCGCTGGCGGCGCGTCCCGGGCAGCCCGGCGAGCGGGTTCCGCGTCCATGCGGTGGACCTGGGTGGCGGCCGGTCCGAGCTCTGGGTGGGGAACCGCGCGGGCACCCTCTCGCGCCGCCGGGCGGACGGCGCCTGGGAGACGGTGCAGGACCCGTCGGCTGTGGGCGGGGCGCCGGTCTTCGCGCTGGGAAGCGCGAGCGCGGCCACGGGCCGGCCCGTGGTGTTCGTCGGGTATTTCGGCGCGCGCCTGACGCGCGTGGCGCTCGGCGGCGCGATGCGGTTCCCCGACCGCGTCGCGGTCTCGACGCTCTACGAGCAGCCGACGCGGTCCGGTGCGCGGCTCTGGGCCGGCTCGTTCGGCGGTGGGCTCCTGCGCTACGAGGGGGCGGGCGTCACCCCGTTCTGGGCGGCCGACGGGTTGCCGGGCACCATCGTGACCGGCGTGGTCGAGGCGGCACCGCCGGGCGAGCCGCGCCGGCTCTGGTCGGGGGGCGAGGGCGGGGCGGCGTGGTTCGACGGTCGTCGGTGGCGCCCGGACAACGCGGGCCTGGGTCCGCGACCCGAACTCGCCTGCCTCTTCGTCGCGCACGGTCCGGATGGGGTGGAGACGCTGGTCGCGTGCGAGCGCACGGGGCTGTTCGTGCGCCGGGCGGGACGCTGGATGCGCTGGCCGGGCACCGAGGGGACGAACCTCGTGCAGGGCGTGGAGGTGTCGGCCGAGGGACGACGCGAGTGCCTTGTGGTGGACCGCAACGGCCGGCTCTTCGCCCTTCGTGCGGACGGCCTCGCGCCGCTGGGCGCAGTACCCGGGACGAGCGTCGGCGCACCGTCGCTGGTCCGGCTGCGGGGCGAGCCGTGGCTTGCGATGCCCACCACGGCCGGCGGGCTCGGCCTCCGGCCGCTGGGACGCCCCGAGATCCCCTGGCGCGTCATCGACACCCTGTCGCACCCGGGCTTCCCGAGCAACGAGACGTTCGACGCCGTCTCGGTCCGCGGCGTGCTCTACGTCGCCACGGCCCGCGGGCTCGCCGCGCTCCGGAGCACGCCCGTGCGGCCCGATTCGCTCGTGCTCGAGGAAGTACTCGGTGCCGAGGATGGGCTCCCGAGCTCGGCGCTGCGCGGGGTCGTGCCGAGCCGGGACAGCGCCGGGCTGTGGGTCGGGACGGTCCTCGGCGTGGCCCGCGTGGGACTGGTGGACACGCTGCACCGGGCGCCGCCGCCCGCGCTCCGGCTCGCGCTGCTCCACACCGACTCGGCCGGCACCGGCCACGTCGGTCCCGAGGCGCCGCTCCGGGCACCGGCCGTGGTCAACCTGGAGTATGCGCTGCTCACGCAGCACCGCGAGAGCGACACGCGCTTCCGCGTGGCACTGCAGGACGCCCCGCCGGGCCCGTGGAGCGAGCGCGCGTCGCTGACCCTCGGCGCGCTCGAGCCGGGCCGCTACCTCGTGCGGGTGTGGGCGCGCGATTGGCGCGGCCGGGAGGTCGGTCCCGCGGTCGCGAGCTTCACCATCGTGGCCCCGTTCTGGCAGTCGAGCGGCGCGCGGCTCCTCTACCTGCTCGTGGCGCTGGCCGCGGCGGCCGCGGTGGCGCGCTGGCGCCTCCGTGCGCTGGGCGCGCGGACCGCCGCCGCGGAGCGCCAGGCGCGCCTCGCCCGGCAGGCCGAGGCGCAGATCCGCGGCCTCCTGGAGGCGTCCACCCTGGCGGAGGCGGAGCGGCGCCGCCTCGAGGGCCAGCTCCGTGATGCCCAGCGGCTCGAGTCCCTCGGCACCCTCGCCGGCGGCGTGGCGCACGACTTCAACAACCTGCTCACGGTCATCCTCGGCAACACCGAGCTCGCGCTCGGCGAGCCCGCGCTCACGCCCGACGCGCGCGAGTCCCTCGGCGCGGTGCGGGCGGCGGCGGAGCGCGCGAAGGCGATCGTCCGCCAGATGCTCACGTTCAGCCGGCGCGACCGGCCGGAGCAGGAGCTGGTGGCGCTCGGGTCGCTGGTGACGGGGCTCGAGCCGATGCTGCGGAGCTCGGTGCCGCGCTCGCATGCGTTCGAGGTGCGGGACCGGAGCGACGGCGCGCTCGTGTACGGGAACCGGACCCAGCTGGAGCAGGTGGTGGTGAACCTCACCGCCAACGCGGAGTACGCGATGCGTCGGCAGGGCGGCGGGCGCCTCACCCTGACCGTGGCGCGCATGGAGCCGGGCCCCGACTGGGCGAGGCGGTTCCCGCGCGCGGGCGGCGGGCCGCACCTCCGGCTCAGCGTCGAGGACACCGGCGAGGGGATGCCGCCCGAGGTGGTGGCGCGCGCCTTCGAGCCCTTCTTCACCACGAAGCCGGTGGGCGAGGGGACGGGACTCGGCCTCGCCGTGCTGCACGGCATCGTGGTCGCGCACGGGGGCGACGTTGCGCTGACGAGCGCGCCCGGCGCGGGGACGACGGTGGACGTGGTGCTGCCGGAGGCGGCCGGCCGCGCCGCCGTGCCCCGCGACGGCACCCCGGCACCGGCCGCGGTCGCCGGCACGCATGCGCGCATCCTGCTCGTGGACGACGAGCGGCCCGTGGCGGAGGTCACTGCACGGCAGCTTCGGCGGCTCGGGCACGAGGTCACCGTGGTGGACGCGCCGGCCGCGGCGCTCCGCGCGCTCGAGGTGGCGCCGTCGGCCTTCGACCTGCTCCTCACCGACCAGACGATGCCCGGGATGACCGGCGACGAGCTGGTGCTCGCGGCGCGCCGTGTCCGTGCCGACCTGCCGGTGATCCTCGTCACGGGCTTCAGCCACCTGCTGACGCCGGCGCGCCTCGCGGAGGTGCGGCCCTCGGCGGTGCTCGCGAAGCCGACGACGCCCGACGAGCTGGGTGCCGCGATCGCCGCGGCGCTCCGGGCGCACGCCTAGCCCCGGCGCACGCACCCGACCCGGGGCGGGCTATCTTCCCCCGGTTCCCATGGTCCGCCATTTCCTGCCGCTGCTCGTGGCGGTCGCCGTGCCCGGCCCCGCCGCCCACGCCACCACGCCCGCGGACACGGTGCCGGTGGCGCCGGCGATCGTGCGCCTCGTGCGGGAGGGCCGGGTGCCGGGCCTGCGGTGGCCCGCGCTCGCCGACGTGCAGGCGGACCTGGCGTCGCTCTACGACGGACGGAGTTGGCGTCCGCTCTGGCTCGAGGGTGGGCGCGCCAGTCCGGCGGCGCAGGCGGCGGTGGCGGCACTCGACGTGGCGGAGCGTCACGGGCTCGACCCGGAGGACTACGAGTCCGCCCGGCTGGGCGCGTGGGCAGCGCGCCTCGCCGCGGACGAGGAGGCGGCGCGGTTCGACGTCGCGCTGAGCGCGGCGCTCCTCCGGCTCGTGCGGTCGCTTCACTCCGGGCAGGTGGGAGCGCGCGCCGCGGGGGCGATCCTCCGCCTCAGCCGCGCGCCCTTCGATCGCGTCGCGGCGGTGCGCGCGATCGCGGGCGGGGCGCGGCCCGACTCGCTGCTCGCCGCGGTGGTGCCGCGCTTCCGTCACTATGCGCTCCTCGTCGAGGCGCTGGCCAGGTACCGTGCCCTTGCCGCCGACACGGCGCTCGGCGCGCTCCCGCCGCTCCCGCGCCGGCTCCGGCCGGGCTCGGCGTGGTCCGGGGTGCCGGCGCTGCGGCACCTGCTGGCCGCGCTGGGGGACGTTCCCGCCGGCCGCGCGGGTGGCGCCGGCGACACGCTCTACGACGACGCGCTCGCGGAGGCGGTGCGGCGCTTCCAGGCGCGGCAGGGATTGACCGCCGACGGCCTCATCGGCGACTCGACCGCCGCCCGCCTCCGCCGCCCGTTCGCGGCGCAGGTCCGGCAGCTCGCGCTCACGCTCGAGCGCTGGCGGTGGCTCCCCGACTCGCTCGCGCCCCGCACGATCGTCGTCAACATCCCCGCCTTCCGGCTCTACGCGCTCGCCTCGGGCCGCGACGAGGAAGCGGCGACGCTCGCGATGAACGTGGTGGTGGGACGGAGCTACCGGCACCGCACGCCGACCTTCGCGGCGGCACTCTCGACGATCGTCTTCCGGCCGTTCTGGGACGTCCCGGCGGCGATCGCGCGCAAGGAGATCCGCCCGGGCGCCACGCCCGCGCGCCTCGCGCGGGAGGGCTACGAGCTGCTCGAGGGGGAAGGCGTGGTGCCCCCCGTCCCCGCCACCCTGGCCGCGATCGGCGAGCGGGTGCGGGTACGCCAGCGCCCGGGCCCCGGGAACGCGCTCGGCGCCGTGAAGTTCCTCTTCCCGAACGAGCACGCGGTGTACCTGCACGACACGCCGGCGCGCGAGCTGTTCGCGCGGAGCCGGCGCGACTTCTCGCACGGGTGCATCCGGGTCGCGGAGCCGGCGGCGCTCGCGTGGTTCCTGCTGGAGGGGCAGCCCGGCTGGAGCCGCGCGCGCGTGGACTCGGCGATGACGCGCGAGGCGCCGCTCACCGTCCCGCTCGCGCGGGCGGCGCCGGTGCTCATCGTGTACGCGACCGCGGTCGCGCGGGAGGACGGCTCGGTGTATTTCTACGGCGACGTGTACGGCTACGACCGCGCCCTCGACCGCGCCCTCCGGCGCGGCTTCGCCCCTCCGGGATGATGCGCACGCTCCGACTCCTCGCCCTCGCCGCGTTCAGCGCCGCGGGGCCCCTCGCCGGCCAGGCCCCCGCCACGGCCGACTCCGCGCTGGCGGCGGCGCTCCGCGCGGCCGTGCAGGGCGGCAAGGGTCCCGCCATGCGCTGGCCCGACCTCCGCGACGTGCGCCCGGGCCTGCGGCGCCTCTACGAGGCGGCTGGCTGGCGCCCCCTCTGGACCGACGGCGGGCAGGCCACCCCGGCGGCGCGCGCGCTCGTCGTGCGCCTCGACCTCGCGGCACAGCACGGGCTCGACCCGGCCGACTACGACGTCCCGCGGCACGACTCGCTCGTGGCCCGCCTCGACGTGGACACCCTCGCGCGTGCCGCCGACTCCCTCGCCGCCTTCGACGTCCGCCTCACCGCGGACGCCCTCCGCTTCCTGGGCGCGATCCGCCACGGGCGCGTCCGGCTCGTGCGGAGCGAGGACACCGTCTTCGTGCGCGGGGCGAGCGTCGACGTGGCCGCGGTCGTGGACTCGCTCCGCGCCGTGGCGTCGCCGCACGAGTGGCTCGAGCGGTTCGAGCGCCGGGGGCCGGGCTACGAGCGGCTCCTCGCCGCCTACGCGCGCTTCCGGCAGCTGGCCGCGGACACGGCATACGCCGTCGCCGGGCCGTTCCCGCCGCGCATCGCCACGGGCACCGCGTGGGCGGGCGCCCCGCGCCTCCGCACCCTGCTCGCCGCGCTGGGCGACCTCGACCTCGAGCCCGCGGCGGCGCACGCCGCCGACCACCGCGTGGACGCGGCGCTCGCCGGGGCCCTGCGCCGCTTCCAGGGCCGCGAGGGCCTGCCGCAGGATGGCGTGCTTGGCTCGAGGACGCGGGAGCGCCTCGCCCGCCCGTTCGAGACGCCGCTCCGGCAACTCGCCCTCGCGCTCGAGCGCTGGCGCGGGATGCCGGAGCCGGCGGACACCGTCCCGTACGTGGACGTGAACGTGCCCGAGTACCGGCTGCGCGTCCTCGCCGGGAACGCCGCGCCGCTCGAGCTGCTCGGGATGGGCGTGGTGGTGGGGATGCGCGGCCGGCACGAGACGCCCGAGCTCGCCGACGAGATCGAGTACCTCGTCTTCCGGCCGTACTGGGAGGTGACGCGCGCGATCATGCGCGACGAGATCGTCCCCAAGGCGCTCGCCGACTCGACCTTCCTCGACAAGAACGACATGGAGCTGTGGCGCGGCAAGGAGGTCGTGCCCGCCACGCCGGAGAACCTCGCCCTCGTGGACAGCGGCGTGGTCCGCGTGCGCCAGCGGCCCGGGCCGGGCAATTCCCTCGGCGGCGTCAAGTTCATGCTGCCGAACCGCTACAACGTCTACCTGCACGACACGCCGCTCAAGAACCTCTTCCGCCAGGCGCGGCGCGCGGCGAGCCACGGCTGCGTGCGCGTGGCCGACGCCGGCGCGCTCGCGGCGTGGCTGCTCCGCCGCGACACGACGTGGACCCGCGCGCGCATCGACTCGGCCATGACCGGGAAGGAGCCGCTCATCGTCCCGCTCCCTGCGCGCGTGCCGGTGCGGCTCCGCTACGGCACGGCGAACGTCGAGCCCGACGGCCACGTGCGCTTCTTCCAGGACCTCTACGGCCGCGACGCGCTCCTCGCGGAGGTGCTGGCGACCGGGTATCCCTATCCCGGCCGTCCCCTGCAGGTCCGGCCCCGTCCGGCCCGCCAGGTGAAGAAGCGCTGAAAATTGCACGCCCCGGGTTCCGGCCCGGCGCCTCGCGGCGTACCTTCCAGCCTTTCGCGGCCCGGATCTTTCCGGGCAGGGAACGGCCCCCAGGGACGAGGACCGACATCGCGATGCAGCACTGGATGCGCCGCGCGTGGCGCGCGGCACGGATCACGGGCGTCTTCCTCGTTGCGCTGCCGCTACTTGCGGCCGTCGTGGGGATGGCGGCCCCGGCGCCCGCGCGGCCCGCGGGCGACGACCCCGTGCGCGACAGCGCACTGGCGCTCCTGCCGCAGTTTCTCGGATTGAGTGGCAAGCTGCGCATGCTCGCCCTCACCCCCGAGCGGCTCCAGCGGATGCCCGTCCTCGGGCGGCTGGTCCCGGCCGAGGTGAGCGAGACCCCCGGCGTCCACGACCTCGGCCTGAGCGCCCCTGACGGCGAGCCGGTCCGCGTCGTGTCCCTGATCCCGTTCACGGAGAAGCGCGGCAGCCGCCTCGAGGGCTACCACCTCGGCTTCTGGCCCGCCGAGCGCCGGCGCACGACGCGCTACGAGCCCCCCGCCGGTTTCATCGAGGTCACGCCGGAGAACGAGGACACCCCGGTCTCGGCGCGCTTCCGCTTCAGCGACTTCCTCACGCACGACCAGCACGGCGTGTGGCCCAAGCTGCTGGTGCTCGAGCCGCGGCTGCTCGACAAGCTCGAGCTGCTCGCCGACCGCCTGCAGGAACTCGGGCTCCCCTCGCACCTCGTCGTGATGTCGGGCTTCCGCTCGCCGCAGTACAACGCGAAGGGCGTCGGCCGCCGCGGCGGGCGCGCGCGCGACAGCCGCCACATGTACGGCGACGCGGCCGACGTCTTCGTGGACGGCGACCTCGACGGGCGCATGGACGACCTGAACGGCGACGGCAAGGTGGACGTGCAGGATGCGCGCTACCTGCGCAGCGTCGCCGAGCAGGTGGAGGACGCGCACCCCGAGCTCATCGGCGGGATCGGCGTCTACCGCGCCTCGCGAACGCACGGCCCGTTCGTGCACGTGGACACCCGGGGGTTCCCGGCGCGCTGGTAGCGCCACCCACGGCACGCCCTCGCGCAGCGGGCCCGCGGCGATTCCGCCGCGGGCCCGTTCTCGTCTCCGGCACCGGCGGGCGCCTCGCCGTCAGGGCCGGCCGGCGCCCTCCACCAGCCGGAGCACGTCCGGCGCGCCCACGAGCCGGAGCACCGCGGCGTCCACCGGCTTCGCGAGCGTGTCGAGCGCCGCGCGCACCTGCTGCTGCCACGCGCTGTCGCGGCCGGACGTGCCGAGGTGCGCGAGGGCCTCGCGGCCGAGCGCGCCAAGCCGGGCGCGCGCGTCGCCGGCGATGGCGGCATCGGCGAGGAGGGGCGAGCCGGGCGCGAGCGCGCGGAGCCGGGCGCCGTCGCGCTCCCAGCCGGTGAAGAGCGCGCCGAGCGTGTCGCGCGCCGCGCGCGCGGCATCGCCCGCGCCGAGTGCCGCGCCCGTCCAGCGCGCGAGGTCGCGGCGGAGCGGCGCGTCGGGGACGGCGGCGTCCTCGAGCCGCACGAGCGGGACGAGCTGCGTCACCCGCTCCCGGCGCACGCGCTCCCCCAGGCCGAGCGGCTCCACCGAGCGCGCGAGGTCGAGGAGCAGCGGCACGTCGGCGGCCTGCGCGAGCCGCCGGAGCATCGCCGGCGGGCCGGCCAGGTGGCGGACGCCCGCCTCCTCGAGCCGCACCGACTGCGCGGCGAGGCGCCGGTACATGTCGGCGACGTCGGTCACCGAGGCGGGCGACCAGAGGCGCTCGGCGATCGCGGCGAGCCGCGGCCAGACCCGCCCGTCCACCGTCTCCGGCGTCACGTATTCGGCCCACATGCACGCCTCCCCGCCGAGGACGCGGGCCGCGGCGTCGGCGTCGAGGCCGGACGCCGCGGGGAGCGGGTCCACGGCGTAGTGCTCCGCCGCCGTCTTCATGTGGTCGAGGTAGTAGCCGGAGGAGAGGATCCCGCCGAAGCCGCGCCGCGCGGCCTCCACGAGCGAGTGGGCCCCGCGCCAGGACTGGATCACCGAGCCCGCCGGCGTGCCGGCGTGGAGGATCTCGTCCCATCCCACCATGCGGCGGCCGTGCCGTGCCAGGATCCGGGAGAGCCGGCGGTTGAAGTACGCCTGCAGCGCCGCCTCGTCGGGGATGCCGCGCGCGCGCATGAAGGCGCGGATGCGCGGGTTCTGCCGCCACTGCACGCCGTTCGACTCGTCGCCGCCGACGTGCCAGGAGCGGTCGGGGAAGAGCGTCACCATCTCGCCCACGAACCGGTCGAGGAAGGCATACACCGCCTCGCGCGTCGGTTCGAAGTTCGGGTCGAAGACCCCCCAGCGGCGCTCGATGGCGTAGGGCCCGGGCCCCGCGGCGAGCTCCGGGTACCCCACGAACCACGCCGTCGTGTGCGCCGGCATGTCGAACTCGGGCACCACGCGGATGCCGCGGTCCCGCGCGTACGCGACCACCTGGCGGATCTCCGCCTGCGTGTAGTAGCGGCCGTCGGAGCCGAGCCCGTGGAGGCGCGGGAAGCGGCGGCTCTCGACGCGGAACCCCTGGTCCTCCGTCAGGTGCCAGTGGAGCACGTTGAGCTTCACCTGCGCCATCGCGTCGAGCTGCCGCAGCACGACGTCCACCGGCATGAAGTGGCGGCCCGCGTCGAGGAGGAGCCCGCGCCACGGGAAGCGCGGCCGGTCGGCGATGCGCGCCGCCGGGACCCGCCAGCCGCGCGCGTCGGCGGTGACGAGCTGCAGCAGCGTCTCGAGCCCGCGCAGCGCGCCCACGACGGTGCGCGCCGAGAGGCGGGCCTGCGCCGGCGTCACCTCGAGGCGGTACGACTCGTCCTCGGCCGGCGACTGGATCGCCTCGCCCGGCCCGGCCACGTCGAGGACGAGCGTGGCCCGTTCCGCACCCGCGGCCGGTGCCGTCCGCAGCGCGAGCCCGGTGCGGGCGCGCAGGCGCTCGAACGCCCGCCCGACCGCACGCTCGAGCCGGCCGTCGCGGAACCCGGCGTAGCCGACGGCGAAGGTCGAGTCGAGCGTGAGCGCGCCGTCGGCCCACGCGAACTCCGCCGGGACGGGCATCAGCGTGTGCGTGGGCGCCTGGCGGGCCGCGGCGGGGCGGGCGGACACGAGGGCGAGGGCCGCGAGCGCGGCGAGGAGCCGGCGAAGGGGCATGGTCGTCGGGGGTCGGGTGGCACCCAAGTCTACGAAGACGAACGGGGCCGCGCTCGCGCGCGGCCCCGTCGGGGTTCCCCTCGGGCGGCGGCCTACTGCCGGCACTGCCCCTTGGGGTCGGGCTTCGGCTGGTCCACCACGATCCGGTGGTCCAGGTTCGCCACGTGCAGCGCGACGTCGGCCACGAGGTCGTCCACGCGGGCCATCTTCGCGTAGTCGATGTACTGCGGCTCGTCGGTCACCTGGTGGTAGTCGGTGTGGTAGCCGAGCGAGACGTACGCGATCGGGATGCCGTAGCGCGCGTACATGTAATGGTCGCTGCGGCAGTAGCGGTTGAGCGGATGGCCGTTGGCGTCGAACTGGAGGTCGATGTCCATGTGCGGCGTGCGCGCGGCGTTCACGGAGTCGATCACGTCGCCGAGCTGGGTGGAGAGGCGCCGCATGCCGATGATCTGCACGTTGTTCGGGCCGCGCCCCATGATGTCGGTCGGCTTGCCGCGACCCACCATGTCCATGTTGAGCTGCGCCACGATCGAGTCGCGCGGCACCGTCGGATGGTCGGTGAACCACTGCGAGCCCCACAGTCCCTTCTCCTCGCCGGTGTGCGACACGAAGAGGAGCGAGCGCCGCGGGTGCATGCGCCCCTTCGCGAACGCCTCGGCGATCTCGAGGAGGGCGACGGTGCCGGAGCCGTCGTCGTCGGCGCCGTTGTTCACCGAGTCGGGGCGCGCGCCGCCATGCGCCGTCGTCAGGCTGTCGCGCAGCACGGCGATCCGCGCGGCCTCGGCGGCCGTCGGCTTGCGCACGGGATCCTGCACGCCCTGGCGGCGGATCACCATGTTGTTCGCCAGCACCGAGTCGTGGTCGAGCGGCTTCTTCTCGAGCCCGATGTGATCGTTGTGCGCGCCCACCGCGACGTACTCGCCGCGCAGCGTCGG
>JBAIWX010000202.1:0-4313 GCA_037916975.1 Gemmatimonadales bacterium
GCCATCGGCACGAAGCCCAGGCCGGCGACGAGCGCCGTCATGAGCACCGGCCGCACGCGGCTCGCCGCGCCGGCGAGCGTGGCCTCGAGGAGCGGGATGCCCTGCGCGCGCAGGTCGTTGATGGAGCTCACCATGACGACGCCGTTCAGTACCGCGATGCCGAACAGGGCGATGAACCCCACCGAGGCGGACAGGCTCAGGTTGAGCCCGGTGAGCCAGAGCGCGGCGATGCCGCCCACCAGGGCGAACGGGACGTTCGTCATGATGAGCGCCGCGTGCCGCACGGTGCGGAAGGCGGCGAAGAGGAGGAGGTAGATCGCGAGGATCGCGATGGGCACGAGGATCCCGAGGCGCTGGAGCGCGGTGCGCTGGTGCGTGTACTGGCCGCCCCACTCGTAGCGGTAGCCGCTCGGGAGCGGCACCTGCCGGGCGAGGCGCGCGGAGGCGTCGTCCACGAAGCCGACCACGTCGCGGCCGCGGATGTTGGCCCCGACCACCACCATGCGCTGCCCGCCCTCGTGGGCGAACGCCTCGGGCGCGTCGGTGAGGACGACCCGGCCCACTGCCGAGAGGGGGACGCGGCCGCCGCCCGGGGTGGGCACGGGCAGCTCGCCCATCCGGACCGGATCGAAGCGCGTCGCCTCGGGGACGCGCACCGCGACGCCAATGCGCCGGGGGCCGTCCACCACGACCGTGGCCACCGAGGCGCCCAGGGCGCGCTCCATCTCGGCGCCGACGTCGCCGCTCCCGAGCCCGAACCGGGCGAGGGCGTCCCGGTCGAGCTCGACGCGCACCTGCTTCACCCGCGCGGCGGCGGTGGCGCGCACCTCGGCGGCACCCGGCGTGCCGCGCAGCACCGCCTCCACGCGGCCCGCGAGGTCGGCGAGGGTGTCCGGGCTCGTGCCCACCACCTTCACGCCGACGTCCGTCGTGATGCCGCTCTCCGCCTCGTCGAGGCGCATCTGGATCGGCTGCGTGAAGGCGAAGCCGAGGCCCGGGATCTCGCCCAGGGCGCTGTCCATCGCGCGGAGCACGGCGTCCTTCCCGCCGCGGCGCCACTCGCCCCGGTCCTTGAGGCCCACGTAGGTGTCGGACTCGTAGGTGCCCATCGCCTCCGTGGCGAGGTCGGGGCGGCCGAGCTTGCTCACGACCGACGTGACCTCGGGCAGGCCGAGGAGCGCGCGCTCGATGGCGAGCGAGTACTCCACCCCCTGGCCCATCGCGGTGGACGGCAGCCGGCGCGTCTGCACCAGCACGCTCCCCTCGTCGAGCCGGGGCATGAACTCCCGGCCGAGGCGGGTGCCCGCCCAGACGGCGCCGACGAAGAGCGCCACCATCGTCCCGATGATGAGGTAGGGGTGGCGGAAGGTGCGGGCGAGGAAACGGCGGTAGTACGCCTTGACCCGCTCGAAGCGCTCGGAGTGGTGCTCGCGCGCGTTGCCGAGGAAGGCGCGGGCCAGCGCGGGCACGACGGTGAGCGCCATCACGAGCGAGCCCAGCACCGCGGCCACGACGGTGAACGCCATCGGGATGAACATCTTCCGCTCGGTGCCCTCGAGGGCGAAGAGCGGCAGGTACACCGCGACGATGATCGCGATGCCGAAGACGACGGGCCGGCCGACCTCGACGGCGGCGCGCCGGATCCGCCCGCCGATCCCGCCCCGGCGCCCCTCGCCGGAGTGGCGCATCACGTTCTCGACGATCACGACCGAGCCGTCCACGAGGAGGCCGAAGTCGAGGGCGCCGAGGCTCATGAGGTTGGCGCTGAAGCCGAACCACCGCATGGCCACGAAGGCCCAGAGCATGGAGAGCGGGATGACCGCGGCCACGATGAGGCTCGCCGCGACGTTCCGGAGGAAGAGCCAGAGGAGCGTGACGACGAGCGCGCCGCCGAGCACGAGGTTCTTCTCGATGGTGTGCGTGGTGCGGCCGACGAGCTCGGTCTGGTCGTAGAACGGGACGAGCTGGACCCCGACGGGGAGCGTCGGGACGATCTCGGCCACGCGGCGCTTGATGGCGGCGATCACCTGCTGGGCGTTGCCGCCCTTCCGCATGATCACCATCCCGCTCACGACCTCGCCGGTGCCGTCGTAGGTGATGGCGCCCTGCCGGGGCAGCGCGCCGCGCCCGACGGCGCCAAGGTCGCCGAGGCGGATCGGCACGCCGCCCGGGGCGGCGACGGTCACCCGGCGGATGTCGTCGAGGTTCCGGAGCCGGCCCACCCCGCGGACGACGAAGCGCTCGCCGCGGTTCTCGGTGTACGCCCCGCCGAAGTTCGCGTTGTCGGCGGCGAGGGCCCGCTCGACGTCGCCGAGGGTGAGGCCGGCGGCGGCGAGGCGGCGGGGATCCAGCTCCACCTGGTACTGCTCGGTGCGCCCGCCCCAGCTGTTCACCTCCGCGACGCCATCCACGGTGCGGAGCTGCGGCGCGATGGTGTAGTCCTGCAGCGTCTTGAGCGAGGTCGGGTCCCACTCGGGGGAGCTCGACGTGAGGACGTACTGGTACACCTCGCCCATGGCGGTCGAGACGGGCCCGAGCACCGGCGTCACGCCGGGCGGCAGCGACCGCGCCACGTCGCCCAGGCGCTGGTTCACCAGCTGCCGCGCGAACCAGGGGTCCACGCGGTCCTTGAAGACGACCTGCGTGATCGCGAGGCCGAACTTGGTCGTGGAGCGCACCGCCTCCGCGTCGGGCAGGCCCAGCAGGGAGCGCTCGATCGGGAAGGTGACGAGCTGCTCCACCTCCTCGGGGGCGAGCCCCGGCGCCTCGCTGATCACGCTCACGCTGTTCGCGGTGAGGTCCGGGAAGGCCTCGAAGGGGATCGTCGAGAGCGCCCAGAGCCCGAGCGCCAGCAGCGTCGCGGCGCCGCCGAAGACGAAGAGCCGCTGCTTGATCGAGAAGGCGACGATGCGGTCGATCACGGCCTCACCCCTCCTCGGCCGGCGCGCCCTCGAGCGCCGCGCGCACGAAGTAGGCGCCCTCGGTCACCACCACGAGCCCCGGGGTGAGCCCCTCCACCGCCACGAACCCCTCGGAGAGCGGCACCGCCTTCACCCGCCGCGCGCGGAAGCGCCCCGGGGATTCCTGCACGAACACCACCTCGCCGTCGGCCATGCGCTGCACCGCCTGCTCGGGGAGCACCACGCGATCCTCGCGCGCGCCGCTCGGCAGGACGAGCGAGGCGAACATCCCCGGCCGCACTCCCGGGGGGACGCGGTCGAGCTCGACGCGCACCTCGACCGCGCGGCGGATCGAGTCCACCACGCCGCCGGCGCGCACCACCCGCCCGCGGAGCGTGTCGCCGGGCAGCACCTCGAGCCGGAGCGCGACCCGCGTCCCCGGCGTGACGGTGAGCGCGGCGGTCTCCGGGACGTAGCCCGTGGCCCAGAGGCGGCTCGCGTCGCCCAGGTCCACGAGCGGGGCCCCGGGCGTGACCGCCGTGCCGGCGGTGACGTGGACCGCGAACACGGTGCCCGCGCGCGGGGCGACGACGGTGACGTCGCCCTGCGTGGAGGGCTTGAGGTGGTCGATCACCTCGGCGGCACGGCGGCGCTCGGCGCGGGCCGCCTCCAGCGCGGCGAGCCGCCGCTCGACCTCCTCCTTCGACACCGCCTCGGCGGCGAGCAGCCGGCTCGAGCGGTCGTAGGCCGCCTGCGCCGCCGCGAGCTCGGCCTCGGCGGTGCGGAGGTCCCGCACCGCGGTCGCGAGCTCGTGCGAATGGATCCGCAGGAGCGGGGCGCCCGCCGCGACGCGGTCGCCGGGCAGCACGAGCACCTCGTCCACGCGGCCCTCCACGATGGACCCGACGTGCGCCGTCGCCGGCGCCGGGGTCTCGAGGGTCGCCGGGACGGCGAGCGGGAGCGAGACCGGCCGGAGCCGGACCGTGTCGGCGCGGAGCTTCGCCGCGGCGAGGCGGGCCGGGGTGAGGATCACCGTGCCCGCCGGGAGCTGCGGCGCGGCCGCCTGCTTCGGCTGCTCGCGGCAGGCGACGAGGCCCAGGAGGAGCAGTGCGCCGGCGCGCAGCGCGGTGGTCGTGGTCATCGGGCGTCTCCGGGGTGGTCGTCACACAGGGTGCGTTCGTCGATCGGCCGGCCCGCGAGGCGCGCGGCGCGCGCCCGCGCCAGCCGGCGCTCCGCGCGCCACGTCTCGTACTCGTCGAGGGCCTGCACGCGGGCGCGGCGCGCGTCGAGCAGCTCGACGAGCGTCCCCTCGCCCGCGTCGAAGCGCGCCGACGCGGCGCTCACCGCGCGGTCCAGGTCGGCGCGCCAGGCGGCGTCGAAGCGCCGGCCGGCGGCATCGAGCGCGCCGAGCGC
>JBAIWX010000203.1:0-2782 GCA_037916975.1 Gemmatimonadales bacterium
ACGGGCCGCAAGGGCGGGGGCGGCCGCCGGCCGCGACGCGCCGGCGCGGCATGCACTAGCTTCGGCATGGTGGCGCGGCGACCGCTGCGCCCGCCCCCGGATGGCCTTCCCCGACCCGATGCCCGCATGCCGACCCCGGCCGAACCCACCGCCTCCCCCCGCATGACCGCCGAGCTCGACGGCGACTTCGTCGTCTTCCTCATCGGCATGCGCATCAACCGCTGGTGGAAGGTCCACAAGTGGCTGCCCGTCGCGCGCGCGATGGGCCGCATGCTCCGCGAACTCCACCGGAACCCCGACGCCGGCTTCCTCGGCGCGCGCGTCGGGATGCGCCTCTCCGTCCAGTACTGGCGCTCCTTCGAGCACCTCGAGCGCTACGCGCGCGACCCGGCGAGGGAGCACTGGCCCGCGTGGCTCGAGTTCAACCGGCGGGTACGCGCCTCGAGCGGGGACGTCGGCATCTGGCACGAGACCTACCTCGTGCGGGCGGGGGAGTACGAGGCGCTCTACAGCGGGATGCCGCGCGAGGGGCTCGCCGCGGCGGGGCGCTGGGTGGCGGTCGGCGCCGCGAGCGAGCGTGCGCGCCAGCGGGTCGGTGCCGCGCCTCCGCCCGCCTAGGCCCCCGTCCGCCCCGGCTCCCTCGGCTCGAGGCGGTAGCTCATCGCCGGGAGGCCCAGGGCGCGGCGGAGCAGCGCCATCTGGCCGATGTGGTAGCTCTCGTGGTGCGCGAGGAAGGCGAGCGCGCCGAGGAGCGTGCCGTCGGCGCCGGGGAAGGCGTGGGCGTCGCGCGCGAGCTGCGGAGTGTCGAGCCGTTCCACCTGCACCGCGAGGTGCGCCGAGATGCGGTGCCAGTGCGCCGCGAGCTCGGCAACGCCGGGAAGCGCCCCGGCCTCGTCCTGCGAGCGGGCCCGGCGGAACGCCTCGGGGAAGGGCAACTCGAGCGGTGCACCGAGGAGCCCCGCGAGCCAGTGGCGCGACTCGACGAGGTGTGCCGCGAGGAAGGCAATGCTGTTGAGGTCGGGAGTGAGCCGGCGGGCGGCGTGCGCGTCGTCCACGCCGGCGAGGCAGTTGAGGAAGAGCTCGGTGTCGAGCCGGAAGATCGCGGCGATCGGCGTGACGGCGGGATGCACGGGGCCCCCTTGCGAGACCTACTCCTCGCCCTTGCCGAGCGGCTGCGCCTCGCGCTGCTGGCGGAGGAGCCGCTCGGTGAAGTCCACGCGCTCTTCGAGCTCCAGGACGCGGTGGCGCAGCTGCTCGAGTTCCTCCTCCCGCGCCGCGGCCTGCCCGGCCGCCTCGGCCTCATGGCGGTTGATCATCGAGTCGATGAGCCGCGGGATCACCTTCCGCATCGAGATGGCGAGGATCAGGAAGGCGATGCCGAAGGGCCAGCCGGGATCGTTGAACATCGAGACCTCAGCATCGAGTCACGCGCACGTCGGGCAGCGCCCGCCGGGCGGCGTAGTAGTGATTGTCGCCCGCATCCTCGAACTCGCGCTCGAGCTCGAGTCCCGCCTCGCGCAGGGCGGCCCGGTAGGTCGCCGCGCCGAGGGACCGGGAGGAGCGTCCGGTCAGGGAGTCCGGCCACTGGCCGGGCTGCGCCGGGGCGGTGAAGACGAAGCGCCCGCCGGGCGCGAGTGCACGCGCAGCCCGCACCAGCAGGCGCCGCTGTGCTGCGGGGTCGAGGAGGAACACGAGGCCCCACGCCACGATCCCGTCGAACGCCCGGCCGAACCACGGCGTGGCGAGCATGTCACCGCACTCGACCGGGACCTCCGGGACGCGGCGGCGGAACTCCGCGAGGAGCCGCGGCGACGCATCCACCCCGTGCACCGCGAGCCCGCACGCCACCATCACCTCGGTCATCGGCACGCCGAAACCGCATCCCAGGTCGAGCACCGCCGCGCCGGCGCGCCGCCCCCCGGCCCAGCGGCGAACCTCCAGTACGCCGATCGTCCGCGACCGTCCGGCGATGAACGCCTCCGCGTGCGTGTCGTATCCGCTGGCGGCGTCGTCGGCGCCGTGTACGGCGCTCAGCGCGCCGGCTCCTCGTACAACCCGAACTCGTTCCCCACCGGGTCGCGGAAGATGCCGAACGCCCCCATGCCCGGGCCCACCTCGGTACGCGCCGTGAGCACCCGTCCACCACGTGCCGCGACCTGCGCCAGGCTCGCGGCGACGCTGTCCACCATGATGTAGATGCGGGTGGTCTCGTCCGGCGTGCGGTGGCCCTCGCGGACCCACGTCCCGCTGACGCAGCCGGTATCGTCGAAGGCGAGCTCGCCGTCGCCGCGCCGCCGGACCGTCCAGCCGAAGAGGTCGCGGTAGAACTCCGCGGCGTCTTCCGGGACGTTGGCCGGTATCTCGAGGTAGCAGATCTTTCCGTGGGGCATCATTCCTCCAGCGCGCGGGCTCACTCGTCGAACCTACTCCGCCAGCCGCTCCTCCGCGATCCGCCCGCCGAGCCAGCACTGCGGGAGGCCGATGGCGGCGACGGCGATCGGGTACCAGTGCGGGCCAAGCCCCTCGTCCCACGTGAGGTACGCACCGAGCGCGCCCACCAGCGTGCCGACGACGCCGAGGATCACCGCGTGCCGGAGCCGGCGGTCGGGCGCGAGCCGCGCCGCGAGCCAGCCGCCCCAGGTGCCGATCGGGATGCGATAGGAGAGCGCCACCAGCGAGAGCCGGTCGTCGAGCGGCTGGCCCCTCGGCGGGAAGACGCCCGCCGAGTGGAGGAGCACGTCCACGCCGGTCGTGAGGAGGATCGTGCCGGCGAGGCCGGCGA
>JBAIWX010000204.1:0-15815 GCA_037916975.1 Gemmatimonadales bacterium
GCCGCGGCCCCGGCAGTGCCGATCGGCGCCGCGCGGGCGCACCCCGCCGCCGCCCGTCCCCGCGCCCCACCCCTCCCGCTGGCCTGATCCGTCTCCCGGGTGGCGCCGCGCCACCCCCAGGTCCAGAACCGATCGCGCCGGACCGCCCCCCGCGGGGCGGCGCGCGACCGTCCCCGAGGTGTGGATGCTGTCGTTCCTCCTTGCCCTGGCGCTCGCCGCGCCGCCTGCCGGCCACGCGCTCGCCGGCGTCGTCACCGACTCGACCGGCGCGCCCCTCGCCGAGGTGCGCGTCACCATCGCCGAGTCGAACCGGATCACCGTCACGAACCCCGAGGGGCACTACCAGTTCACCGAGCTCCCCTCGGGCACCTACACCGTCGCCTTCGCGCGCGTGGGCTTCGCCCCCGAGGTCCGGCGCGTCACGATCGCCGGGCGCGACGCCACGCTCGACGTCCGCATGCGCCCGACCGCCGTGGAGCTCCCCCCCATCCAGGTCAGCAGCACGCCGATCGCGACCGGCGCCCTCGACTCGCCGCAGCCGGTGAGCGTCCTCTCCGCCGACGAGCTGCACGCCGCCCAGTCCGCCTCCCTCGGCGCCACCCTCGAGGGGGTGGCCGGCGTGCGGAACTACTCGAGCGGCACCGGCATCGGGAAGCCGGTGATCCGCGGCCTCACCTCCAACCGCGTGCTCGTGCTCGACAACGGCCAGCGGATGGAGACCCAGCAGTGGGGCGACGAGCACGGCCCCAACGTCGAGACCGCCACCGCCGAGCGGGTCGAGGTCATCAAGGGCCCCGCGAGCGTCCTCTACGGCTCCGACGCGCTGGGCGGGGTCGTCAACGTCGTGAACGAGCCGCTCCCCGACGCCCTCGCCAAGCGGGCCTTCGCGCGCGGCACCGCGTCGCTCCAGTACACCGACAACAACCGCGAGCCGGACGGCGCGCTCATGCTCGAGGGCGCGACCGGCGGCCTCGGCGTGCGCGTCACCGGCAGCGGCCGCTCGAGCGGCGACGTCCGGACGCCGAGCTACGTCCTCTGGAACAGCGGGAACCGCGCGGCGGGCGGGAGCGGCAGCATCGGCTACCGGGGCGGCTGGGGCTCGGTCGCGGGCACCTTCTCGCAGCGCGACGAGCGGATCTCGCTCACCGACGAGGACCCGCTCGCGACGCCCACGCAGCGCATCGCGACGAGCCGGGCCCGCGTCGACGCGCAGCTCCCGCTCGGTGCCGCGCACCTCGACGTGCTCCTCGGCTGGGAGCGGAACCGCCGGCGCGAGTTCGAGGACGACACGACCTCGGTCCTCAACCTCGGGCTCCGCTCCACCAGCTGGACCGGCGACGTGCGGTTCCACCACGCGCCCGTCGCGAACGGCCGCGTGGCGGGCGTGCTCGGCGTGAGCGGGCTCCGCACCGAGTTCCTCAAGTCCGGCCTCGAGACCCTCATCCCGAACAGCCGCACCAGCGGCGCGGGCCTCTTCGCCTTCGAGCAGGCCGACCTCGGGCGCTGGCAGCTCTCCGCCGGCGCACGCTACGACTGGCGCCGCCTCGCAGTGGAGGACGACGCCGACCTGGGCGTCACGGCGCAGCGCCGCACCTGGAACTCGGTGGTCGGGAACCTCGGCGCGCTCTACCGCGTCTCGGGGCCGGTGGCGCTCGTGCTCAACGTGGGGCGCGGCTTCCGTGCGCCGTCCACCTTCGAGCTCTACTCGAACGGCGTGCACGAGGGGACCGTGGCCTTCGAGCGGGGGAACCCGGACCTCCGCACGGAGAAGTCGTTCAACACCGACCTCGCCGTCCGCGTGCAGGGCGAGCGCGTGGCGCTCGAGGTGGGCGGCTACGTGAACCTGATCCGGGACTTCATCTACACCGTCCCCGTCCCCGGCGAGGTGGACCCGGCGAGCGGCTTCCAGGTCTACGACGTGACGCAGGGCAACGCGCGGCTCGCGGGGTTCGAGGTCGCGGCGCGGTGGCACCCGCTCCCGGCGTTCCACCTGCAGGCCACCGCCGACTACGTGAACGGCACCAACACGACGACCGGGAACCCGCTGCCCAACATGCCGCCCTTCCGCGCCACGTGGAGCGCGCGGCTCGAGGGAAAGCAGGGCCGGTGGTTCGAGTCGCCGTACCTCTCGGTGAGCGGCGAGGCCAATGCGCGGCAGGGGCGGCTCGATCCCGACGAGGCGCTCTTCTTCGCGCAGGCGTTCGAGGGGGCGGGATTCCGGCCGATGAGCTACGCGCTCGTGCACGTGGGCGGCGGCGTCACGCTGCTCACGGGGCAGGCGCCGCTTCACCTCGACGTGACGGTGCGGAACGTCTTCGACAAGGCGTACGCGCCGCAGCTCTCGCGCATCAAGACGAACGCCCCGCTCCCGGGGATGGGGCGGGCCCTCGTCGTGCGGCTCAGCACCGAGTTCGGGCGGCGGAGCGCGTCGGGGGGGTGACGTCCCGGGGAGTGCGCTACAGCACCCCCCACAGCCACCGCGCCGCGTCCACGCCCACGAGCCAGCGGCCGTCGCGGAGCCCGCGCGCCACGTCCACGCGCACGAGGTCGTAGAGGAACGCGAAGCCGGCGCCCGCCGACGGCCAGCAGCCGCCGGGCCCGGCCGCGGGCTCCGCCACGCACGCGAGGTTCACGTAGGGCGCGAGCGTGGCGCGCGCGGGGGCGCGGCCGTACCTGGGGAGCGGGATCCGCACGAACGGCACCGGCACCCGGAGCTCCACGCGCTGGCTCACCGCGGCCCGCGCCGCGAAGCGGTGGAACGCGTACCCCGGCGCGGTCACCCATCCGCCCAGCCGGGCCAGCTCCTGCGGCGGCGCAGCGCCGGTCACGGCGGCTCCGTGCGTGGCGAGGACGAGCCGGCTCCCGCCCACGCGCCGCTCCTGCTCGAGCGCCGCGGCCGCGCGCGCCACCGCCCGGTCGGCGCTGCCATCGAGCGGGCGGAGCGCGCTGCCGCGCACCTCCACCCGCCACCGGAGCGGCCCGCCGAGCGGTCCGCCGTCACCCCGGCCGTCCACCGCCACCGCGAGCCGCGCCGCGTCGAGCGGCTCCGCGGGGATCGTGGCCCCGTAGCGCCCGCTCCACGGCACCGCGCGCACCGCGAGCGGGCGCTGGCGCTCGGCCGAGAGCGTCGCCTCGACCCCGGTGCCGGTGCCCGACGCCCGCGTGAACCGGAGCCCGACCCCCTGCACGTCGTAGGGATCGGTGTTGTCGTCACCCGCGAGCTGCGCGCCCGCCGAGTTCCGGACGCCCGATGCCTCGGGCACGTCGCCCGCCTCGCGGTACTCGCGCCCGCCCGCGAATCCGAGCCGG
The DNA here is from genome assembly GCA_037916975.1 of Gemmatimonadales bacterium. Classification (GTDB taxonomy): domain Bacteria; phylum Gemmatimonadota; class Gemmatimonadetes; order Gemmatimonadales; family GWC2-71-9; genus JAGGAG01. Next base: position 3,310 of record JBAIWX010000204.1, read on the forward strand.
CCGCCCAGCAACGGCACCGAGAACTCCAGGCGGCCCTTGAGCGCCGCATCGTCGAAGCCCCGGCGCGCGCGGGCGGCGAGCGCGACGCCGCCCCCGAGCGCGACCCGGCCGCCCGCGCCGAGGGCGAGCCCCTCGACCCGGTTCACGTGCGCGAAGTCCGAGATGCGGATGCCGCCCACCGCGCTCCGCGTCGTGCGGTCGAGCAGGCGCGCCGAGACGAGCGCCTCCGCGCGCGCGCGGACCTCCTCCGCCTCGCGCGTGGTGGCGAGCGGTTCCTCCCGCGCGATCGCCGCCGCGAGCGGCTCGTCCCACGGATAGGCGGCGCGCTCCGCCGGCGGGGCGAGCACCGTCCGCCGCCCCGGCTGGTCGAGGAGCACGGTGCCGGCCGAGGGCGGGAGGGGCGGCACCGGCGCCGAGTCGGCGACGACCTCGTGGCAGCACACCTCCCAGCGCCCGCGCACGATTCCCTGGACGGGGATGTCGAACCAGCGGCTCCCTCGCACCACCTCCACCTGCTGCAGGTACGGGAGCCAGAACCGGTCCGCGACGAGCGCGTTCTCGAGCGTGAGCGTGAGGCGCTCGATGCGCCGGTCGAGGATCGCCGCCGGGGTGAAGGTGAGCGCGAGCCGCACCACCTGCGCGGTGGCGCGGTCGAGGAGGATCGTCCCCACCACGCCGGGCGCCGAGGGATCCGCCGGCCGCACGAGGAGCCGGTAGACCTCGACCTGCCGCCCGGGGAGCGACAGGACGAGCGAGTCGGCGAGCGCGAACTGGTGGAGCCGGCTCCCCTCCGGCGAGAGCGGGTGCGGCAGGTCCCGGACGTCGTTCCCGTCGCCCAGGCGGATGCGGTCGCCCAGGTTGTCGGTCACCACGCCGTAGCGGTCGCGGTAGAAGCCGACGTCCCCGGGGAGGAGGAGCGTATCGCGGCGACCCACGATCCGCTGCAGCGTGAGGCCGGGCGCCCGCCAGTCGAGGGTGGTGGCGAGCTGGTCCACCTTCACCACGCGCGTCCCGCCCAGGAGCCCGCCGCCGACCCCCACCAGGAACTGGAGCGTCCCCCGCGCGTCCGCACTCCACGCCCGGAGCGCCAGGTCCCGCTCGGCGCGCCGGGCCACCGCACGCGCCACGAGCTCGCGGGCGGCGGGCGCATCCCACGCCTGCGCGCGCAGGGGACGCGCGCCGGGGAGGGCGAGCGCCCCCAGCAGCAGGAGCGGGCGCCACCAGCGCAGCCGGCCGGTCCCGGCGCCTCCGGGGAAGTACGGGTTGCCGCCCCCCCGGGCCACGTTATCGTTGACTGGCTTCTTCACCGACCTCTGACACTCCCGGCCTCCCCGATGCCATACAGCACCCGTCCGACCCTCGCATCCGCCCGGCTGCTCGCCGCCCTGCCCGTGCTCGCCCTCGCGGCCGCCTGCGCCCGCGGCACCGCGTCCGGCGCGCCGGCGGCGCAGCCCGAGGCGACCACCGGCCCCTCGACCACCTACGTGCAGCCCGAAGCGGGCGAGACGCACCTGCGCAACATCCGCCAGCTGACCTTCGGCGGCAACAACGCCGAGGCGTACTTCTCGGCGAACGGCCGGATGATCACCTTCCAGCGCCAGCCCGAGGTGGACCAGGGCTGCGACCAGCAGTACATCATGAACCCCGACGGCTCCGGCATGCGCCGTGTCTCGAACGGCCTCGGGCGCACCACCTGCGGCGCGTTCATCGCCGGCGACCGGCGGCTCCTCTACAGCAGCACGTTCAAGTTCGACCCCGCCTGCCCGCCGCGTCCCGACATGTCGAAGGGGTACGTGTGGCCGCTCGGGCACCTCGAGATCTACACCTCGAAGCTCGACGGCTCCGACCTCCGCCAGCTCACGGACAACGGCGCCTACAACGCGGAGACGACGCTCTCGCCGGACGGGAAGAAGCTCATCTTCACGAGCACCATGGACGGCGACATCGAGCTCTACGTCATGAACGTGGACGGCACGGGGCTCCGGCGCATCACGCACCGCGTGGGGTACGACGGCGGCGCCTGGTTCTCGCACGACGGGACGAAGATCGTCTGGCGCGCCGCCTACCCGAAGACCGCCGCCGACACCGCGGACTACCTCCGCCTCCTCGGCGAGCGCCTCGTGCGCCCGGCGCGCACGGAGGTGTTCGTCGCGGACGCCGACGGCGGCAACGTCCGCCAGGTGACGAACCTCGGCGGGGCCAACTTCGCCCCCATCTTCACCCCGGACGACCGGAAGATCATCTTCTCGTCGAACTACGAGCAGCCGCGCAGCGGGAACTTCGACCTGTACCTCATCAATCCCGACGGCACGGGGCTCGAGAAGATCACGACCCACCCGGACTTCGACTCGTTCCCGATGTTCAGCCCCGACGGGAAGAAGCTCCTGTGGGCCTCGAACCGGAACGGCTCGCACAAGGGCGACACCAACCTCTTCCTCGCCGACTGGGTGCCCTGAATGCCGACCTACACCTACGAGACCGTCCCCGGCGCGCCCGGCGCCGCGCCGCGCCGCTTCGACGTGCGCCAGGCGATGAGCGACCCGCCGCTCACCCACGACCCCGAGACCGGCGAGCCGGTGCGGCGCGTCATCACGGGCGGCGCCGGGCCGCTCGTCGCGAAGGAGGGGAACGCCGCGCCCCCGGCCGGCGGCTGCGGCCCCTCCTGCGGCTGTGGGCACTGAGCCGCGCTTCCGCCTCGTGACGACCAGGGCGCTCCTCGCGGGCGCCCTTTGCATCGCCGTCGCCTGCCTGCTCGACCACGTGGCATGGCGGTACGCCGCCTACGGCGCCGTCTACGAGAAGGACTGGGGCCGGCTCCTGCGGAGCATGGGGTTCCTCCCCACCTGGCTCGCCGGCGCCGCCGCGCTGCTCCTCCACGACCGGGGCCGTGCCGGCGACCCGCCCGGCGGGTGGTGGCGCCGCGGCCTCCTCCTCGCCCTCGCACCCGCCGCCGCCGGCCTCGGCGCGGAGGTGCTCAAGATCCTCCTGCGCCGCGAGCGGCCCGGCCTCCACGACGGCGCGTACGCCTTCCGCGCGTACGCCGACCACTTCTGGAGCACGCGCGACATCGGCCTCCCCTCGAGCCACGCGATGGTGGCCGGCGGCGCCGCGGCGATCCTCTCGCTCCTCTTCCCGCGCACCTGGCCCGTCTGGTGGCTCCTCGCGGCCGGCTGCGCGCTCACGCGCGTCCTCGCGCACGCCCACTTCCTGAGCGACGCCACCGTGGGGCTCCTCGCCGGCGCGCTCGTCGCCCGCGCCCTCTGGGCGCGCTGGGGCCCCCCGACCTTCGCGGCTATCTTCTGACCGACCCCGCCCGCCCGTGCGGGCCCGTCCCACCCTGAAGAGGTGTTCAGCGATGTCCCGCCGTCCCTTGGTGCTCGTCGCCCTCCTCGCCCTCCTCGCCCTCCCGGCCCGCGCGCAGCAGGCGCCCGCCGGCGAGTACCCCGGCCTGGAGACCGGCAAGATGTGGACGTTCGACGTCCCGCCCCTCGAGTACTGGGCGAAGCGCTACGGCTTCAAGCCCACCCCCGAGTGGCTCGCGCACGCGCAGCTCGCCGCGGTGCGGCTGAGCAGCGGCTGCTCGGCGTCGTTCGTCTCGCTCAACGGGCTCGTGATGACGAACCATCACTGCGCCCGCGGCTGCATCGTGAGCTCGGCGAAGCCCGGCGAGGATCCCCTCACGGACGGCTTCTACGCGCCGACCCTCGAGGAGGAGCGGAAGTGCGAGGGGCTGGTGCTCGACCAGCTCCAGGAGATCACCGACGTCACCGGGAAGGTCGCCACCGCGATCGGCAACGCGCCGCCCGACCAGGCCGCGAAGCGCCGCGCCGAGACGATCTCGGCGATCGAGAAGGAGTGCGGGGCCACGCAGCCCGACGCCTTCTGCCAGGTGGTGACGATGTACCGCGGCGGGCAGTACAAGCTCTACCGCTTCCGCCGCTTCGGCGACGTCCGGCTCGTCATGGCGCCGGAGGACCAGATCGCCTTCTTCGGCGGCGACCCCGACAACTTCACCTACCCGCGCTACGACGTGGATATGTCCTTCGTCCGCGCGTACGTGGACGGGAAGCCGGCGCTCACGCCCAACTACTTCCGCTGGAGCAAGGCCGGCGCGAAGGAGGGCGACCTCGTCTTCGTGATCGGCAACCCCGGCTCCACCGGCCGCCTCAACACGGTGGCGCAGCTCGAGTACCTGCGCGACGTGCTCTACCCGGCGCAGCTCGCCCAGCTCGACCGCCGCATCAAGGTCACCCAGCAGCTGATGGCGACCTCCGAGGAGCGGGGCAAGGCCCTCCGCAACCAGCTCTTCGGCCTGCAGAACTCCTTCAAGGCCATCACCGGCTACGACGCCGGGCTCCTCGACCCGCAGCTCATGGCGCGGAAGCGGGCGTGGGAGAAGGACTTCCAGGGCCGCGTGGACGCCGACCCCGAGCTCAAGAAGCAGTACGGCAAGGCCTGGCAGGAGGTCGCCCTCGTGCAGAAGGAGCTCGCCTCCTTCGCGAAGGAGCGGCGCTGGTACAACTTCGCCGCCGACGGCACCCGGCTCCTCACGATGGCGGGGCTCTTCGTCCGCTATCCCGTCGAGATGGCGAAGCCCGACAGCCTCCGCCTCCCGCCGTTCCGCGAGGCGAACCGGCGCGCCACCGAGAACTACATGACCGGCAGCTCGGTGGCGGACACGACCGCCGAGCGGATCATGCTCACCGCGTTCTTCGACGCGATGGTGAACGAGCTCCCCTCCACGGACCCGGTGCGCCGGGCGGCGATCGGCACTCGCTCGCCCGCCGAGGCCGCGGCGGCGCTCGTCTCGGGGACGATGCTCACCTCGCCCGACCAGCGCCGGGCGCTCTTCCAGGGCGGCGCCGACGCGATCGCGGCGAGCACCGACCCGTTCATCCGGCTCGCGAAGGTGATCGACCCGCTCGACCGGCAGATGGCGGCCCGCACCCAGGCGCTCATCGACCGCGAGAGCTCGGCGTCGGAGAAGGTGGCGCGGGCGCTCCTCGCCGTCTTCGGCAACCGCGTCGCCCCGGACGCCACCTTCTCGCTCCGCATCGCCGACGGCGAGATCCTCCGCTACCCGATGAACGGCACCCTCGCGCCCGCCTTCACCACCTTCTACGGCCTCTACGACCGGAACGCCGGCTTCAACGGCGAGCCGGCGTGGGCGCTGCCGAAGAAGTGGGTGGAGCGGAGGGACCGGCTCGACCTCGCGACGCCGCTCGACGCCGTCTCCACCGCCGACATCATCGGCGGGAACTCCGGGAGCCCCGTCATCAACCGGGACGCGGAGGTGGTCGGGCTCATCTTCGACGGCAACATCGAGGGGCTCCCGCTCCGCTTCCTCTTCTCGGAGAAGGTCGGCCGCGCGGTGCACGTGGACAGCCGCGCCATCGTGGAGTCGCTCCGGAAGGTGTACGACGCCGGCGCGCTCGCCGACGAGCTGGTCGCGGGGACGCGCGGCGGGATGTAGCGTCCCGGGCGAGCCCGGCAGCCCACGAACGACGACGGCCCGGGGCGCGTGCCCCGGGCCGTCGCGCCGTTCCCCCGCCCCTCAGTACGCCCGCGCGAACGCCCCGGCGCGCTGCAGCTCGAGGAACGGCGCCGCGGTGTCGGCCATCTGCTGCGCGAGCGCCAGGTGCCGCGTGGTGAATGCCTCGGGCGTCGCGGTCGTGAGGATGAGCGCCCCCGTCACGCGCCCGCTCACGCGGAGCGGGAAGACGAGCTCGACCTCCCCCTCGTGCCCGCCCACGCCGTGGGGCACCTCGCCCGCGAGCACCTTCCCCACCAGCGTCCCCTGCACCGGCTGCCGCGCGAGCCCCGCGAGCGGCCGGTGCTCGCCGGGGATGAGCGTCACCACGGTCCCGTCCTCCGCGTCGAGCGCGAAGCGCACCCGGTGGAACGGCAGGATCGCCGTCGCCTCGGCGGCGTACTCGCGCAGCGCGGCGGAGGCGTCGGCGCCGGTGGCGAGCACCGTCGCCATGCGGCGGAGCTGCGTCGGCACCGCGTGCGCCGAGCCCAGCTGCTGGCGCAGGAGCCGGAGCTGGTAGCCCTGCACCAGCGCCTCGAGGCGCGCGCCGACGAACGGCGCGAGCCGGAGGAGGAGGGCCAGGTCCTGCTCGTCGTACGCCCCGTCCAGCTCGTGCCCCGCGACGAGCCAGCCGGCGAGCCGGTCACCGCACGGGAGCGCCACCGCGAGCGCCGAGCGGAGGGGGCGCGGGCCGCTCCGGGCCCACGCGCGCCAGCCGGCCTGCTCGCGCGCGTCGGCCGCGTGCACGGCGGTACGCCCGGCGAGGAGCTTCGCGGGATCGAGGTGCGTCGCCTCGACCACGAGGCGCGCGTCGGTCCAGAGCGCCCCCTCGCCGTGCTCGCTGATCCGGTAGCTCTGCTCCGGCGACGCGCCCGGCACCAGCAGCTCGCAGCGATCCAGCGGCACCACGCGGTCGAGCGCGGCGTGCACCGCACGCGCCACGTCGCGGGGCGTGGCGAGGCTGCTCGCGCGCGCGAGCGCATCCACCACCTGCTCGAACGCCTCCTCGGGCCTCGGCGCGCCGTGCGGGTCGGCGAGGCGCGCCACCGTCGGCGCGATGCGCCGTGCCACGAGGGCGAGCTGCCGCCGCGTCCGCGCGTCGTCGTGCCCGGGCCCGAAGCAGGCGACCAGCACGAGCCCCACGTCCTGCCGGCCGAGCCGCACCGGCGCCGCGGCCGCTGAGGCGTAGCCCGCGTCGCGGAAGATCTCCTCCACGAGCGTCACGTGGCCGCCGGGGATCCGCGGCCGCGCGCGCGGCATCACCAGTTCGTCCGCCGCCAGCGCACTGGGGCCCACCAGCACCGGCTCGCCCCCCTCGGGATGGGCCCAGAGGGCGAGGATGTCGTGCGGGATCGCCGGGGTCAGGGTCGTGGAGAGGGCTTCGTGCCAGGTCTCCACCACGCGCGGGTCGTCGAGCGCCTCACCCAGGGCGGGCACGGGGACGAGCAGCCCGGCCTCCAGCCGCTGGGAGGCGGACAGGAGTTCGTCGGCGCGCATGGGCATGGGCGTGGCCATGCCGGGTGAGAGAGCACGGGGCGTGCCCGGGATGGCAGTGACGCAAGAAATTGTCGGACAATAACTTGCGAACGCGATCCGCAGATCGCCACGGCGGGCGGACCACCAACTGCAGCAGAATGCGGCAGGACGCGCCGTACGAGGATTGAACAGCGCGGGGCGTCGTCGGGACGAACGCGAGCCCGGCCGCTCCCGCGACGGCGGCGTTCGGTCGCCTCATGGCGCATGATCGACGCGCCGCTGCCCAGCCGGACCCAAGGCGACCGGTCGCCGGAGCGGGTGGCGGCCGGGCGAGCGCCTATCGGAGCGCGGGGCGAGCGGGCGCGCCGGCGGGCTACTGCCCCGGCGGCCGGCGCCCGCCGCCCGGCCCGAACCCCTGCCGGATCGTCCGCGCCTCCTCCGGCAGCGCCGCCCACTGCTCCGCGGTCAGCACCCCCTTCGCCTCGTCCAGCGCCGCCTGCGCGAACGTCCGCCCCTTCTCGATCTTTCCGCGGAGCCCCGAGAACAGCACCGCCGGGTCCGGGTTCGGCCCCGCCTTCTCGATCTCCGTCCGCACCACCTGCGCGATCGAGTCCCGCCGCGCGATGAATTGCGCCGAGATCGCCTTCAGCTTCGCGACCTGATCGTCGGTCAGCCGGAGCGCCACGTCGCGCGACAGGATCCCCTCCGTCGGGTCGGGCAGGAACCGCGCGAACCGGCTCGCGAAGAGCTCCGCGGGCGTGGCCGGCGCCGCCTGCGCGCCGGCACCCGGTGCGCCGCCGGCACCCCCGGCCCCCGGCGCCCCTTCGCCCGGCCGGCCGCCGAACTCGCCGCGCCCGCCGCCGAAGCCGCCGCCCCCGAAGCCGCCGCCGCCCGGGCCACCGCCGGGGCCGCCGAACCCGCCGAAGAGCCCGCTCGCGCCGAGCGCGAGCCGGAACTGGATCCCCACCTGGAACGGGATCCGGAGCGCGTTCGTCGTCCCGCGCACCTGGCCGAAGCGGTCGTTCACGTCGTAGGTGAACGCCTGCGTGTTCGGGTCGAAGCCCCGCACGGTGAGCAGCGTCGGGTCGGGGCGCGAGAACTGTCCCCAGCCCTGCAGGTTGTCGGCACCGTGGACGAGCTGGTCGATGCCGGCGAGCAGGTTCGACGTCACGAGCGAGATGGTGAGCCGCTGGTCGAATCCCTTCCAGGTCGGCTTCCAGTTGAGCTGCAGGTCGAGGCTCGGCTGCCACGGCCCCCGGCAGCTGTTCCGGTCGGCGACCCGGCCGAGCTGGCGCGCGAGGCAGTCGCGCACCCGGCCGGGCGCCTCGTCGAGCAGCTTCTGGAAGGCGGCGGCGAGCGCGGGGTCGGCGCTCGTGGCGGGGTTCACGATGAAGGCCCGGTCGTTCCGCGCGCCGTCGCCGTTGATGTCCCCGTTCACCGACGGGGTGAACGGCGCCCCCGACGAGAGCCGGCCGATCGTCGTCACCTCGAAGCCCCGCACCACCGGCACCGTCGCCGTCAGCACCACCTGGTGCCGCCGGTCGAAGTCGCTCGGCGCGCGGTCGAGCACGCGCGGGTCGAGCCCCGCCGTCTGGCTCGCATAGCCGCCCGCCGCGCCGCCGAAGGCGAAGCTCGACTGGTCGAGCGCGCGCGACCAGGTGTAGCTCGCGTTGACGACGATCCCCTTCCCGATGATCCCGCTGCCCGAGAGCACCGCCTGCGTGGCCCGCGTGGTGAGCCGCGAGGTGATCGCGAACACCTGCCCGAACCGGTCGTCGAGCCGGCTCGCGGCGAGCGGCGCGGCGCCGGTGCGCGGGTCGATCTGCGCGGGATCGGCGAAGACGAGCCGCCCGCCCTCCCCGACGAGCGTGAATCGCGCCGGGCCCAGGTTCGCGTCCTCGAACCCCGACTGCCCCTCGCCCCAGGTGCGGCTCACCTCGAGCCCGAGGTTGAAGAGCCCGAGCCGGCGCGTGGCACCGAGGGAGGTGCGCCAGGTGCGCGGGGCGGTGAACCCGTCGCGGAACGCCACGACACCCGGCGCCGCCGAGGGCGCCGGGAGCGGCCCGCCCGCGGCACAGCTCGACGGCACGAGCGACGCATCGCTCCCGTACGCCGACCAGTCGGGGCTCGGCGCCCCCGGGCCGGCGCAGACGAGCTGCCGCTCGCCGGTGTCGAGCCCCGTCGCCGACTGCGCCGCGACGGCGAGCTGCTGCGGCACCGGGCTCCGGAACTCGCCGAACCCGCCGCGCACGATCCAGCGGGGCGGGCCGTTCGCGAGCCGCTCGAGCCAGGTGAAGCCGACGCGCGGGCTCACCCGCGTCTCGGAGGGGAGCCGGTCGGTGCGGAGGCCGAAGAGGGTGTCCACGAGCGCGTTGTACGCCGGCGCGCCGCCCAGCCAGCCGTGCTCGGCGCGCACGCCGTAGGTCACCTGCAGCGTCCCCGAGAGCCGCCAGATGTCGCCGAGGTAGAGCGCGCCCGTCGAGCTCGTGCCGCGCCGCTCGTTGGGCGTGAGCGTGCGGGTGAAGAGCGCCGGCGCCCCCGCCGCGAGGTCGGCAAGCGAGTTGTAGCTGAAGGTGCCGGCGAGGTTGGTCCCCACCTCCTGCGTGGTGCGCGTCGTCGTGTAGAAGGCGCCGAGCTTGAGGCGGTGCGCCGCGTCGCCGGGGAGCCACGAGAGCTCGTTCGAGGCCTCGAACGCGGTGCTCGAGCCGCGGTTCGGGAAGGCGCTGCTCCCGCCGAAGACGAGCGTGGAGAAGCCCGTCGTGCCGTCGGGGAGCGTCGAGGTCACCTGCACCCGCCCCTGCGGCAGCGCGAGGTACGGGGCGCCCGACTGGCTCGAGCCGCTCAGGTACGCCTTCGCCTCGTTGAGGAAGGTCCCGCCCAGGCGCGAGGAGAGCTGCACGAGCGCGCCGCCGCCGTTCGAGCCCTGGTCGCCGCCGGTGGCGGGGACGGCGAGCGCCGCGAGGCGGCTCGGGCTCTGGTCGCTGTGCCGCCAGTCGCCGCGCAGCGTCAGCGTGTGGGACGGGCCGAGGACCCAGTCGAGCCGCGCGATGCCGGAGAGGTCGAGGTTGGTGCGGCTGTCGGGGATCCCCACGCGGGTGACCGGCACGCCGAGGGAATCCACGAGCGCCAGGAAGCGGGCGAGCGAGTCGCTCGCGATGCCGAAGCGCACCGCGCCCACGGGGTCGAGCGTGGCGGCGGAGATGAGCCGGTCGTCGCGGTGGCGCACCTGGCCCGCGCCGAAGAGGAAGAGCCGGTCCTTCCGGAGCGGCCCGCCGGCGCCGAAGGAGAACTGCTGCTGCGCCCCCGGCTGCGCCGTCGCCTGGTCGGCGGCGACGGCGAGGCTCGGGTCGCGGAGGTTGCCGGTGACGGTCGCGGTGAAGGCGTTGGTGCCGCTCCGCGTCGTCGAGGCGACGAGCCCGCCCGAGAACTGGCCGCGCGCGACGTCGTAGGTGCTCGTGATCACGCGCGTCGCGCGGACCGCGTCCTGCGGGATGCTCGACGCGCCGAAGGTGAGGCCGTCGAGGGTGACGTTGTTGGCGGTGGGGCGCTGGCCCGCGATCGAGAACCCCGCCGCGGTCGAGTCGGTGCCGCCGATGGACACGACCCCGGCGGCGAGGGCCGCGATCGCGTTGAGGTCCCCGGCGTCGATCGGGAGCCTCGCGAGCCGGTCGGGCGTCTGCGCCTGCTCGGTCGAGCCCGGCGTGATCGCGACGCCGCCCCGCGGCGCCTGCCGCCCGCGCGCCACGATCTCCTGCATCTCCACCGGCCGGCTCGAGAGCGCCACGTTCACCACGATCCGGTCGTCGTCCCCCTCGCGCTGCGCGAGGAGCCGCGCCGGCGCCATCCCGAGGCTCGTGACGAACACCTGGTAGCGGCCACCGCCGTCGGGGAAGAGGATCCGCCAGCGCCCGCGCGCGTCGGTCCGCGTCGAGCGCTGCACGCGGGTGTCGAGCGAGACCGCCGTCACCTGCGCGTTCTCGACCGGCGCCTTCGTCGAGTCGGTGACGGTGCCGGTGAGGATGTCGGTGGTCTGCCCGACCTGCGCGGCGAGCCGCGGCGCAGGCAGGAGGGCGACGAGGACGAGGGCGACGATCGCGGCCACGCGGCGCATGCGGTCAGGTTCCCTTCGATGACGCGGGGCTGTACACCAGGCGGAACTCGCGCGAGCCGGGCATCCGGCCGCCGGCGACCTTCATCTCGACGATCAGGTACCCGCTCTTCGCGTCCCTGCTGTACACCCGGCGCACGGAGCCGGCGTTCCCCACCTTCCGCTCGACGTCGAGGCGGCCGTCCTTCCACCTGGCGCGCGTCTCCACGTCCACGTCCTCCACGACGTCCTTCTCGGCGCGGCCGTCGGGATGCCAGGTCTCGAGCGGCCCCTCGCCGCCGGCGACGGAGAGCGTCGAGTCGTCGCTCGTGATCACCAGGCGCTCGGCGGGCCGGGCCGACTCGAAGAGCACGCGCATCCCCGGCGGCGGGCCGCCCTCGCCCCCCGGGCCACCGGGACCGCCCTCGCCCCGGCCCCGGCCGCCGAACCCACCGCGCCCGCGCCCGCCGAACCCGCCGCCCATCGGCGGCCCCCCGCCGGGCCGGCCCCCGGGCTCCATCCCCGGACCGCCCTCGCCGCCGGGACCGCCCCGCATGCCCGGCCCGCGGCCGCCGGGGCGCTCGGGGAACTGGCTCAGGTCGCGCTCGAGGACCCAGGTGCCGGCGAGGTCGGCGAGGCGCGGCTGCTGCGCGCGCACGCTGCCGGCGGCGAGGAGGGCGGCGCCCGCGAGGGCGAGGACTCGGTGCTGCATCGGGTGCTCCGGGGTGACGGGACTCTGGCTGGACAGCCGCGTGCCCAGCCCCGTTACGCGCCGCGCCGGCCGGGCGTTGCGGCACTGCAGCGCGGCCGCCGGGCAGGCACCCCGCGGGGGACGCGGGGGTCCCGTAACACGGGGGCCGCGTCCCATGTCATGTTCCCGGTGATGCCGAGCGCGCCCGATCCCTCCGACGCCGCCCTGGTGGCCCGAGCCCGGGACGGGGATGCCCCCGCCTTCGAGGCGCTGGTGCGCCGCCACTGGCGCGCCGCCTACGCGGCGGCGCTCGGCATCACGGGCACCATGATGGATGCCGAGGACCTCGCGCAGGAGGCGTTCGTCGCCGCGCTCGAGCACCTCGACGACTGCCGCGAGCCCGCCCGCTTCGGCGCGTGGGTGGCGCGCATCGCGCGGAACCGCGCGCTCAACCTCGTCGCGTCGCCGCGGTGGCGCGGGGCCGACCTCGACGATGAGACGCTCGACCCGGGCGCCTCCCCCGCGCAGGAGACGGCGCGGCGCGAGCTCCGCGAGCTGCTCGAGCGGGCGCTCGGCGGCCTGAGCGACGCGCAGCGCGAGGTCGTGGTGCTGCACGACCTCGAGGGATGGGACCACCGCGCCATCGCCGCGCACCTCGGCTGCTCCGAGGTGATGTCGCGGCAGCACCTCTTCCGGGCCCGGCGCGCGCTGCGCGCGCGGCT
>JBAIWX010000205.1:0-7422 GCA_037916975.1 Gemmatimonadales bacterium
CAGGGAACGGAGTGCGGGGACCAGGGCCGCGACCGGCGCGTCGAGGTCGAGCACGCCGCGCTCGGCAAGACGGACTGCGGCGGTCGCCGTGACCAGCTTGGTCATCGAGAACCACGGCATCGCGGTCTGGCTGGTCATGGGGACGCGCGAGTGCAGATCCGCTACACCGCATGCCGCCCGCTGGCGGATCCCGTCCGGCCCGACCCCGAGGGCGACGACCCCGGGCACGGAACGGCCGGTGAGTTCCCGAACCCGATCACTGAGGTCCAATGTCGTCACCCGCGGGGCTCCTCCCGGCCTGGCTCTCCGGCGAGACGACCTCCGTTACGCGTGCAGGTCGCGCAACGCCTCAACGCCATCTGCGCCAGCTGCGCCGCCGAGCCCGTTGCGCTCGAGCCCTCATGATGACAGGCGCGTGGAGCAGCAGCGCGGCGACGCTGATGGGCCGAGCTCCCCGGTGCCCTCGGCGGCCTCAGGAAGTTCGACGCCCTGCCGGTGGCCGCTATCGGAGTCGCAGCTCGATGTACCGATTTCCGGGCACGGGGTTGAACCGGTAGGGCGCCACGTCGCGGAACCCCGGGTCCGCGTCGGGTCAGCGACGCCGGTAGCGGAGCGAAGCCATCCGACCCCGCGGTCGGGGAGCAGACCGTCCTTCGCGACGAACGGCGCGAGCCCTGTCGCAGAGTCATGGCGCCGTCAATCAGGCGTGCGTCGGCCACCGAGCTACGCCGGCCACGCCGCCCGCTGGAAGACCACGCGGTAGCCGTCGGGGTCCTCGAAGGTCCGGCCGGCGCGATCCCAGTAGGGATTGAGGGCGCGAACCGGCCGCTACCCCGCCACCTCCATCCGCGCGACGGCCGCCTCCCACTCCGCCTCGCCGGGCAGATAGAACACGAGCAGGTGCTCCGCCCCCGGGGGCCGGCCCGCGGGGTGCGTGCGGCTGGTGGTGAACTCCAGGTGATACGGCGCCCCGGGCGAGCCGAGCATCGCGCCGTCGAAGCCGTCGTGATCCTCGAACCGGTCGAGCAGCGTGAACCCCACGCCGTCCCGGTAGAAGCGGATCACCGCGGAGAGCTGGTCGGTGGGCCGCGCGATCCTGAGGTGGGCAGTGCCGGCTCGAGGGGCATCGGGAGCGGGACCGATCCGGGATGCCGATTGGAAATGGGTCGCCGACGCGGGGATCGCGACGGCGGTCAGTGACTCAACGTAACCCTGAACACCTTGCCGTCCACGGTACCGTCGGCCTGCAACTGGTTGCCGACCACGCGGAAGGAGAGGACGTCGAGGAAGGTCTGGAGCGGATGGTGGAACATGACGACGTCCCCGTAGCTGGTCCAGCTGCCGGCGAGGTCCACCGGGCCGGTACCGGACTCGGGCACGAGGAGGCGGCCGGTGGTCGTGCCGTCAGCGGCGAGGGTGATGGTCAGCGTCACGCCCTGGGCGAGCTGGTCGATCGTGGTACCGTTCGCGGTTGTAGTGAAGCGGCTGACCGAGTAGGCCCCGACGGGACTCTGGACGGTGGAGGGGCTGCTGTAGCTGCCGCAGGCGAGCGTTGCACCGAGCAGGAGCAGGGAGACGACGCGGGCGATGATCCGGCGCGACATGCACGAACCTCGAGCGTGAGTGAAGGAGCCGGGCCGGTGGGCGGCTCCGGACCGATTGAGGCCGGAACGGTGGGACGCGGGCACTAGCTCCCCTCGCACTTGCCGTCCGCCGGGCCCGCGGCCCGGAGCCACGCCGACGCGAACGCGCGCAGTTCGACGGGATTGAGGTCCGACACCGCCCAGAACTCCATCCCGCCGGTCCGCCCGTGCACGACGTTGAACCCGAGGCGCACCAGCGGCGCGTCCTGCCGGCAGGGGCCCGCCGAGATTGCAGGCCACGTGAAGAGGTTCACCCGATGCGGGCCGTGTTCGTACACGACGGCCGCGACCGGCCGGCCGTCGAGGATGTCGGTCCGGCCGCCGAGCATGGGGAAGCCGTCGGTCGCGAGGTCGGGCACCGGCGGCGAGAAGTCGAGCTTGCCGGCGAACCACGGCTTGACCACGTGATGGCTCGTCGACACCACGTCCACGAGGTGGTCGACCTGGAGCGCGCGCACGTGGGCGTCCACCACCTGGCCCACCACGTCCTCACCGGTCGCGGTGACGCCGGTGAACCGGCCGATCCCGAACCCCGCGCCGACGAGGAGCAGCGCCGCGATCGCGGAGCCCCACGGATGCGTCGGCGGCCGGCGGCGGAGCGGCTGCGCGCCGGGGAGGGGCACCGCCGGCTCCTGGGCGATCCGGCGGACCGCCTCGCGGAGTGCCGACGACGGCTCGCTGGTCGGGAGGCTGGCGCGGAGCGATGCGCCAAGCGATCGGATCCGCCGCACCTCCTCGCGGCAGCGCGCACAGTTGCGGACATGCTCGTCCCACCACGCGAGCGTCGCTCCCTCGAGCTCCCCGTCCGCGAAGGCGCCCAGCGCGGGCTCGACGGCGTGATCGCAGGGTCCGGTCATCCGTCCATCCCCTGCGCCTCGAGCGCACGCTGGAGCCGGGCGCGCGCCCGCGCGAGGCGCGACATGACGGTGCCCACCGGGACGCCGGTCACCGATGCGATCTCCTTGTAGCTGAGCTGCTGGATCTCCCGCATCACGATGACCTCGCGGAACGGCAGGGGCAGCGCGTCCACCGCGCGCGCGAGCTGCTCCTGGGTCTCGCGCCGCACGAGCCCCTGCTCGGGGTCGTCCGTAGGGCTGGGCAGTTGCGACACGTCGTCCTCGTCGGACGTCCACGCGTACCGCCGTTCGCGCTCGGTCCACGCATAGCAGACCCGGCGCACGATGGTGAGCAGCCAGGCACGGGCATTCTCGCCCCGGAAGCCGCCGAAGTGGCGGACCGCCTGGAGGTACGCCTCCTGCACCGCGTCCTCCGCGTCGGCCACCTCGCGCAGGAGGTAGCGCGCCAGCGTGAGGGCGCTGGCCAGGTGCGGGAGCATCTGCTGCTCGAAGGCGGCAGCGGGGTCGATGGCGGCACCTCCGGTGGCACGATGGACGACCGGCACCTCGTCCCGGCGCGCGCGGACGGTGGGTCCCCAGGCCCCGGACCGCCGCTCGCTTCGCGCCGGGACAACATAGGAGAGGATGCCGGGGGCCGGAATATTCCCGCCACTGACCATGTCAGGCGACCACGATCTGCCCGGTCATCCGCGGATGAAGCGTGCAGAAGTACGAGAAGGTTCCCGGCCGGTCCAGGGTCAGGGTGTACCGGCCGCCGGTGTCGAGCGTCTCGGAGGCGCGGAACTTGTTGTCGGCGCTCGCGATGCGGTGCGGCACGTCGTCCTCGTTGATCCACATCACCTTCCCGCCCCGCGGCGCGCGCACCTCCGGCGGGTTGAAGGCGAAGTTGTCGATGCGGATCACCAGCGCGTCGCCGACGACGGCGGGGGCGGCGGCGTGGCCGGTGTCGGCGGCCGCCGCGGGCGCCATCGCCATCGCACCCTCCGGCGCGAGGCCCAGGGGGCTGTCCACGATCGCGAGTGAGCCGGTCCCCTGCCGGTAGGTCACGTTGGTGAGCCCGAGCAGGCTGCGGAGCCGGCCCGGCTCGACGGTGAGCGGACCCGGTGAGGGGGCGGTGCCGGGCGCCGGCTGCGGGAAGGCCGTGGACATCGCGGTGTGGAACACCACGTTGCCCTCGGTCTTCTGCATCACCTGGTGGATGTGCCCGTTGAGCACCGTCACGGAGGCGAACCGGCGGCAGAGCGCCAGCGCCTGTGCCCCGTCGTCGGTGCCCCAGCCCCAGTCGGGATAGACGGACCAGAGCGGCACGTGGGCGAAGAGCACGATCGGCGTGCTCGACGAGCGCCCCGCCAGGTCGCGCCTGAGCCAGTCGAGCTGCTCGGCGCCGAGGTTGCCCAGCCCGCCGGCCTTGAGGTCGAGCACGTTCACCAAGCCCACGAAGTGCACCCCGCCGTGGTCGAAGCTGTACCAGCCGTTCCCCCGGGTCTGTTTGCCGTAGCGCTGCAGGTACTGCTGGCCGTTGTCCTCCAGCACGTCGTGCTCGCCCGGCACGTAGAACACCCGGTCGGTCCGGATCCCGCGGATCACCTGGCTGGCGGTGTCGAATTCGGCGGGCTTCGAGAGCTGCGTGATGTCGCCGGTGTGCAGCACGAAGGCGGGCCGGACGGGGAGCTGGTTGAGCCGGTCCACCGCCGCCTGCAGCGTCGCGGTGACGTCGGGGTTCGCCGCCTTGCTGAAGCCGATGTGGCTGTCGCTGATCTGCGCGAAGACCAGCGCGCCCTTCATCGCCTCGACGGCGGCGCCCACGCGCCCGTCGATCGCGATGGACCGCAGCACCCCGCCCTGCACCGCCCAGAGCGCGCCGGTGCCGGCCCAGGCCATGCACTTGAGGAAGCCGCGGCGATCGATGCCGTCGGCGTTGTGGTCGTGGAGGATCTCGTCCGACATGTCCGCTCCCGTGGGTGGTCCGAGCGCACGGTGCGCTCGTCAGCCTACTGGAGCGGGAGACGGGCCGGGATATTCCCGGGTGGTGGTGGTGCGGCCGGGCGGTGCCGCAGCGCGAGGAACTCAGGCCCCCGGGAACCCCTGCCGCAGTGCATCCACCGCGGTCGGGAGCAGGTCCTGCGCGGCGTGGACGATGGCCACGACCCAGAGGTTCCGCGTCCTGAGCCAGAGCACGCCGTACATCAGGCCGGACACCGACGTCACCACGATGCTGGAGCCGACCGCGCGGAGGAGGGAGGGATGGCCGCCCACCGCCTCACCCGTGAGCCCGGGCCGCAGGTAGAGGCCGGGGGCGTGCGCGAGGCCGAAGCAGAGCGCCCCCGCGACGAGGCCGGCCGCCTCGGACCCCGCCCACGCCGAGAGGCGCGACTGGCAGAGCCCGCGGAACGGCACCTCCTCGATGAACCCGACGTCGAGCAGCAGCCACGCGAAGGACCCGCACAGCGCGAGGGCGAGCGTGGCGGGCGCGGGGTGGAGCGCGGACAGCTCGCGCCCCGCGCGGCCGAAGGCGAGCTGGAACGCGATCACCGCGATGGTCATCACGAGTGCGGGGCGCCAGTGACCCTCGAGCCCCAAGCGGAGGTCGAAGAGCGCGAGGTCCCGGTATCCGAGCAGGTGGCGCCACGCGAGCCAGGGAATGACGAGGAAGGCGATCGTCTTGGCGAGGAGCACCAGCAGTTCCGAGCTCCAGCCCGCTGGGGCGAGGCCGCGGACAGCGGGCAGCCCCCACGTGATCAGCCCGCTCAACAGGAAGAGATACAGGAGCACCGCCGCCGCTTCCCGGCGCGGCGCCCGCACCGGCGCCGGGCGCGGCACGAGTCCGCGCGTCGCCCACCAGGCGAGGCCCGACATCCCCACGCCGAACGTGGCGAGGACGAAGAGCGGCTCGGTGGGGTCGAGCCCCTCGAACCGGACGAGGGCGACGAGGGCGACGGCGTACAGGACCGCGTACGCCACGACCGGCCAGCTGCGCATGCGGTGGCTCCCGCTCGCGAGGGGATGGGCCCGATGGCCCGTGCGACCCCGACCTCGAGGCCGGCCCCTGGGAAGCGCCGCGCGCCGCCGGGAAGTTCCGCTGGATCATGGAGAGGACCCCGGCGCCGTGAAGCGCCGGGGTGCGTCTCGCCAGCTCTCGCCGTTGCTCGGTGCAGGGCTCGCGGTCGCTGCGGGTCCCGTCGCGTGAGGCCACCACCGCTCCGCCGCGGACGCCCGAGCTTCCCGGGCCGTCCGACGGCCGCTGCCTCAGCGCCTCATCCGACATCGGACCCGGCATCACCCCGCGCCGGCGATCGGCGTGCCGCTCAGGACCGCGCGCAAGCACAGCTCGCGCCGCAGGCGCAGTGCGGGCCACACCGGCAGCCCTGGCTCGCGTTCGCCTCGGCGGCCTGGCAACCACAGGTGCAGGACGCGCCGGGGCAGTTGGTGCAGGTGCAGCTGGTGGACTGGGCGGACATGGTCGACTCCTCGTGTTCGGGTGGACTGCGCTGCTGACGGACACGAGTATACGGACCGGCGAGGGGAGGGGCTTGAACGAAGTGGCTGACCTGGTGAACGCGCGTCGGCGGGCAGGCACCCGCCGGTCGGCGGCGGCGGCCACCGTTCAGTCACGGTGGCCGCGCCCCTACGGCGAAACGACCTGTCCCGTGGCCGTGCCCTCGAGCAGGGCGACGTAGGCCCTCGCCACGGTACTCGCGGGGAGGCCGCCCTCGAGCGGCATCCCGTAGGCCGCGAGGGTCTCCGTCACCCACGGAGGCGACACGACGTTCACGCGGATCCCGCGGGGCGCCTCGAGGGCTGCCGCCCGCGCGAAGCCCTCGAGCCCCGCGTTCACCAGGCTGATCGCACCGCTCCCCACCATGGGCGCGTCGGCGAGGACGCCGCTGGTGAGCGTGAGCGACCCCCCGTCCGTAACCGACTCCATACCGTACCGGACGAGGTTGACCTGGCCCATGAGCTTGTTGGCGAGCGAGAAGGCGTAGTCCTCATCCGTCAGCTGGGCGAACGGCTTGAAGCGCGCCTGGCCGGCGGCGCTGATGACCGCGTCGAGGCGCCCGGCCTTCCGGTAGAGCGCCTTGATGGAGTCCGCGTCCGCGATGTCGACGGTGAGCGCTGCCCTGGAGTGACTGGCCAGGAGGAGCTCGTGGCGGGAGCCCAGGGCGTCGGCGATGGCCTTGCCGATCGTGCCGGTGGCTCCGACGATCAGGATGCGCATGGGAGATGAGGACCGCGTGAGGGGAGGTGGTTGCCGGATGGCGCCCGCGACGGGCCCGCCGGCGCTGGCGCACCGTCGAATGCTACGACGAGCGCGCCGGAGGTGCCAGTTCGAGGGACACCGGCGGCCGCGACGCCATCACGCGCGCCGCACCGGTCTACGAGCTCGCCGATGGCACGATGCCCCTGACGGCATTCGCGCGGGCGCGGCAGGTGATGCGGCCCGTGGCGTCGGCTGGAAGGCACGACCGCAGTCGGCCCTGGAGGGTGGCTGCATCGATGGCGGACAGCGCCCGCAACTGCCTTCCCACGCTGGGCGACCCGAGGACGGTCGCCCAATACTCGGCGAAGTCAGCGAAGCTGCGTTCGACGACGATCTCGACGGTCTCGACCGCCTCGAGGCCCGCCCCGGTCCACAACTCGTGCAACCTGTCCCTTCGAGAGGCGTCGGGGCTCGGTGGCGCCGGGACCTCGAGCCCCATGGCCCGGATTTCCCGGACGAGGATGTCGTAGGGCGAGCCGCCGTCGTCGAGGTCCCATCCGTACGCCGTGACGATGCCTGACGGGCGGACGACGCGCGCCATCTCGGCGACGCCCCTCGCCGGGACGGTGAGGAAGAAGATCACGAGGGGCATGACGGCCGCGTCGAACCGCGCGTCGGGAAAAGGAAGGGCCATCGCGTCGCCCTCGTGAAACAGCGCATCCCG